>NZ_JBWKZF010000001.1:282352-391445 GCF_059424195.1 Caulobacter sp. GW456-12-1-14-TSB4
CGGCAGGCCCCAACCCTTTCGTTGGGGCCTGCCCGCAGGGGCGCGCCCGCAGGAGCCGCGAGCGAAGGCGGCGCCCGAAGGGCGCGCGGCGGGACCGAGCGTGCCCTCCGGCGGCTCACCGCATGGGTCGCTGAACCCTTCCCGTCAGAAGACGGTCCGGCCCTCGGCGATGTTGATGAGTTCGGGCAAGGCGTAGATGGCCGGCTTGGGACCGGCGCCCTCGCGCACGCGGCGGATCAGGCCGGCGCCTTCGAGCTGGCGCAACATGGTGTTGGCCGTCACGCGGGTCTTGAAGCCCGCCACCTCGAGAAAGTCATTGGCCCGGATGATCGGTCTCTGGAAGAACGCGTCCACCGCCGCGCCGGCAAATTGCGAACGCGTGGTTTCGGCGAACTGTTGGCGGCTGGCCTCGTAGAGGTCCCGGATGGCCCGGACCTTGGAGAGGTTGTTTTCGGCCTGGTTGACGACGGCGTGGATAAAGAATTCCAGCCAGCCCTGCCAATCGCCGGTCTCTGTGATGGCCAGCAACTGGTCGTAATAGACGTCCCGCCGCGCTTCGAGATATTCCGACAGATAGAACATCGGCCGCGACAGCGCCTTGCGCTGGTAGAGCAGCAGCGGAACGAGCATCCGGCCGATCCGGCCATTGCCGTCCTTGAACGGGTGGAGGATTTCGAACTGCGCGTGGGCGATGGCCGCCTGCAGGATAGGATCTTCGGTCTCCAGCTGCAGGTAGCGTTCCCACTCTTCGAGCCGTTCGGGCAGGATCAGGGGACTGGGCGGGACGAAGCGGGCTCTTTCGATGGTGTCGCCCTGCCGGCCGATCCAGTTCTGGTCGTCGCGAAAGGCGCCGGGCGTCTTGTCGCGACCGCGCACGCCCTGCATCAGGCGCTGGTGGATCGTCTTGGTCAAGGACAGCGAGATCGGCCGCTCGGTCAGGGTGGCTTCGGCGTAGCTGACGGCGGCGCGGTAGTTGCTGATTTCCTCGATGTCGCCCTTGCGCGCCTCGGGCGCCTCGATGCCGGCGTCCTGCTCAAGGACTTCCTCGAGGGTCGCCTGGGTGCCTTCGATCCGCGAGGACAGGACCGCTTCGTTGACCGTGATCGGAGACAGCAGCACGCCGGGATTGGGCAAGGTCTGCAGCATGCCGTCGTAACGGGCGAGCGCGCGGTTGGCCTCGCCCGCCAGGGGCAGCAGCCTCCGCCAGTCGAGGTCTTCGAGCGGCAGGCGATCGGGGACGCAAGGTGTGGTTTGCAAAGGGGCGCTCCTGGCCCGCCCTCTATCCGATCACAACGCCCTGCGAAAGGCCAAACAGCGAATCACCTTCCACTAGGGAATCAGTGGAAGGTAAGCCTTCCGCTTGCGGTCTAGCCGACGCCAAACCACGCGTTCACCTTCCACAAGCCGGGCGCTCCCGCCCCGATCCCGAAGGGGAGACGACGCCGCGGGCCTAGTCGGCGCCGAAATCGCGAACGAAGGCGGCAACCTCGCTCGCCGGCATCGGCCTGGCGAAATGGTAGCCTTGGACCTGGTCGCAGCCATAGGCGCTGAGGGCGGCCAACTGATCGGGCCGCTCAACGCCCTCGGCCACGACCTTCATGCCCATGCTGGCGCCCAGGTTGATCACCGCGCGGACGATGGCGTCGTCCTCCGCGTTCTGGACGAAGGACTTGTCGATCTTCAGCCGGTCGACGGGGAACTGGCGCAGGTTGGCCAGGGAGGCGTAGCCAGTGCCAAAGTCGTCCAGGGCGATCAGTACGCCGGCTGCGTGCAACTCGCACACCGTCTCGGCCACCACGTCGGCGCCCCAGCCCATATAGACGTTCTCGGTGACCTCGATGGTCAGCCGTTCGGCCGGCACGTTCCAGGCGGCCAGCTTGCCGGCGATGTCCTTGGCCAGGCGGCCGGTGCGAAACTGCTCGCTGGAGATGTTGACCGCCACGCGGCCGAACTCGACGCCCTCGTCCATCCAGGCGCGCATCTGGCCGAGCGCCCGCTCGAAGGCGACCTCGCCCAACTGGAGCGAAAGATCGGTGTCCTCGAAGGCGGCCATGAACGCGGCCGGCGGAAGCACGCCTTGCTCGGGATGGTTCCAGCGCATCAAGGCCTCGAAGCCGGCGACCTTGTTGGCCTCCAGGTCGACGACCGGCTGGTAGTAGAGATCGAACTCGCCCTGGGCGATGGCCAGGCGCACCTCGCGCAGCAACTCGACGCGCTGCTCGACCTGGGTGCGCATCGACGGTTTGAAGACCACACAGCGATTGCGGCCACCGGACTTGGCCTCGTAGAGCGCCACGTCGGCGTTCTTGAGCAGGTGCAACGGGTCGGCGTCCGGGTCGTCGTGGATCGCCGCCCCCAGGCTGGCGCTGATCGTGAAGCTGCGGCCGGCATGCTCGACCGGCTTGCGCAGCAAGGTCTGCAACGCCTCGATCGGGCGCAGCAGGTCTTCCGGACCGGTAAGGCCGCGCAGCACCACGGCGAACTCGTCGCCGCCCAGCCGCGAGACCGTGTCGCCGCGCCGGAAGGCCTTGCCGAGCGTCTTGGCCAAGTTCAGCAGCAGGGCGTCGCCGGCATCGTGACCCAGGGTGTCGTTGATGTCCTTGAAGTGATCGACGTCGATCATGATCACGCCGAACATCTCCCCGGCGCGCTCGGCGGCCTCGACCGCGGCGTCGAAACTGCGTTGAAACGCCGTACGATTGGGAAGGCCGGTCAGGGTGTCGCGATAGGCCAGAAATTCGATCCTGGCCGAGGCGGCGACGCGATCGGTGATGTCCTCATGGGTGGCGACATAGCCGCCATCCTCGATCGGGGTGTGGGAGATGCGGATGGTGCGCCCGTCGGCCAGGGCCAGTTCACCGATGATCGACTGGCCGACTTGCGCTTCGGCGCTGCGCGCCAGATATTCGCTGACGCCCGAAATCGGTCCTTGGCCGGTGGAAAAGCCATGCTGGAGAATGGCTTCTCGTGTCGTCCCCGGCTCGGCCAGCTCCGGAGGCAGCCGATACATGGCCGTGAACGCCGGATTGCAAAGGATAAGCCGCGCATCGGCGTCCACCATGCAGAGCCCGTGGGGCATGTTGTCGAGCGCCGCCGCGAGCAAGTCGACCCGCACGGCCAGCCCAGGCTCGGCCCCGGTCTGGCGTCCGCGCGATCCCTGCCGGTCGAAGGTGATAACATTGGATGACGGCATGGGACTTGGCTCCTCGGAACGCGTGGGAGCTTGCGGCCTAGATGGCTAACAACTTGTCGCCACGCCCACGTGACCTTCCGCCGCAGAGACTTTGTCGCCGCGTTCGACAGATTTTGAAAATGAACAAAGGTCGCGCCCGAACGCCGCATTAAAATGTCGGCTCCCCGACGCAGATATGCATTTGTCGAGAACCGAACTGTTCACTCGATTTCTATGTTTATCTTTTGATGAGATGAGATCATGGCCCGAGACGCGACTGTCACCGCCAATCCCGTGGACCTGCACGTCGGCGCACGCGTGCGCCTGCGCCGGAAGATGAGTGGAGTCAGTCAGGAGCAGCTGGCCCATAGCCTGGGCCTGACATTCCAACAGGTGCAGAAATATGAGCGCGGCGCCAATCGGATCAGCGCCAGCAAGCTCTACGCCATGGCCATGACGCTGCAGGTCCCGGTTTCGTTTTTCTTCGAAGGCCTGGCCAATCCCGAGCTTGGAGAGCCGCAGGACGCAAGCCACACCGCAGCGCTCACGGTTCAATCCTTCCTTCAAACCGACGAGGGGCTGGAACTGGCTGAACTGTTTCCACGCCTGGGCCGGGGCCGGCTACGCCGACAGGTGCTCGATCTGGTCCGGGCCATGGCGCAGGAAGACTGACGCACGCTCCCCGCAGCCTCGCCGCGTCGGTCCGATCCGTGCGACTCGCCTCGAAAACGTGGCGCGCGAGGCCAGCAGTTCGAGGTCGTCAGCGGACTCAAGGAAACGTGATCGGGCAAAGCCCCAGTACAAACCCCAGTACAAAGGGATTTTTTGTTCCGGGGCGCACGCGCCCGCCCGGAGAACTCATTGATTTTATTGGAGAAAATGGCGCGCCCGGAACGATTCGAACGTCCGACCCTCAGATTCGTAGTCTGATGCTCTATCCAGCTGAGCTACGGGCGCGCACTGCCTTTCGGCGAGGCGGGGGAAGTAGCCCGTCCGTTTCGGGAACGCAAGCCTGGTTTTTCGGAAAAGCCAAAAAGTTTCGCGAGCCAGCGTTCGCCGAGGCGGAGCGCCTTGCCGCGCAACGTTCCAGGCCAGGGGATTGAGGCCGTTTCCAGAGTATCTGGGCGTGACAGCGTCGCTTGATTGGTGTCCATGGAATGCCTCGGGACGGCGGGCAGGCCCTCCCTCGTGTCCGTCATAGAGGATCCGTATGCGTCGCTTTGTTTCCCTGCTCGCCCTGGCCGCCTCGCTGCAACTGACGCTGGCGCCGATCTCCGCCGCCCACGCCGAGTCGATCCCCCTGAACATGCCGGCGGTGCGGCCGGTCTCCACCTCGACGCCCGCCAAGGGCATGGTCGCCGCGGCCAATCCGCTGGCGGTCGAGGCGGGTCTGCGGGTGCTGCGCGACGGCGGCTCGGCGGTCGACGCGGCCGTGGCCATCCAGGCGGTGCTGGGCCTGGTCGAGCCGCAGAGTTCGGGCCTGGGCGGCGGCTCGTTCATGGTCTTCTACGACGCCAAGACCGGCAAGGTGACGGCCTATGACGGTCGCGAGACGGCCCCGGCGGGCGCCACCCCCGACCTGTTCATGGGTCCGGACGATAAGCCCCTGCCCTTCGTCAAGGCGCTGTTGTCGGGCCGCTCGTCGGGCGTGCCGGGCGCGATCGCCATGCTGTCCATGGCCCAGAAGGAACACGGCAAGGCCGCCTGGAACACGCTGTTCAAGGACGCCGAAAAGCTGGCCGACGACGGCTTCGTGGTCAGCCCGCGCCTGGCCGGCATGATCGTCAGCCGCGCGCCGCAGGCCAGCCAGCCGGACGCGGTGAAGTACTTCACCAAGCCGGACGGGACCCGCTACCAGGCCGGCGACGTGCTGAAGAACCCGGCCTATGCCGCCACGGTGCGCAAGATCGCCGCCGAGGGCCCTGCGGCCTTGCTGGACGGTCCGATCGCCCAGGCGATCGTCGACCGCCTGCACGAGGGCGACCTGCCCAGCAGCATCACCCTGGCCGACCTCAAGCGCTACAAGCCGCGCTCCGCCCCGGCCCTGTGCCGGCCGTGGAAGGTCTACACCGTCTGCGTGCCCAGCCCGCAGTCTTCGGGCCTGGCGGTGATCCAGGCGCTGCGGATGCTGGAGCACACCGACATCGGCAAGCGCGGCCCGACCGATCCGGTGGCCTGGACCCAGCTGGCCCAGGCCGAGCGCGTGATGTACGCCGACCGCGACCGCTATGTCGGCGATCCCTCGTTCGTGACCGTGCCGGTCGACGGCCTGCTGGATCCGAAATACGTCGCCGAGCGCGCCAAGCTGATCACCGACACGGCCGGGGCGGCCCCGCCGTTCGGCAAGCCCAAGGGCGCGCCCAAGGTCGGGATCGACATGACCCAGGAGCCGGGCGGCACCACCCACCTGGTCGTGGTCGATCCGGCCGGCAACGTCGTGTCGATGACCACCACGGTCGAGAGCATCTTCGGCAACGGCCGAATGGTGAACGGCTTCTTCCTCAACAACCAGCTGACCGACTTCTCGTTCTCGCCGAAAGAGAAGGACGGCGCGCCGGCCGCCAACGCCGTGGCCCCGGGCAAGCGTCCACGCTCGTCAATGGCCCCGATCATCGTGCTGGACAAGAAGGGCAAGTTCCTGGCCGCCGTCGGCTCGCCGGGCGGCAACGCCATCCTGTCCTATAACCTCAAGGCCATGGTCGGGCTGTTCTACTGGAACCTGAACGTCCAGGAGGCCGTCTCGCTGCCGAACGTGGTGGCGCGCGGGGACACCTATTCCGGCGACGCCGAGTGGTTCGGTCCGGACATGCTGGCGGCGCTGAACGCCCGCGGCGTCAACATCAAGGTCGGCCAGATCGAGGGCTCGGGCCTGCAGGGCGTGATCGTGCGGCCGGGCGGCATCCTGGAAGGCGGCGCGGACCCGCGTCGCGAGGGCGTCGCCAAGGGGCTCTAGAAGCTCAGGTTCGGGCCTGGTGCTCTTCCAGGCCCGCCTCGACCTCGGCGCGGGAGAAGACCTCCTCCTGGCCGTCCAGCAGCAGTTCGGCGTCGGACGCCTCCTGCACGGCGACCATGGCGGCGACACGACGAAGCGCGGTCGGGACGTCGGGCGCTTCGACGGTGATCTCGTGAATCGGCGCGCTGTCGGCCGAGGCGCCGAGCTTCACCGCGATGGTCCAGGTGGTCGTCATCGCACTTCCTCCTAGGTGGCCGAGGCGTCGGCGGCCTTGTCGTCAGGTTCGGACGGCGCTTCCGGCAGCGGATCGGGCGCACCGGCCAGGGTCAGGTCGAACACCGAGCCGCCCGGCCCCGTCTCGACCAAGGCCAGGTCGCCGCCATGACCCTGGGCCAGCTCGCGGGCGATGGCCAGGCCCAGGCCCGTGCCGCCGCGACGCACAGAACCGACGAAGGGCAGGAAGAGGTTGGCGCGAGCCCGCTCGGGCACGCCGGGGCCGTCGTCCGACAGCCGCAGGATGCTGTGGCCGGCGTCGCGGCGCAGCTCGACGAACACCTTGCCCTTGCCGCCCCGGTCGGTGGCGCCCTCGATGGCCTCGCGGGCGTTGCGGAACAGGTTGGTCAGGATGCGGTGCAGCTGGTCCGGATCGGCCAGCAGCTGTTCGCGTGGGCCGATGACGGTTTCCAGCGCCACGCCCTGCGGGGTCAGTCCGGCGTCTTCGGCGGCCATGTCCAGAGCCGGGCGCAGGGGGATGATCCGCGTCACCGGCTCGGGCTCCTTGGACTTGCCATAGGCCATGACGTCCGAGGCCAGGGTGATGGCGCGGTCCAGGGCCCGTTCCAGGCGCGGCAGGGCCTGGGCCACCTTGGGGTCACCCAGGGCGGCCAGGCGATCGGAGGCCATCTGGGCGCTGGTCAGCATGTTGCGCAGGTCGTGATTGATCTTGGCCACCGCCTCGCCCAGGGCCGCCAGGCGGGCCTTGGAGGCCAGCGCCGCCAGCAGGTCGGCCTGCATGCGGTCGAGCTCCGCCTCCGCCCGGCCGATCTCGTCGCGTCGCTTGGAGACGGCGATGCGGGCCTCTGGATCGCCCGGATCGACGCGGAAGGCTTCCATGGCCCGGGTGATCCGCTGCATGGGCCGCACGAGGAAGATGTTGAGGAAGGCGTAGACCAGCAGGCCGGCCAGGGCTGCGACGAAGACGGTCACACCGGTCAGCCGCCAGAAATAGGCGATCAGCTGAGCCTTCAGCGGCGCGTCGGGCAGCACCACCTCGACGAACTCGGCCTTGCGGAAACGCGGCTCGGCCATGACGCGGACCGTGCTGCCCTTGGGGCTGGTCAGGGTGAAGAACGGCGCGGCCAGCCACGAGCCCGGGTTCTGGCGGCGCAGGTCGACGAGATAGGGCGTCTTGAACGGCTCCTTGGGCGGCAGGACCAGGCGCCGTGCGCCCTCGGCCTGGACGGCGACGGTGACGGCCCCGGCCTGATCGAACATCTGGTTGGCGACCGCGTCGCTGACCCGCAGGTCCGGATCCGATTCGGCGATGGTCGAGGCCAGTTCCCCGGCCCGCACCCGGTCCAGCAGCCACTGCTCCTCGAACTGCGCCAGGGTCAGGGGCAGGATCAGCAGGCCGCCGAAGGTGACGACAATGGCGGTGAACAGCAGCAGGCGCGCCGACAGGCCGCCGGGCCACGGAAATCGTTTCCGGGGCGGGGCGGGCTCAGTCTCCGACGGCGAAACCGTTTCGACCATCCGGCGGGGCTACTTCTCGTCCAAGGGCTTTGGCAGGGGCGCTGCTTCGCGCCGCTTGCGCCAATGGCGCCACATCGGCGGCAGAAAGGCCAGAACGCCCATGCCGACAATGGGAAGATAAATCCGTGGCGAGAAGAGGGTCTCCATCGTCACGGGGCCGCCTTGCGCGAAGAGATGGCCAAGTCCCGCGCCGATGCCGGCATAGACGAAGGAGCTGGGGATCATGCCCAGCAGCGAGGCCAGGACGAAGGCGCGAACGGGAACATTGGCCACGCCGGCGGCGACATTGACGATCAACAGCGGAAAGGCCGGGATCAGGCGCAGGGTCAGCAGATAGTTGAAGGCGTCCTTGCGCAGGCCGTCAGCCACCCGCGCCAGGAAGGCGTCGGGCTTGCGGCGTAGCATGTCGCCGAAGGCGGTGCGGAACACCAGATAGATCACGGTCGAGCCCCCCGTCGCCCCGGTCAAGGCCGCGAAGCCGCCGCCGAGCGGGCCGAACAGGAAGCCGCCGGTCAGGGACAGGATCAGGGCGCCGGGCAGCGAGACCGCCACCGAGCCGATATAGACCGCCAGATAGATCGCCGCGCTCAGCAGCGGCTTGTCGCGGACGAAGGCCTGCAGCTGGGCCCCGCTCTTGCGCAGCGCCTCCAGCGACAGATGGTCGGTGAGGCCGCTGGCGAAGGCGGCCACGAACAGGATCACGATGACCGCGAGCGGCCCGAAGCGGCGCAGCAGCGTCAGGACCCTGTCACGCGTCATGGCGCGCCGACCGCGTCCTCGACCGCCGCGAAGCCGTCGGCCCGCAGGCGGGCGGCCAGGTCGCGCTTGATGCGGGTCACAAGGCCCGGGCCGCCATAGACCAGGGCCGAATAGAGCTGCACGGCCCGCGCGCCAGCGCGGATCTTGGCATAGGCCCCAGCGCCGTCGGCGATCCCGCCCGCGCCGATCAGGGCCACGCGGCCAGCCGAGGCGGCGTGGAAGCGCTTGAGCACCTCGGTCGAGGCGCCCAGCAGCGGAGCGCCGGATAGGCCGCCGCCTTCCCCGGCCTGGGCCGATTTCAGGCTATCGGGACGGGCGATGGTGGTGTTGCTGACGATGATGGCGTCCAGACCGGCGTCGATCACGGTCTCGACGATGGCCTCGACCTCGCCGTCCTCCAGGTCGGGCGCGACCTTCAGGAAGATCGGATAGTCGGCGCCCGAGGCGACCTTCATCGCCTCGCGGGTCTCGGAGATCCGGCCCAGCAGTTCCTCCAGCGCCGCCTTGGTCTGCAAGGCGCGCAGGCCCGGCGTGTTGGGCGAGGAGATGTTGGCGGTGAAATAGTCCGACAGGCCCCACAGGCGCGAGAGGCCGGTGACATAGTCCTCGATGCGGTCGCTGGCGTCCTTGTTGGCGCCGATATTGGCCCCGACAACGCCATCCTTGCCTTGGCGGGCCTTCAGGCGCGCGACGAAGGGATCGAGGCCGCCGTTGTTGAAGCCCATGCGGTTGATCACCGCCTGGTCCTCAGTGAGGCGGAACAGGCGCGGGCGCGGATTGCCGGCCTGGGCCAGCGGCGTGACGGTGCCCGCCTCGACAAAGCCAAAGCCGGCGGCCAGCATGGCGTCCGGGACCTCGGCGTTCTTGTCGAAGCCCGCGGCCAGGCCCACGCAGTTGGGCAGTTCCAGCCCGGCGATCTTCACCGCCAGGATCGGGTCGTCCGGGCCGCTCTCGCGCGGACCCAACCCCATCTTCAGGCCGCGAATGGCCCAGCCGTGGGCGTCCTCGGGGTCGAAGGCGTGCAGGGCGCGGGCGGCGACGTCATGCAGGCTCATGCGAGATGTTCGCCCAGCTGCGGCACGCCGTCGGCGTCGAGCTCGATGGCGGCTTCCGTCACCACTTCCGACACCAGCAGCGGCCGGAAGAGGTGCGGGAACAGCGCCCCGCCGCGCGAGACCTCCCACTTCAGGGCCTCGCCCAGGCCCTCGGCCTCGACGCCCAGCAGGACGAGATCCGGCAGGCCCTTGAAGTAGAGCGCGGCGGTCGTCTGGGCCTGGTCGGCGGCCGACAGGTGGATGAAGCCGTCCTGATGATCGACGGCCGAGCCCTCGAACCGGCCGACGGCCTTGGCGGCGTCCCACTCGGCGCGGGAGAGGATCTTGTAGATCAGGGTCATTCGCCGCCGGCTCCGCCGTTTTCGTTCGCGTAGAAGAGATGCTCCAGCACCGGGCCGCCCGCCGTCCAGCCGAACACCACCACGGTGGAGGTCGGGAAGCGGCTGCGCAGCTTGTTGGTCTGGATCGGCGAGGCGCCGCCCTGAAAGGCCAAACGCAGGGCCAGCTCGTGCAGGCCCGGATTGTGCCCGACCACCATCACCGTGGCCACGCCGTCGGCGTGCTCCTCGACCGCTTGGAGCACCTCTTCGGGATCGGCGTGATAGAGGTCGCGCAGGTGTTCGACCCGCGCGGCGGGGAAGTTCGCCGCGACCTGCTCGGCCGTCTCGCGCGTGCGGCGGGCCGAGGAGACCAGCATCAGCTCGGGCGCCAGGCCGGCATCGGCCAGCAGCTTGCCCATCACGGCCGCATCGGCCTGGCCGCTGTCAGCCAGCGCGCGCTCGAAGTCGCCGCCGTTCTGGGCGTGCCGCTCGGCCTTGCCGTGGCGCATCAGGATCAGTCGCTCCATGCGATCTCCATAGCCGTCCGTCGCCTTGTCAGGAAGCCGGTGGTTGACACCTTGTTCGCCAAGAGGTCCAAGGCGGCATGGCTGCGCTCGATCTGTTCACACCCGTCCTGTCCGGCGGGGGAACCTGGCGGTTTCCCTCAAGCGATCCCCTGCGGCTCGATTCGGGCGCCACGCTCGAAGGCCTGGAGATCGGCTACCAGACCTATGGCGCGCTGAACGCCGACAAGTCCAACGCCGTCCTGATCTGCCACGCCCTGACCGGCGACCAGTATGTGGCCTCGCCGCACCCGACCACGGGCAAGCCCGGCTGGTGGCTGCGGATGATCGGTCCCGGCAAGCCGCTGGACCCGGAGCGGCACTTCATCATCTGCACGAACGTCATCGGCGGCTGCATGGGCTCGACGGGCCCGGCCTCGATCAATCCGGGCACCGGCAGGGCCTACGGCCTGGCGTTCCCGGTCATCACCATCCCCGACATGGTCCGCGCCCAGGCGATGCTGGTCAGCGCGCTGGGCATCGACACCCTGTTCGCGGTGATCGGCGGCTCGATGGGCGGGATGCAGGCCCAGCAGTGGGCGGTGGACTATCCCGAGCGGCTGTTCAGCGCCGTGGTGCTGGCCTCGGCCTCGCGCCACTCGGCTCAGAACATTGCCTTCCACGAGGTGGGTCGCCAGGCGATCATGGCCGATCCGGACTGGCGCGGCGGCGCCTATGCCGACCACGGCGTCCAGCCCGGCAAGGGCCTGGCCGTGGCGCGGATGGCCGCCCACATCACCTATCTGTCCGAACCGGCCCTGCAACGGAAGTTCGGCCGCGAGCTGAAGCGCGACGGCCTGTCGTGGGGCTTCGACGCCGACTTCCAGGTCGAGAGCTACCTGCGCCACCAGGGGGCCAGCTTCGTCGACCGGTTCGACGCCAACAGCTATCTCTACATCACCCGGGCCACCGACTATTTCGACATCGCCGCCGGCCATGGCGGGGTGCTGGCTAAGGCCTTCACCCGGGCCCGCGACGTGCGGTTCTGCGTGCTCAGCTTCACCAGCGACTGGCTCTACCCCACCGCCGAGAGCCGCCACCTGGTCCGCGCCCTGACCGCCGCCGGGGCCCGCGCCGCCTTCGCCGAGATCGAGAGCGACAAGGGCCACGACGCCTTCCTGCTGGACGAGCCGGTGATGGATGCGGCGCTGGCCGGCTTCTTGAGTTCGGCCGAACGCGATCGGGGACTGATTTGACCGACGTCGCCATCCGCGAGGACTTCCGCGAAATCCTGCGCCTGGTGCGCCCCGGCTCGCGCGTGCTGGACGTCGGCTGCGGCGAGGGCGCGCTGCTCGACCTGCTGGCCCACGACAAGCAGGTCGACGGGCGGGGCCTGGAGATCAGCGCCAGCGGCGTGGCGGCCTGCATGGCGCGCGGCCTGTCGGTGGTGCAGGGCGACGCCGACCAGGACCTCGACCACTTCCCCGACCGCAGTTTCGACTACGCGGTGCTGTCCCAGACCCTGCAGGCGACGCGCCATCCGCGCCACGTGCTGGACGAGCTGCTGCGCATCGCCGACCGGGCCATCGTCTCGTTTCCGAACTTCGGCCACTGGCGGGTGCGCTGGTCGCTGCTGAGCCGAGGCCGGATGCCGGAGACCAAGGCCCTGCCGATGCCGTGGTGGTCGACGCCGAACATCCACCTCTGCACGCTCGCCGACTTCCTGGCCCTGACCGCCGACCTGAACCTGCGGGTGGACGCCTGCGCGGCCTTCGCCGGCGCGGGCCCGGCGCGCGCGATGAACCCGGCCAGCGCGGTCGAGAACTGGCGGGCCGAGACCTGCCTGTTCATGCTCAGCCGCAACGGCGCGACGACTCTTAAGGAACTTCCGCCCGTCTCGGGCGATCTCTTCGACGGATGAAGACCCTTCGTCTCATGACCTACAACGTCCACCGTTGCGTGGGCACGGACCGCAAGCTCGACGTCGAGCGTGTGGCCGAGGTCATCGCGGCTGAGCGCCCGGACGTCGTGGCCCTGCAGGAGCTGGACGTTCTTAGGGCCCGCACCAAGGGGATCGACCAGGCCCACCGCCTCGCCGAACTGCTGAAGATGAGCTTCCACTTCCATCCGGCCATGACCGTGGAAGAGGAACTCTACGGCGACGCCATCCTGACCGCCCTGCCCGAGCGCCGGATCAAGGCCAAGGGCCTGCCGCTCTACAAGCGCGTGCCCGGCCTGGAGCCGCGCGGCGCCCTGTGGGTCGAGGTCGATGTCGACGGGACCAAGGTCCAGATCATCAACACGCACCTCGGCCTCGTGCCTCAGGAACAGAAGCGCCAGGCCGCCGCCCTGCTGGGCCCGGACTGGATGGGCGCCGACGAGTGGCTGGCCCCTGGCGTGGTCCTGGGCGACTTCAACGCCACGCCCTATTCGGCGACCTACCGGATGCTGCGGACGGCCCTGCGCGACGCCCAGGCCCCGACGCCGGCCTGGCCGCGTCCGGCGACCTCGACCTTCCCGTCCAATTTCCCGTTCATGCGGATCGACCACGTCTTCATGACCAAGGGCCTGGAGACGGTCGGCGTGCGCTCGCCCTTCGACGCCCGCGCCCGGGTGGCGTCCGACCACCTGCCGCTGGTGGTCGAGCTGGAGATCACGGCAACAGGTGATCCGGCGGGATCGGCGGCGGCTCCGTAAGCTTCACGAGATCGCGCCGCAGACGCGCGCGACGGCCCCACGGCCGCCAGGCGTCGTCGGGCGCGATGGCGTCGCCCAGGCTCCAGTCCGCGATGAACTTTTGAACACCGGTCAGCTTACGCATCGGCACCGGCTGTAGCCGCCGAGGCGGGCCGCCCTTGACGTCCAGTGCGTTGATGGCCGCGCCCAGGCCGCCTTCGCGTTCGATGGCCTCCAACACGTCCTCGGTCGAGCGATCGATGAAATGGCCGACCAGGCGTCCCAGAAAGGCGCGGACCGTCTCGCGCTCAATATCGCTCTTGGCCTCGAAGGCCAGGTCGCACTCGCTGTCCAGGCCGATCGAGCGGTTGTTGAGGTTGGCGCTGCCGATCCGCAGCATCCAGTCGTCCATGATCGCCACCTTGGAGTGGACGATGATCGGCCCGCCGCCGGGCGTATGGGCCGAGAAGGCCGAGAAGCGCTTGTGGACGTCGACTTCCCGCAGGCGGTTGATCGCCGAGGTGCGGGCGCTGTCCATGGTCATCTGGTCGAAATAGCTGGGGCTGCGGGCCGGCCCGACCGTGACGACCTCGGGACCATCGGGCTCGGCCAGGCGCTCGGCCAAGGCTTCGACGATGATCGGCGAGGTCAGGTACTGGTTCTCCAGGTAGATCAGCCGCCGCGCCCGCCGGATGGCCGAGAGATGCAGCAGCATGCACTCGGTGACCTCGGGCCGGCCCTGCCAGGCGGCCGAGGTGCGGGCCACGGCGATCGGCATCCGGCGCAGGTCGGGCAGCAGGTCATCCGGCCACGGCGTCTCGTCGGGGCGGTCCGGGCGCTCGACGGGATCACCGCCCGAGGCTTTCCAACGCTCGACGAAGAGATCGGCCATGGCCTCGCCCGCCCGGCCATCGACCAGCATCGAGACCTCGTGGCGGGCCGGATAGTGGCGCCCCGTGGGCAGGCGGCGCAGGGGGTTGTTGTCCAGGTGCCGGGTGTCGTCCCAGCGGTCGACGCCGATGTCGCCACCGCTGACGAAGGCGGTCACGCCGTCGATGATCACCGCCTTCTGGTGATGGCAGGCGCTGGCCGGCAGGGTGGCGTCCAGGCGGTACTTGACCCGCGAGCCGGCGAAGAAGGCCGCGCCGCGATGCGGCCCGAACAGCTGCGAGGCGGCGATCGGGAACGGCATGTCCCAGGTCAACACCCGCACGTCGAGCGCGGGGTTCAGGGCCGCCTGTCGCCGCAGGATCAGGCCGATGCGATCGGCGTGGCTGGGATCGCGGCTGCGCTTGACCCGGTCGGGATCCAGGCGCGTCAGGGGGTCGAACACCCAGGCCAGGATCCAGATCGACTTCTTGGCCGACAGGATCAACGGCTTGAGCGAGTCGAACGCCTCGTCGTTGTCGATGAACAGGGCCACGCGATCGGCGGGCTCGACCCGCCAGCAATTGTATCCCGGTTGGAAGACTGAAGATCCCGGATCCATGTCACCCCGAACGCCGTGAACCACGACAACGCACGGGTGCGTTTATGGCTCCGCTTGTTCTAGCCCGCGATCGCCGCCGCGTCGCGTTCGCCGGTGCGGATGCGCAGGGCCTGTTCCAGGTCCATGACGAAGACCTTGCCGTCGCCGATCTTGCCGGTGTTGGCGGTGCGCTGCAGGGCCTCGATAACGGGCTCCAGCACGTCGGTCGGCACGGCGATCTCCAGCTTGACCTTCGGCAGCAGCTTCACCTCGTACTCGGCGCCGCGATAGACCTCGGTCTTGCCCTTCTGGCGGCCGTAGCCGCGCACCTCGGTGACGGTCAGGCCCGACGCGCCGGCCTCGGTGACGGCCTCGAGCACGGCGTCGAGGCGGCTCGGCTTAATCACGGCGACGATCATCTTCATGGCGGTGTTCCCGGGGAGCGAACGGTTGTTACGATTCCAAGCTAGGCGTCCGAACGCTTCGCTCCAAGTAAGAACGGCCTTCCCGACCGTTCGGCGCCTGATGAACAGGCGCCGGTCGCCCTTCGGTGTGGCGCGCGGGTGTCGGTCCCGCCGGACTGGGCAGCAAAACGCCGGGCGCGAACACCCTGGCGCGGGCGCGATGGCCCCGTGGCTTGACCGCGAAGGTCTGCTTGATGGCTTCCATCAGGATCACGCCGGCGAAGCGCGGCCACAGGCGGGCGCCGACCTGCTCGAAGCCCTCGGCCCAGGGGGCCATGGCCCCCATCGGCGGCACATAGAGCGCGCGGGTCCAGCCGGCCGGCTCCAGGTCCGCCTCGCGAATCAGCGCTTCCAGCTGGCTGCGGCTGAAGGGGCGGCCGTGGCCGAACGGCGTGGCCTCGGCCCCCGTCCAGACGCCGTCGCGCGACGAGACCGCCACGATCAGCCGGCCCGTGGGGGCCATGACCCGGCCGATCTCGGCCAGCAGGGCGGCCGGATCGTCGGCCTCTTCCAGAGCGTGGACGGCCAGGACGCGGTCGAACATGGCGTTGGGCAGCGGCAGGGCGGTCTCTTCGACCAGGCACGCCTGGTTGCGGCCGCCGTGCGGCCAGACCTCGACGCCCTGCTGGGCGGGCATGGCGGCCACGACGCGGCGGGCCTTGGCGCGGGCGGCGTCCAGGAACGGCGTGGCGTAGCCGACGCCCAGCACGTCGAGGTCGCGGGTGTCGCCCCACGCCTCTTCCACCTTGCGGGTCAGCATCGTCCGCGCCGCGCGCCCCAGCGGGGCGGCGTAGAAGGCTCTCAGGTCCAGCACGTCGCGGCGCATTGAGTCTCCTGATCGTAGGAGCCATCCTTGTAGGCGCGCCGGCCGAGGCGCGATAGAGCAAGCGCCCATGGCCCTGACCGTTCATCAATTCCCCTGCCTGTCCGACAACTACGGCTTCCTCATCAAAGACGAGGCCAGCGGCAAGGTGGCGACCATCGACACGCCCGACGCCGAGGCGATCCTCGCCGAGCTGGACAAGCTCGGCTGGAGCCTGGACCTGATCCTCAACACCCACTGGCATCCCGACCATGCCGGCGGCAACGAGGCGATCAAGAAGGCCACCGGCGCGACCATCACCGGCCCGGCCGAGGTCACGCGCATCGCCCCGCTGGACCGCGTGGTGCGCGGCGGCGACGTCGTCATGCTGGGCGAGACCCGGTTCGAGGTCATTGACGCCAGCGGCCACACCCTGGGCCACATCGCCTATCACGACGCCGCGGACGCCATCGCCTTCGTCGGCGACACCCTGTTCGCCCTGGGCTGCGGGCGCCTGTTCGAAGGCACGGCCGAGCAGATGTGGGACTCGCTGTCCCGCGTGGCCGACCTGCCCGACGCCACCACCGTCTACTGCGCCCACGAATACACCGCCTCGAACGCCCGCTTCGCCCTGTCGGTCGATGACGACCCGGCGCTGAAGGCCCGGGCCGAGGCGGTGTTCGCCGCCCACGAGCGCGGCGAGGCCACCGTGCCCACCACCATCGGCGCCGAGAAGGCGACCAACCCGTTCCTGCGCGCGCCCCTGCTGCGGCCGGACGCCGCCACGCCGGCGGCGGCCTTCGCCGAGATCCGGGCGGCCAAGGACAACTTCAAGGGATGAGTAGCGTGACGGACTCCAACAAACAGGAACGGGCGATCTCGGGCGACCTGGGCGCCAAAGAAATCATCCGCATGCTGGACCTCCAGCCGCACCCAGAGGGCGGCTGGTACAGGCAGACCTTCCAGGACGAGCCCGGCCCCGACGGCCGCGCCAGATCGACCTGCATCTACTTCCTGCTGGAGGCCGAGCAGGTCTCGGTCTGGCACCGCGTCGATGCGGTCGAGACCTGGCACTGGTACGCCGGCGCGCCGATCTCGATCAGCCTGTCGCCGCCCGACGGCTCGGGGGTCACGGCCTACGTCCTCGGCCCGGACCTGCGCGCCGGCTGCCGACCGCAGGTGGTGGTGCCGACGTCGTGGTGGCAGACCGCCGTCAGCCTTGGCGCCTGGACCCTGGTCGGCTGCACCGTCGCGCCGGGCTTCCGTTTCGAAGGTTTCGAGATGGCCGCGCCGGACTGGAGCCCATCGAAAACCTGAGGCCCCCACCCCTGCGTCAACCGGTCGCGGATGCTCAGATAGGGTACCCATAGTGGGCAACTTGGTCGCATGGCGTCGTTCAGTGAGCCATGCAATCCTTTTCACGTCGCGTTAAATCGTCGACCCAGGGGAAACCGAGTCACCTATGTCCGAAGAGTACGTCAACGCTCGCGCGGCCACTCGCTACGCGACGGATTACATCCTGCGCTGGGTCGAGATCGCCAACGAAGTCCACGGTTCGGACCTTCTGTACGCCCTGGTTTTCACCACCCTTTGGGCCGGTAACTGCTCGCACATCCGTGGCGGCCTCTATGCCGAGGTCGACGATATCCCGCCGGACCACGAGCGCCGTCCGCTGACCGTGCGCCAGGTCGCCGACTCGCTGGCCCTGCCCTACGAGACCGTGCGCCGCCGCTTCGTCGAGATGCTGGAAAAGGGCATGGCCCAGCGCATCGGCCGCGAGGGCTTCATCGTCCCGGCCTCGGCCCTGGCCAAGCCTGAGGTCGTCCACGGCCTGCGCCGCTCGCACCAGAGCCTGACCCGCTTCCTCAAGGAACTGAAGACGATCGGCATCGAGGCGGCGTAAGGCCCGCTCATGCCCGCCGCCGATCGCGCCCTGCGCGGGCTCACCTGGCTGATGTTCCTGGTCACCGCCATGACGACCAATGTCGTCGGCGTGCTGATCCCGGAAGTCGCCAGGGCCTATGGCCTGAGCCTGACGGAGGCCGGCGGCCTGCAATACGCCACCATGGCCGGGATCGCCCTGGCCGGATTGTTCCTGGGCGGCCTCGCGGATCGGCGCGGCCGCCGGCCGACCGTGCTGCTGGGCCTGGCCCTCTTCGCGGCCGCTTCCCTGCTGATCGTCTTCAACCGCGCCCTGGCGCCCCTGCTCGGCCTGCTGTTCGTCAGCGGCCTGGCGATCGGCATCTTCAAGACCGGGGCCATCGCCCTGATCGGCGACCTGTCGTCCTCGCCGGCGCAGCACACCCGGTCGATGAACATCGTCGAGGGCTTCTTCGCCGTCGGCGCCATCGCCGGCCCGCCGATCGTGGCCCGACTGCTGACGCAGGGCCTGCCCTGGACGGCGCTCTATGGCCTGGCCGGGGTCCTGACCCTGGCGCTGCTGATCATCGCCCTCTTCGTCCGTTTCCCCGCCGCCAAGGCCGCGAGCGATCCGACCCAGATCGACCTGCTGGCGGCCTTAGGCGTCGCCCGCGATCGCCACGCCCTGGGCTTCGGGGCCTGCATCTTCCTCTATGTCGGGGTCGAGACCGCCGTCTATGTCTGGATGCCCAGCCTGCTGGCGGCCGAGGGGGCCAAGCCCCTGCTGCCCGGCGCCTGGGCCCTGTCGATCTTCTTCGTGCTGCGCGCCGCCGGCCGCTTCATCGGGGCCTGGACGCTGGAACGGCTGGGCTGGACCCGGGCCCTGGCCGTCTGCGCGATCGCCATCCTGCTGTGCTTTGTCGGCGCACTGGCCGGCGGCCTGAAGAGCGCCGCGGTGCTGCTGCCGCTGTCGGGCCTCTTCATGTCGGTGCTGTATCCGACCTTGAATTCCAAGGCGATCAGCGGCTTCCCGCCTGCCCGGCATGGGGCGGCGGCGGGGTTCATCCTGTTCGTCACCTGCCTGTCGGCCGTGGTCTCGCCGCTGGCGATCGGCGCGGCCAGCGACGCCTTCGGCGGGCCGCATGCCGGCTTTGGCTTGGCGACAGGCATGGCGCTGCTGCTGGCGGTCGCGCTGGTGTTCAATCTTGTGAAGGATCCGAGCCGAGCCCGGCTGACCTAGAGGCTGCTGCCGCGCACGATCAGTTCGACCGGCGACAACGTCGAGCGCGCGTCCTCGCCGGCCATGCGGCGGAACAGCAGGTCGACCATCGCCCGTGCGCCGAATTCCAGATCCTGGCGGATGGTGGTCAGCGGCGGATTGCTGTGACGGGCCAGCACGATGTCGTCGAAGCCGACCACCGCCACATCGCCCGGCACGCTCTTGCCGGCCTCGACCAAAGCACCGACCGCGGCCAGGGCGATGACGTCCGAGAAGGCGAAGGCGGCGTCGAACGCCACGCCCGTCGCCAGGAAGTCGGTAATCGCGGCGGGCGCTTCTTCCATGGTGTAGGGCGCGGGCACGACCAGGGCCGGGTCGAACGGCAGTCCCGCCTCGGCCAGGCCCTGCTTGTAGCCTTCGAAGCGCTGGGCGGCCTCGGGCGCGTCGACCGCGCCGAGGAAGGCGATGCGCTTGCGGCCCTGGGCGGCGAGGTGGGCGATGGCCAGCTTGCCGCCCTGGACATTGTCGCTGCCCACCGCGCAATAGCGCTGGCCCGGCAGCTGGGCGCCCCAGACCACCATCGGCTTGTAGGTGTCGGAGACGACGTTCAGCGCCTCGTGCTGCGTGCTCTGGCCGATCAGCACCAATCCGTCGGCGCGGTGCGACTGGATGATGCGATCCAGCCAGCCGGCCTCGGTGACGATCACCTTGTTCAGCAGCACAGAGTAGTTGCGACGGGTGATCTCGTCGGCCAGGCGGCCCAGCATTTCCAGGAAGAACGGGTCCGAGATCAGCTGCCCGGCCTCGTGGGCCAGGGGGATGATGACGCCGATGGTGTCGGTCTTGCGCAGGCGCAGGGACCGCGCCGACTGGTTGACGACATAGCCGTGGGTCTGGGCGATCTCGACGATCTGGTCGCGCAGGGTCTTGGGGATCAGCGGGTTGCCGGCCAGGGCGCGCGACACCGTCGAGATCGACACCCCCGCCATGCGGGCGATGTCGGCCATCTTCAGCCGCCCGCGTTCGGGCGCCTCGGCGAGCTCGGGGCTATCCATGACCAGACAATAGAACCTTGCGGATGCACGAAAAGCCTCGCTGGCGTCGCATTACGCGGGGTTGAGTCCGCGCAGCGACGCCATCGAAGCCGTGTATGGCCAAGCTAGACCATACGAGTAAACGGCCCCTGAGCGCTTATGGTTACAATTGGAGAACGACGTTCGCCATAGTTCACGATTCGGGCGAACAATCAGCGGTTCATCACCTTGATGATCCGCTTGGAGGACGGCCGACCGGCCAGCCCCTGTTCCGGAGAATAGGTGATGGTCAAGGCCCCGTCCTTCAGGGCCGCCGCCGGCTTCCCGCCTTCGGCCAGCAGGACGCGGAACACCCGCGAGATGATCGAGCGGTCGCCCTTGCGGGCCATGCGCTCGAAGGCCTCGGCCACGACGGTGGCGGAGTCGGCGGCCAGGACCGAGGTCTCGGGCCGCACGTCCTCGACGGTCGAGAACTCGATGTCGTGCTGGGCCGCGCGGCTGGCGCGGGCCGTGGCGATCCGCACCCGCTGGACGAAGACGCTAAACGACATGATCGCCGGCGGCTGGATCGAGGTCGCTCGGCCAGACATGGCGGCCGCCGCGCCCATCGGAGCATCGTCGGTGAACAGGATCATCCCGCCCAGCTTGGTCACCCGCAGCACGGGCTCGCCTAGGTCATTGCGATAGATCACGTCGCCGCGCGAGGCGGGCTGGGCCGACAGCGCCCAGACCTCGGTGCTGTTGTCGAACTTCACCAGCGCCTGGGACGAGGCCCGATCGAAGATGAAGCCACCGACAGCTTCGGAAGTGTAGCGGGCCACCGGCGGGGCCATGACCCGGCGCGCCTCGGCCTGACCCTTGTGGCCGAGCAAGGCGTCCCGCAGCGAGTGCGGCATCTGCTGGGCGTTCGCGGACGCCGCCATGAGCATCAGAGCCGCGATCGTCAAGGACGCACGCGCCCCGAAACCGGCCAACTCCGCCTTACAGAATTTCATGCCACCCGTACTGCCCGCCGACTGGGGCGAATCTTGGACGTGTTAACGTCCAAACCCCGAAGCCGGCGGCATGAGGCCCAACCGCAACAGTCGGCGTCAAGCCTTGGCTTCGGGGAAGTCCGTAGAGACCCGGGATCAGGCCATGTATTGGCCGCCGTTCAGGCTGAGCGTGGCGCCGGTCACGAAACCCGCGCGCTCGCCCGACAGGAACGAGACCATGTCGGCGATCTCCTCGCCCTTGCCCAGACGGCCGACGGGGATGCCGGCGATGATCTGGGCCAGCACGTTCTCCGGCACCGCCGCCACCATCTCGGTGTCGATATAGCCCGGGCAGATCACGTTGACGGTGACGCCCTTCTTGGCGTTCTCGAGCGCCAGGGCCTTGGTGAAGCCGATCAGGCCGGCCTTGGCGGCCGAATAGTTGGTCTGGCCCATCTGGCCCTTCTGGCCGTTGATCGAGCTGATGTTGACGATGCGGCCCCAGCCGCGATCGCGCATGCCCTCGATCACCGGGCGGGTCATGTTGAAGGCCGAGTCCATGTTGACCCGGATCACTTCCGACCACTGCTCGTAGGTCATCTTGTGCAGCATGCCGTCGCGGGTGATGCCGGCGTTGTTGACCAGGATATCGACCGGGCCCAGCTCGGCCTCGACCTTCTTGACGGCCGCCTGGCAGTCCTCGAAGTGGCCGACATTGCCCTTCACGACCATCACGCCCAGTTCCTTGGCGCAGGCGGCGGCCGCTTCCTCGTTGCCGGAATAGCCGGCCGCCACCTTGTGGCCGTCGGCGATCAACCGTTCGCAGATCGCTCGACCGATGCCGCGGGTGCCGCCCGTCACGAACGCAACTCTCGTCATGGAATGTCTTCCTCTCTCGATCCGCCGCCCGTCAGCGCGGGCGTTGAAATAGTCCCGACTCAGCCACCTTAGCCCGGCTTGCCGTAGAGAAAACGCCAGTCTTCGACATAGCGAACATCGCGGATGCCGGCCCCATGGTACGGGTTCGGAGCATTTTCCGGCGCGCCCGGCGGCAGGTCCAGCTTGAAGACCCGCACATGGTCGGCCGGCACGCCCAGGCGGCGGTAGCTCTGGGCCAGGAGATCGGCGGTGTTTTCGCGGCTATTGTAGGCGGCGTACCAGCGCGCGGCCGGCGTCGCGCCGGGCCCGTCGATCCACGGCGCCAGCGTCTGGCCGGGCTGGGTGAAGTCCCAGGGGCTGGAGAACAGGACGACCCGCGCCACCGGCGTCTGACGGGCGATCCAGGCGGCCATGCCCGCGCCCTGTGACAGGCCGCTGACCACGATCCGGCTCCAGTCCGGGGCGCCGTTCTTGAGATAGCCGCCCCAGCCTTCGCCGGGATGGTCCTTGTCCAGCCTGACCAGCAGGGCCGCCAGGCGCGCCTGGATGGACTCCGCGCGGCTATTGTTGGCGGCCTTGGACGGACCGTCGCCGAACAGCCGCATGCGGCGGAAGTCCGACGAGCAGGCTGGGTCGGGGTCGCGCGGGCAGACCTGCACCACCGCCGGCGTGTTGTTGTACTGCAGGCCGATCGCCGGATAGCCCTGCTCGGCGGCGGCCTGCAGCACGAGACGTCCGCCCATCGGGCGACCACCGGTGCCGGGCAGGAACACCACCAGCGGCGTCCCCGCCGCCACCTGGGCCGGACGCAGGACGAGGTTGGGCTCGTCGAACTGCGTCACGGCCGGGTCGGCGTCGGAAGGCTTGATCTGATAGGTCGCGATCTCCGCGGCCGAAGCGACGGAACCCGTCGCCACGGCGCAGAGGACGGCGATCAGCGCCTTCCGACGAAGGGCCATGCTAGCCGCGACCGGGCTAGACGGCCTCAACGCACATGGCCACGCCCATGCCGCCGCCGATGCAGAGGGTGGCGAGGCCCTTCTTGGCGCCCGAGCGCTTCATCTCGTGCAGCAGGGTGGTCAGGATGCGCGCGCCCGAGGCGCCGATCGGGTGGCCGATGGCGATGGCGCCGCCGTTGACATTGACCTTGGCCGGGTCGAGGCCCAGCTCGCGGACCACGCACAGCGACTGGGCGGCGAAGGCTTCGTTGCTTTCCACCAGGTCGAGGTCGGCGACGGTCCAGCCGGCCTTTTCCAGCGCCTTCTTCGAGGCTGGGATCGGGCCAGTGCCCATGATCTCGGGCTCGACGCCGGCATTGGCCCACGAAGCGATGCGGGCGAGGGGCTTGAGACCGCGCTTGGCGGCTTCGTCGGCGGTCATCAGGACCAGCGCGGCGGCGCCGTCATTGAGGCCCGAGGCGTTGGCGGCGGTGACCGAGCCTTCCTTCTGGAACACGGGCTTCAGGCCTTGGACGCTCTCGATCGTCGCGCCGTGGCGGATGAATTCGTCCTTGTCGACGATCGTGTCGCCCTTGCGGCCCTTGATGGTGACCGGGACGATCTCGTCATCGAACTTGCCGGCCTTCTGAGCGGCCTCGGCCTTGTTCTGGCTGGCGACGGCGAAGACGTCCTGGTCCTGGCGGGTGATCTGCCAGCGGTTGGCGATGTTCTCGGCCGTCTGGCCCATGTGATAGCCGTGGAAGGCGTCCCACAGGCCGTCCTTGATCATGGTGTCGACGAAGCTGAGGTCGCCCATCTTCTGGCCGCCGCGCAGGTTTTGCGCGTGCGGGGCCTGGCTCATGCTCTCCTGACCGCCGGCGACGACGATCTTGGCGTCGCCGGCCGCGATCTGCTGGGCCGCCAGGGCCACGGCGCGCAGGCCCGAGCCGCACAGCTGGTTCAGGCTCCAGGCCGGGCTCTCGACCGGGATGCCGGCGTTGACCGAGGCCTGGCGGGCGGGGCCCTGGCCGGCGGCGGCCTGCAGCACCTGGCCCAGGATCACTTCATCGACGTCGGCGGGGGCGATGCCGGCGCGCTCGACGGCGGCCTGGATGGCGATCTTGCCGAGGTCCGAAGCGGGCAGGCTGGACAGCGCCCCGTTGAACGAGCCGACCGGCGTGCGCGCGGCGGATACGATGACGATGTCGCTCATGGTAAGCTCCCGTGACGTTCTGACGTGACGCCTTCGCGGTTGCGGCGCCCGTGCTTTTGCGATGCAACATCCAACATGCACATCGCGACGGCGTTCGTCACGGGCACATTTTCATGCCTTCGCGACAGCTCCAAGTCATCTGACCACTGGCGCCTCGCCTTTGCATTAGCGATAGTGCGATGCGAAAGAGGATGTAACCTCTGGACTAGGGAACGAAATGTCCGAGAACCCTGAACAAGGCGAAAAGACCGCCGGCGCCGAGAAGGCGGCCGGTCAGCGCGTGATCATCAAGAAATACGCCAACCGTCGCCTCTACAACACGGCCTCGTCGTCCTACGTGACCCTCGAACACCTGTCGGACATGGTGAAGGAAGGCGTCGACTTCGTGGTCTATGACGCCAAGTCCAATGACGACATCACTCGCTCGGTCCTGACCCAGATCATCTTCGAGGAAGAGAACCGCGGCGGCGGCCAGAACCTGCTGCCCATCCAGTTCCTGCGCCAGCTGATCGGCTTCTACGGCAACTCGATGCAGGCCTTCCTGCCGTCGTACCTGGAGATGTCGCTGGAGAGCTTCTCCAAGCAGCAGGAGCGCATGCGCGGCCAGTTCGCGGGGCTCGCGCCGGGCAAGATCCCCGGCATGGGCGTCTATGAAGAGCAGATCCGCCAGAACATGGCGCTGTTCGACCGGGCCATGAAGATGTTCTCGCCGTTCGCCTATGTGCGTCCGGAGGACGGCGGCGCCGCGCCGGCCGAACCGCAGCCGGCCCCCGCGCCCGCCGCCCCGGCCAGCGACGACTCCCTGACCGAGCTGAAGCGCCAGATGGAAGCGATGCAGGAACAGTTGGCCAAGCTGGCCAACAAGTCCTGACCCGCGCCTTAACCACGACCATCCAGGCGATCTTAACCGTCTCGGCTCTACGAATTCGGGTATGAACGGCCCGATCGATCCTCTTCGACGCCCTGGTCCCGCGCGCCGTGCTCTGCCGGCGCCGCGTGACGGCCAGCGTCACGAGACCGAAGAAGAGGTCGTCTTTGTTGTGGAGGAAGACGCCCCCCCACCGCGTCAGGAACCCCCGCCGCGCCGCGAAGGCTTCGCCGCCTTCGCCGCTCACGTCATGGGCCAACCTGGACAAAAACGCGGCCTGCGCGGTGGGCAGGAAGTGCTCGATGCGGCCAGATCGACCTATCTCGGGACGGAATATTCCGGTCCGGCCGATCGCCGTCCCCAGACGGGCCTGCTGAAGAAGACCAAGATCTAGCCTTTCAGGCGGGCCAGTTCGGCCTCGAGCGCGGCGACCCGCGCCTCCAGCGCGGCGATGCGCTGAACATCGCTCGCGGGCGGCGGTCGCACGCCCGCGCGGGACGCCGCCTCGGCCGGCGTGACGCCCAAAAGCTCCGCGAAGACAGAGACTTCCCGCATCGACAGTTCGCGCTGATCCTTGAAGGCCAGGGCCAGTTCCGCCTCGCTCAGGCCCGCAGCGGCAGCCAGAACGCTACGCGTCAGACCGCGCTCGGCCAGGCGGTCGTCGTACCAGGCGGCGTCGAAGAAGAGGGCCATCAGCAGGAACCGAAGGGTTGGCGCCAGTCTTGCTTAATCGTTGGTGAATTCATCGCCCTCGGGTTTTCGCATGCTGTCCGTCGCCATCCGCATCTTCGACGTCGCCGTCGTGGCCCTGATCTTCACGGCCCTGACCTAGAACCGCCTGAGAGCGCTTAGGCGCTTTCCAGCAGCATCATCGTGCCCTGGCCGCCGTCGGCGCAGATGCTGACGATGGCGCGTTCGCCCTTCGGACGGGCGGCCAGCTCCTTCACCGCCTGGCTGAGGATCCGCGCCCCGGTGGCCCCGAACGGGTGACCCAAGGCCAGCGAACCGCCGAACGGGTTCATGCGCTCGCGCGGGAATTCCCCCATCGGCGTGGTGACACCCGCTTTCTCCGACAGGAACTTGGCGCTTTCCCAGGCCGCGATGTGCGACAGCACCTGGGCGGCGAAGGCCTCGTGGATCTCCCACAGGCCGACATCGGCATAGGTCATGCCGTTGCGGGCCAGCATGCGCGGCACGCCATAGGCCGGGGCCATCAGCAGGCCCTCGTGACGCAGATCGATCGAGGTGACCTCGTAGTCGACGATCTTCACCTTCGGCGTCTCGCCCGGCAGGCGGGCCATGCCGGCCTCCGAGCCGACCCAGATCGCCGCCGCGCCATCGGTCAGGGGCGAGGAATTGCCGGCCGTCAGCGTGCCCTTGCCGCTGGTCTTGTCAAAGGCGGGACCGAGCTTGGCCAGCTTCTCCAGCGACGAGTCCTTGCGCGGTATGGTGTCGCGCTTGGCGCCGCCGATCTCGATGACCAGGTCGTCGAAGAAGCCCTGCTCCCAGCCCTTCACCGCGCCCTGGTGGCTGGCCAGGGCATGGGCGTCCTGGTCGGCCCGCGACAGGTTCCATTCCTTGGCGGTGATCTCGGTGTGCTCGCCCATCGACAGGCCGGTCGTGCGGTTGGCGACCTTGGGGATGAAGAGCTTGACGTCCTTGAGGCTCAGCGCGCCCAGGGCCGCCAGGCGCTGCTGGCCGGTCTTGGCGCCCTGGAACTTGCGGATCCAGTCCGAGAGGGCCACCGACAGGCCGATCTGCACGCGGCTCATGCTCTCGACGCCGCCGACCAGGGCCAGGTCGCGGCCACGTCCGTCGATCATGCCGGCCGCCTCGATCGCGCCGATCATGCTGGTCGAGCAGGCCATGATCGTCGAGAAGGCCGGGATGGTCGGATCGCCGCCGGCGTCCAGCAGCACCTCGCGGGCGATATTGCTCCAGGTCAGGTTCGGAATGACCGTGCCCCAGACCGCGAAGTCCGGCCGCGCGCCCTTGGCCAGCATGGCCTTCACCACGGGCACGGACAGCTCGATCGCGTCGTAAGAGGCCAACGGCCCGTCGACCTTAGCGAACGGCGTGCGGACGCCCGAGGCGATCCAGATGTCCGAAGCGACGGTTTTCTTGGCGGCGGGCATGGCGAACTCCGGGGAGGTACGAAACCTTGACCTATATGGGGTCGCCGTCTTGTTCTTGTCGAATACCGCCCCCGGTTTTTGACCGACCTATTTGCACCGGGCCGCGCGGCGGATTAATCGGACGGCATGAGCACCGACCTCTCCCTCGACGACAAGAAGGCCAAGGCCCGCGCCTGGTTCGAAAGCCTGCGCGACCAGATCTGCGCGGAATTCGAGCGCCTGGAGGACGAGGCCCCCGCCGACCTCTATCCCGGCGCGCCGGGTCGCTTCGAGAAGAAGCCCTGGGATCGCCCGGCCGGCGGCGGCGGTGTCATGGGCATGATGCACGGTCGCCTGTTCGAGAAGGTCGGGGTCCACGTCTCGACGGTGCACGGGACCTTCACGCCCGAGATGGCGAAAAACATGCCCGGCGCGGCCGATGATCCCCGGTTCTTCGCCACCGGGATCAGCCTGATCGCGCACATGACCAATCCGCGCGTGCCGGCCGTGCACATGAACACCCGCTTCATCGCCACCACGAAGAGCTGGTTCGGCGGCGGCGGCGACCTGACCCCCCTGCTCGGCTACCAACGCAGCCAAGATTTCCCGGACGCCATCGACTTCCACGCCGCCTACCAGCGCGCCTGCGACAAGCACGATCCGGACTGGTACGCCAAGTACAAGGCCTGGTGCGACGAGTACTTTTTCCTGCCCCACCGCAACGAGCCGCGCGGCATCGGCGGCATCTTCTACGACCACCACGACAGCGGCAGCTGGGATCGTGACTTCGCCTTCACGCAAGACGTCGGCCGGGCGTTCCTGGAGATCTATCCGGAACTGGTCCGCCGCCGGATGGGCGAGGCCTGGACGGCTGACGAGCGCGAGCAGCAGCTCGTTCAGCGCGGCCGCTATGTCGAGTTCAACCTGCTCTACGACCGCGGCACGATGTTCGGGCTCAAGACCGGCGGCAATGTCGAGTCGATCCTCAGCTCGATGCCGCCGGCCGTGAAGTGGCCCTAGAGGCCTAAAGCTTCATCGACAGCTCGACGTCCTCGTCGAACGGCAGCGACAGGTAGCCGGCCTCGGTCGAGCGCACGCGGGCCAGATATTCCGGCGCGTAGTCGGCGTTGTCGGCGACGATCAACGCGCCCGGCCGCAGGCGGCTTTCCAGCAGGCTCAGGATTTCCGGATAGAGCGCCTTGGCGCCGTCCAGCAGCACGAGGTCGATGGTCTCGGGCAGGTCGACAGCCAGGGTCTGCAAGGCGTCGCCCAGGCGGATCTCGATCAGGTCGCTGACGCCGCCGGCCACGAAGTGCTCCTGGGCGCGCTCGGCCTTGGAGACCTCGAACTCGGTGGTGATCACGCGGCCGCCGCCATTGTCGCGGATGGCCGCGGCCAGGTGCAGGGTCGAGATGCCGAACGAGGTCCCGAACTCGACGATGGTCTTGGCGCCGATCGAGCGCGCCAGCATGTAGAGCAGCACCCCGGTCTCGCGCGACACGGCCAGCGGGAATTCCTTCATCGCGCCGTAGAGTTCGAGATACTCGGTCTTGCTGCGCATCAGCCGCTCGCGCTCGGCGACGGGCACGCCGGAGAAGACGGGACGCGCCGCTTCGCTCAGGCCAAACAGGCGGTCCAGCAGTGGACCCAGCTTGATCAGGGTGTTCATGGAGGTCTCCAAAAGCGCGGTGTTGCGCCGACCCCAGAAATGCGACTAATTCGTCAGGTTTCCTATTCGCGTTGCCGGACACCCTGACCGCCATGCCCGCAAGCCCCTGGATTTCCTCACGAAAGCAGCCCCAGCAGGCCCGCTCGGCCGAGCTGGTGGCGGCGATCCTGGAGGCGGCTGTTCAGGTTCTGGCCAAGGAGGGCGCGGCGCGTTTCACCACCGCCCGGGTCGCCGAGAAGGCCGGCGTCAGCGTCGGCTCGGTCTATCAGTACTTCCCCAACAAGGCCGCGATCCTGTTCCGCCTGCAGACCGACGAGTGGCGGACGACCACCGACCTGCTGCGCTCGATCCTGGAGGATGCGAGCCGCCCGCCCCTGGAGCGACTGCGCGCCCTGGTCCACGCCTTCGTGCGCTCGGAATGCGAGGAGGCGCAGATGCGCACCGCCCTCAGCGACGCCGCCCCGCTCTATCGCGATGCGCCGGAAGCCACGGAGGCCCGTTCGTCAGGGGTCGGCATCATCCTCAACTTCATGCGCGAGGCCCTGCCAGATACGCCGGAGGCCGCGCGCGTCCAGGCCGCCGACCTGATCAAGATGACGCTCAAGGAAGTGGCCAGCGTCTTCTCCGAGACGCCGCGCACGGACTCCGAGATCACCGCCCACGCCGACGCCATGGCCGACATGTTTACGGCCTATCTGAAGAGCCTCTAGGCGGCCTTAGGGCACTTCGCCCCCGTATCGATCCACGCCTTGATCAGCTCGCCGAACTGAGCCTGCGTGCCCGGGGCCGGGACACGGCCCGCGCCGGGGCGCCAGGCCCAACCGACCAGGTGGTCCTCGGCCATGTGGTGATGCAGCTCGGCCATCGACTTGCCGCCGTTGGTCGAGGGGTTCTTGATCTGGGCGCAGATCTGACCCAGCGACTTGCCCTGCCAGGCCATCTCGGCCGGGGCCAGGCCCCACTTCGGATCGCCAGGGATGCTCTTGATGTCCGCGCCCCAGGTCGGGACGTTGGCGGCCGTATGGCACGAGAAGCACGGCATGCCAGCCGGGCCATGGCCGCTGTCGCCGGCGACCATCGGCGGATTGTGCGGATGCAGGTTGTCGCCCTGGGTCGGGGCGCGCTGGACGGGATGGCAGTTCAGGCAGCGGGGGCTCTGGATCACCTTGCCGGCCTCCTGGAACAAGGCGACCGACCGCGCGGCCGGGTCCGTGATCGACTGGAAGCTGGCGGCGGTCTTCAGCGCCATGGGAGCTGGAGCCGGTTTAGCCTCCGGAGCGGCCTGGACGCTGGCGACGACCGCGCCGGCGGCGGCCAGGGTTCCGGCCAGGATCACGACGGTAGCGACACGCATGGCGGACCTCCCGGATTTCAACGGGAGAGCAACGCTTCCGCTTAGCCTTGGGTTTCCTGCTTGAGGAATCCGCGGATCCACGCGGCCATCCGCGCGGCGTCGTTGTCGGCGCCCAGGCTGGCGATCGCGGCGTCGGCCTGCTCGTCGGTGAACCGCGTGCCGCGCCGGGCCTCGATCAGCGCCGTGGCGTAGGCCGGCGAGAACTCCGGGTGGAACTGCATAGAGATCGCCTTGGCGTCGTCGTACGCCAGGATGCCGTAGGGCGTGAAGGCGCTGCCGGCCAGCACCCGCGCGCCGGGCGGCAGGACGGTCACCTGGTCCTGGTGCGAGCCGGGCACGGCCACATGGTGAGCAGCATCCATCCACGGCTCCTGTGCCTCGACCGCATAGGCCTGCAGACCCACGCCCCAGCCCTTGTCGGACTTTTCGGCCTTGCCGCCGAACGCCTCGGCCATGATCTGGTGGCCAAAGCACACCCCGACCATCGGCTGCTCGCCCTTGGCCTGCCGCAGGAACGCCTTCAGCGGCTCGATCCAGGGCAGCGGGTCATAGACCCCCGCCGCCGAGCCGGTGATGACATAGGCGTCGTTCTCGGCCGGATCGGCGGGCAGCTCGCCTTCTTCCACATTGTAGACTTGGTAGCTGTGCCCATCGCCCAGCAGCGCCTCGAACATCGCCGAATAGCTGCCGTAGGTATCCGCCAGGTCGCCCGGCGGATGGCCGGTCTGGAGCAGGCCGATCTTCATGTCAGTAGACCATCCCTTGAGCCACGGCCTTGAGCCGCTCGATCGCGCTGAACTTGTCCTCGATGAAGTCCTGGTCGATCCACCAGATCTCGACCTCGCGCATCACCTCGCCGACCAGTGGCCCCTTGGGCACGCCAGCCTGCATGACCTCGTCGCCCGACAGCGGGAAGGCCGGCGGGTTCCAGGTCTCGGCCAGGGCGAGCAGGGCCCGCCACTGCGGCGCGGTCGAGTCGCGGCCCGAGCCGGCCCAGGCCAGCTTGATCCGGTCGCTGAACGTCCGCACGCCCAGGCCGTAGACGGCGCGGCGGGCCTCGCGCGGGCTCATCCACGAGACGACGCGCGGGGTCTTGCCGACCGCGTCGACGATGCGGTCGCGGACATTGTTGGGCAGGCGCAGGCGCTCGGCCAGGTCGGCGGCCAGCTTGGCGTCGTCCGGGATCAGCGCGGCCAGGCGCAGGTCGGGATCGTTCTCGAACAATTGCTCGGTCTCGATGGCGACCAGGGCCTCGAAGCGGGCCAGGGATTTCACCTGCGGCAGGATCGAGGACAGCACGCTGGTGGCGCCCATCAGGCGCAGGGCCGGACGCGGATCCTCCGCGGCCAGCATCTTCATCAGCTCCTTCTGGGTGCGCTCGGCGGCGCGGCCCGAGACCATGCCCTTCAGCGCCTTGCAGGCGGCCAGGGCCTTCTGGTCGGCGTCGCCCTTGCCGTACCAGGCCTGGAACCGGAAGAAGCGCAGGATGCGCAGGTAATCCTCGCGGATGCGGGTCATCGGGTCGCCGACGAACACCACCCTGCCCTCGCGAGCGTCGTTGATCCCCTCGCCGGTCGGATCGTAGACGCGGCCTTCGAGGTCGGCATAGAGGGCGTTGAAGCGGAAGTCGCGACGCTCGGCATCCTGACCCCAGTCCTGGGTGAAGGCCACCACCGCCCGGCGGCCGTCGGTCGAGACGTCCTTGCGCAGGGTGGTGATCTCGTAGGGCTTGCCGCCCGACAGCGCGGTGATGGTGCCGTGATCGACGCCCGTCGGGATGGCGCGCAGGCCCGCCTGCTCCAGGGCGTCGATGATCAGGTCCGGCGTCAGGATGGTGGCGATGTCGATGTCGTCGATGGGCTTGCCCATCACGGCGTTGCGCACGCAGCCGCCGACGAAGCGGGCGCAGCCGGCATGGCTCCGCGCCTCCAGCGCCGCGAACACGGCCTTGGTCTCCGGTAGCGCCATCCAGGGCTGGATGCCGATCGATTCACTGCTCAACGCCGAACTCCCACAAGTACGCGTCTTGGCCCCGTCGAACGGGGCGTCATTGTTAGGCCAGGAGACCCTGGCTCCACCAGACAGGAAACACCCTACTCGGAGGGGTTCTGTCCGCTTTCGTCGTAAAGCGCCTCGTACAGCGACCGGAGCATGCCGGCCGTCGCGCCCCAGATGAACCGGTCGTTCCAGGGCATCGCATAGAAATGACGCCGCGCGCCGTCGGGAGCCTCCCGCGACTGGCGCTGATGGTTGGCCGGATCCATCAGGAAGGCGAACGGGGTCTCGAAGACATCGGCCACTTCCTCGGGGCTGGCCACGAAGGTCGCCTTGGGATCGATGAAGCCGACCACCGGCGTCACGTGGAAGCCGGTCACCGTCTGGTAGCCGTGCAGCAGACCCACCACGCTCACCAAGGCCGGGTCGAGCGCGACCTCTTCCTGGGCTTCGCGCAGGGCCGTCTGCCAGGGTGTCTCGCCCGGATCGCAGCGGCCGCCGGGAAAGGCGATCTGGCCGGTGTGGCTGCGCAGGGTGTCGGAGCGTCGGGTCAGCAGGACGGTCAGCCCGTCCTCGTGCTCGATCAGCCCCACCAGCACGGCGGCCGGGCGCAAGGCGTGCGGATTGTCGACCTTCAGGCCCGGATTGAGGTCGTAGTCGGACTTCTTCGGATCGGCCAGGCTCGGGTCGTACTCGGAGATCGGATGCAGGCGGCTGGTGATCCAGGCGCGGCGCTCTTGCGGCGTCATGCGAGGATCGCTCCCGCCAGCGCGATCGGGAAGAAGGCGCCGTTCGAGGTCACGCCCCAGACGCCGTCCTGGTCCCGCGCCATCTCGGCCAGCTCATAGAACACCTGCCGGGCGATCAGCGCCTCCAGGCCCCGGCGGACGTGGACGTAAGGACGCGGCTCGCCGGTCTCGGCGTCGATCTCGACGCGGATGGGGTTCTCCGGCCCAGCCTCGACCGTGTCGCCGACATTGGTCTGGAAGATCAGCGCCTCGCCTTCACGATCAACACGCGTGGCGATGAACGGCGCGTCCTCGACCGTGATCTTCATCTTCTCGACGGGCGTGACCAGGTGATAGCCGTCCGGATCGAGGCGCAGCACGGTCGAGAACAGGCGCACCAGGGCCTCGCGGCCGATCGGCGTCCCCTCGTGGAACCAGACACCGTCCTTGCGGATGCGGATGTCGATCTCGCCGCAATGGGGTGGGTTCCACAGGTGGACCGGCGGCAGGCCGCGCACGCCGTCGGCCTTCGCAGCCGCGGCGACGCCGTCCAGTCCAGCTTTGGGGGCATCGGTCATCACTGATCAGTTAGGCCTATCAGGCCGCCTGCTCAAGCGCGCGGATCGATCGCGACCAACCCTGCGAGACCCTCATCGCCGCCTTGACGTAGCGGCAACAGCAGCACGCGGCGCTGGTCCACCGGTCCCGGCAGGACGACGCCAGCCGTGTGGGCGTTGGTGAAGCCGACCCGGCCGAAATAGGGGCCGTCGCCGACCAGCAGCACGGCGCGCCAGCCGGCGGCGCGGGCGGCCTCGACGGCGCTCTCGACCAGGGCCTGGCCCAGGCCCGCGCTGCGCTCGTCGGGATCGACGGCCAGCGGACCCAGGAACGCGACCGGCTCGCCGCCGATCGTCACCGGCCACATGCGGCAACAGCCGACCGGCTTGCCCTCGCGCAGGGCCACGAACGAGCAGTCGGCCAGCAGCGTGTTGCCCTCGCGCAGGCGCTCGGACGACTTGGCGAAACGGCCGGGGCCGAACACCCGGTCGATCAGGTGGGTGACGGCCGCTTCCATCGCCGGCGTCTCATGGACCAGCGGCGGATAGGAAACGGAAGGAATGGTCTTTTGAACTTGTACGCTCGGAATTGGGGTCATCGGCCTTCGGGAAATGCGAAAGGGCGTCGGAGGCTCCCGACGCGAAGGCGCGACCGGGAGGGCGTCAGATCGTGGCGCGTTCGCGCGTCATTCGTCGCAGGCGGGGCATACCCAAATTCCTTAGAAGGGCTTCGGAGCGTGACCAAGTCACGTTCCGTGGCTCCCAGTAGATGCGCGCGCTGTAGGGCCAAGGCTTTCTCAGGTCAATAACGTTGCGGTGCGGCGACTTGGCCCTATGTTGCGGCCCGATGTCAGAGCTCGCCGAACCCGCACCCGACACGTCTACCCGCGCCCTGTTGCGGGAGCATGACTTCCTCCTCTTCTGGGTGGCGCGGTTCGTCTCCACCCTGGGGGTGCAGATCCAGTCGGTGGCCCTGGGCTGGCAGGTCTACGCCATCGCCCGCCTGACCCACTCGGTCGGGGAGTCGGCGTTCATGGTCAGCATGATCGGCCTGGCCCAATTCCTGCCGTTGTTCCTGCTGACCCTGCTGGCTGGCGAGACCGCCGACCGACGAACCCGCAAGCTGATCGTCGCCGTCACGCTGTGCCTGGACGCCATCAGCGCCAGCGTGCTGCTGACCCTGGCCCTGATGGGCTCGCACGCGCTGTGGCCGATCTTCGCCGTTTCGGTGATGTTCGGAGCCAGCCGCGCCTTCCTGTCGCCCGCCAGCAGCGCCATGGGGCCGATGCTGGTGCCGCGCCCGCTGCTGCCGCGCGCCATCGCCTGGAATTCGCTGTCCTGGCAGGGCGGCTCGATCATGGGCCCGGCCCTGGGCGGCCTGCTGCTGATCCACTCGCCGGCCCTGGCCTTCGGCACGTCGCTGGCCCTCTACCTGCTGGCCGCCGTGCTGGCCCTGCTGATCCGCAAGAACACCAAGCCCGAGACCCAGCCCGGCTCGCGCGTCGAGCTGATCAAGGAGGGTCTCTCGTACGTCTGGAACAACAAGATCGTCTTCGGCTCGATCTCGCTGGACCTGTTCGCGGTGATCCTGGGCGGGGCCACGGCCCTGCTGCCGGTGTTCGCCAAGGACGTGCTGCACATCGGCCCGGGCGGTTTTGGCCTGCTGCGCGCGGCCCCGGCCATCGGCGCGACCCTGGTCGGCGTCTATCTGGCCAGCAGCCCGATCCGCCGCCACGCGGGCCGGATCATGTTCGCCGGCGTCGCGGTCTTCGGCCTGGCCACGGTGGTGTTCGGCCTGTCGAAACTGGAATGGCTGTCGGTCGCGGCCCTGGCCGTGCTGGGCGGCGCCGACATGCTCAGCGTCTATGTCCGCCAGACCCTGGTGCAGATCGTGACTCCGGACGCCATGCGCGGCCGCGTCGCCGCCGTCTCGGGCGTGTTCATCAGCGCGTCCAACGAACTGGGCGAGGTCGAGAGCGGAGCCATGGCCTGGCTGCTGGGGCCCATCGGGGCCGCGGTGTTCGGCGGCGTCGGGGCCATGGCGGTCACGGCCCTGTGGGCCTTCCTGTTTCCCGACCTGCGCAAGGCCGACCGGCTAGAGTAGCCCCGCTAGCTTCTTGATGCCGTCGCCGGTCAGGCGGCGGATGATCCACTCGTCCATCGCGGCCGCGCCGAGGCTGTCGTAGAAGGCGATCGACGGGGCGTTCCAGTCGAGCACCGTCCACTCCAGGCGGCCCAGCCCCTCGTCGACGCAGCGCTTGGCGAGGCTGGCCAGCAGCGCCTTGCCCGCGCCCGAGCCGCGCGCCGACGGCCGCACGAACAGGTCCTCCAGATAGATCCCGTGCCGACCGACGAAGGTCGAATAGTTGTAGAACCACAGGGCGAAGCCGACCGGCTGGCCGTCGCTCTCGGCGATGTCGGCGAAGGCGCGGGCGCTTGGACCGAACAAGGCCGCAGCCGTATCGGCCTCCGTCGCCTGCACCGTGTCGAGCAGCTTTTCATAGTCCGCCAGATCGAGGATGAACTGGTGGATCAGGGCGGCGTCGGACGGCGTGGCGGGCCTAATCGAGACTTTGGCGGATACGGACATGGCGGTCTCTGCGGACTATCGGGACTTCGTTCTGGAGCAACTGGCCCCGCTGGGCCACATCACCTCGCGCGCCATGTTCGGCGGAGTCGGCGTCTATGCGAACGGCCTGTTCTTCGCCCTGATCGACGACGACACCCTCTACCTCAAGGGCGATGACGCCCTGAAGCTCGAGTTCGAGGCCGCCGGCTCCCATGCCTTCGCGCCGTTCGGCCACGACAAGCCGATGGCCTACTGGACCGCCCCGGCCGAGGCGCTGGATGACCAGGACGTCCTGCTGGAATGGTCGCGCAAGTCGCTGGAGGTCGCCGCCCAATCAAGCGCCAAAAAGGCTGCGACCTCCAAGAAAAAGCGCTAGCCGATCTTCACCCCCGGCGGCGGCTCGCTGGCTTCCGGCACGAAGAAGTCCGGCATCAGGGTCGCCTCCCGATCGACCTTGTACTGGTCGAAGTCACGGACACCCTCGCCGTACAGGAAGGTGTCGTCGATCAGGAACTGGCCGGTCAGCTCGCGCGAGGGCTTGTTGAAGATCGCATAGGCCGCGTCGGCCATGATCTCGGGCGTGCGACAGTGCTTGAGGCCTTCCTCGCCGGCCAGGGCGAACTGGATGGCAGCGGTGGCGATGCCGGTGCGCGGCCACAGGGCGTTGAAGGCGATGCCGTCGCTCTTGAACTCCTCGGCCATGCCCAGCACGCACATCGACATGCCGAATTTGGCCATGGTGTAGGCCACGTGCGGGCCAAACCAGCGCGGCGACATGTCCAGCGGCGGTGACAGCATCAGCACGTGCGGATTGGCCGACTTCTTCAGATACGGGATGCAGGTCTTCGAGGTCAGGAACGTGCCGCGCGTGTTGATCTGATGCATCAGGTCGTAGCGCTTCATGTCGGTCGACAGCGTCCCGGTCAGCGAGATGGCCGAGGCGTTGTTCACACAGATGTCGATGCCGCCGAACTGGGCGACGGCCTTCTCGACCGCCTCCTGGACATTGGCTTCCTCGCGCACGTCGACGACCAGCGGCAGGGCCTGGCCGCCCGCCGCCTCGATCTCCTTGGCGGCCGTGTAGATGGTGCCCGGCAGCTTCGGATGCGCCTCGGCCGTCTTGGCGGCGATGACGATATTGGCCCCGTCCCGCGCCGCGCGCAGGGCGATGGCCAAGCCGATGCCGCGCGAGGCGCCGGTGACGAAGAGGGTCTTGCCCTTGAGGCTCATGCGAGGTCTCCACGCGGTTTGATCAGGCCGAAGCCGGCGCAGACGAAGCCGGCGATGAAGCTCATCTTGGCCACGTGCGCGACGGGACCGTGATCCTTCAAGGCGACGCCGACAAGGCCGATGACGAGGGCCGCGATCCACAGGCCAGCGGAAATGCGGAAGACCTTGGCCCGCAGCAGGTCGATGGCCCAGACCACCATGCCGATCGACCAGATACTGGAGGCGATCATGTACGACGCCTCGCCGAAGATCTTGGCCGACGAGGTCCGCACCAGCATCACGCCCAGCAGGCCCAGCACGAAGCCGACCAGGCCCAGGACGCTGGCCGTACGCTTGCTCGCCGACCAGACGCCCAGCATGCCGATCATCAGCAGCAGGTCGATGGTCACGTAGACGAGGTGCGGCTGCGGCTCGACCAGGCGCGGATAGATCAGGAACGGCGCGACGACGTCGATCGCCGCGCCGACGATCGTGGCGACCCCGGCCAGCCGCAGGACGGTGCGGTCCTGCATCAGGCGCCGGCCCCGACGGTCTTCACCGACAGGTCCCACAGGCGATCGGCCGCCTCGGGGTCCAGGGCGTGAGGCATGACGCCGTTCCAGGGACGCTCCTGGCTCCACGGGACGGCCTGGTTGCAGTCCTCCAGATAGAGCCCGCCGACGCCGTCCAGTTCGTCGCCGACCGCCGCCCAGACGCTGGTCGCCGCGCCCTGCTCTGTGGTCTTGAAGCCCTCGCGCGGCTTGTCGTTCTCGTCCAGCCAGCCCATGGCCCGCTGCTCCTCGATCGACATGTGCCGCTGCAGCGGGGTCATGATGCCGCCCGGCATGACGGCGTTGGCGTTGACGCCCTGGTCCTTGAACCGCTTGTCGAAGCCGACCGCGAACAGGCTGTTGGCGGTCTTGGCCTGACCGTAGGCCTCCCACTTGTCGTAGTCGCGATGCTCGTAATTGGGGTCCTCGAAGTTCACCCCGGCGCGGCGGTGGCCGATCGACGACAGCGACACCAGCCGCGAGCGCTTGCCCGAAGCCTTGGCCCCAGCGACCAGGTTCGGGGCCAGCAGCACCGACAGCAGGAAATGGCCCAGATGGTTGGTGCCGAACTGCATCTCGAAGCCGTCGGCCGTGCGCATCAGCGGACTGGCCATGACCCCGGCGTTGTTGATCAACAGGTCGATGGGCCGATCGCCCCAGACATGGGCGAAGTGGCGGATCGACTCCAGGCTGGCGAGATCCACCATGCCGAAGCTGGCGCGCTTGGAGCCCACCTCTGCGTTGATCGCGTTGGCGACCTCTTCGCCGAGGTCCGGCTTGCGGGCGGCGATGATGACTTCCGCGCCGGCCAGGGCCAGGGCCCGCGCCGTCTCGACGCCGATGCCGGTGGCCGCGCCGGTGACGATGGCCACGCGCCCCGACAGATCATGGCCCGCGACGACCTCGCGCGCCGTCGATTTCGCCCCGAAGGCCGAGGTGATGCGATCACTCATGCTGTATCCTCCCACGTGTTTTCGTTGTTTGAGGTGACGCTACATCTGGATGGCGAAAATCCCCAGGGCGATCGCCAGGCACAGCGGGCCATAGGCGCGACGGTTCAGCCGCCAGAACGGCGTGCCCTCGGCATAGCGGAAGATCGGCGGGACGTAGGTCGCCAGGCCGCGCAGGACGAAGACCGCGAACAGCACCCAGCGTCCAGCCTTCAGCCAAGGCGCGAACGGGGATGGGAAGAGGCTCGCCAGGATCAGGCCGCCGCCAGCCGCCAGGGCCAGGGCGACCGTGGCGCTGGCCCTGAGGCCAGGCGCCTTCATGCCGCGCGTGCGGCCCACGACATGCTCGACCATCGAGGCCTCGTCATGTCCGGGCCAGCGACCGCCAAGGCCCCAATAGAGGTGCAAGGCCGCCAGCGCCAGGAGCACAGCGGCCAGCAGCAGGGCCACTAGCCGACCTTGCTGAAGTCGGGCGCGCGGCGCTCGGCGAAGGCCATGAAGGCCTCGCGGGCCTCGGCCGTCTGCAGGCGGGCGGCGAACTCGGCGCCTTCGGTGTCCATCAGGGCGGCGATCTTTTCGGCGTCGCGCATCAGGCGCTTGGTGACGGTCAAGGCGCCCAGCGGACGCTTGGCCAGTTGGTCGGCGGCGGCGCGGGCGCGGGCCCGCAGATCACCGAGTTCGGCCGAGCCGTTGGCGATGCCCCAGGCCACGGCGGTGCCGCCGTCGATCGCCTCGCCCAGGGCGAACATGGCGTAGGCGCGGGCATGGCCGATGCGGGCCGGCAGCAGCCAGCTGGAGGCGGCTTCCGGCACCAGGGCCAGGTTGACGAACGGCGTGGTCAGGCGCGCGTCGGGCGTGACGAACACCAGGTCGCAGTGCAGCAGCATGGTCGTGCCCACGCCCACGGCCTGGCCCTGGACCGCGGCGACCAGCGGCCGGGTGGCGTTGGCGAGCGCCTTCAGGAAGCGGATCACATGGCGCTCGCCCGTGAACGCGCCGGTGGCCTGGGCGGCGAAATCCTGCAGGTCGTTGCCGGCCGTGAAGGCGTCGCCGTCGGCCTGGATGACCACGACGCGGACGGCGGTGTCTTTCTCGGCCAGCTCCAGGCTGTCGGCCAGCACGCCGTACATGGCGTTGGAGAGGGCGTTCTTCTTTTCCGGACGCGCCAGGGTGATGGTCATCACGCCGGCGTCGATCTCGACTTTGACATGCTCGGTCATGGTCATTCTCCCTTGGGGAACTTGGTCTGCAGACTGGCGAGCCAGCGCGCGACGACGCCGATCTCCTCGTCCGTGAAGCCTTCGGTCAGGTGGGCGTTGATGCCGTCGAGGCCCGCCTTGGCGCGCTCGCGGGCCTCTCGCCCATTCTCGGTCAGGTGCAGGCGCATGGCGCGGCCGTCCTTGGGATCGGCGCGGCGCTCGACCAACTCGGCGCGGGTCATGCGGTCGATCAGGCCGGTCATGGCCGAGGGGGCCAGGTCCAGGGCGTCGGCGGCCTCGCCGATCAGCGCCCCGTCCTTCTCGCCCAGATAGAACAGCACACCCGACTGGGCGGCGGTCAGCCCGCCCTTGGCCGCCATCTTGCCCTCGATCCAGCGCTGCACGCGCCGATGGCCGGCGTTGAGCAGGAAGATGAGGCGGCGGTCGGCGGGCACGGGCATGTCCGCCAGACTATGTTTCGCACGCGAAATGTCAAACAGGTGTTTCTAGTCTGGACTAGAAAAAGCCGCGTACCAGGCCACGCCCTCGTCATCGACCGTGCGCTGGATCTTGCCGCGACCGACCAGGCAGTTGAGGTGAGCCAACGCCTCGCCCGTGGCCATGCCCAGCAGGTCCGGTCCGATCTGCCGCGCGAACAACGCCCCGAAGGTGTCGACCACCCGCTTGGGCTCGGCCAGCTTCTTCTCCAGCCGCGCCAGGCCCCGCTCGTGGCCCGAGATCAGCCCGTCGATGCGAGTGTGCAGCCCCTCGAACGGATCGTTATGGGCCGGCAGCACGACGACCTCGTCCGGCACGGTCGCCTTGACCTTGGCCAGCGAGCGCAGCCAGTCGCTCAGCGGATCGGCGTCCGGCTCGGTCGGGAACACCGAGACGTTGGACGAGATGCGCGGCAGCACCTGGTCCCCGGAGATCAGCACGTTCAGCTCCGGACACCACAGGCAGGCATGGTCGGGCGAGTGCCCCTGCCCCGTCACCACCCGCCAGGTCTTGCCGCCGATGTCGAAGTCCTCGCCATCCGACAGCCGGCGATAGCTGTCGGGCAGGGCGTAGATCGCCTTGCCGAAGCCGCCGAAGCGGGCCTTGTAGTTCTCGATGGCGTCCTCGTCCCAGCCGGCGGCGTGGAAGAACTTGACCCCGTCCTCGGGCGCCTCGCGGCCGGTGTCGGCCACCAGCATCCGGCACTGGAAGTATTCCAGCCGGGTCATCCAGAGACGGCAGTCGAACTTGCGGGTCATCCAGCCGGCCAGGCCGATGTGGTCGGGATGCAGGTGGGTGACGATCACTCGGGTGACCGGCTTGCCGCCCAAAGCGCCGACGAAGGCGTCGCGCCAGGCCTGGCTGGTCTCGCGGGTCTGGACGCCGGTGTCGACGATCGCCCAGCCCTCGCCGTCGGCGATGGCCCAGACATTGATGAACTGCAGCGAGCCGCCCAGCGGCATCCGCAGCCACAGGACGCCCGGCGCGACCTCGACCGCGCCGCCCGAACCGGCCTCCGGCGCCGTCTCGAACGGATAGACCAGCCGTCCGGCCTTGCGGACTTCGGGGACCTCGGTCGTCTCTTCGTCTTCAAACCCGTCGCGCATTTCGTTCCCTTCAGGGCCGGTTCAGCCGGCGCTTGTCGTTGATCCAACCCATTTTTTGCCCCGAAACCCAGTCATCATCACGCCTAGGTCGGAGGGTATCTTGACCCCTGATACAAGCACGCGCTTATGTCCGCGCGAGGAATCCACCCAGGAGATGTTACCCATGAGGCCTTTCGCGATCGGTCTGACGGCCGCCCTCGCGGTCGCTATTCTCATTCCCGCCGCTGTCATTTCGGCGCCGAAGGAAGAGAAGGGCAAGCCCGCCGCCATCGACGCCAAGTCGCGTGAGGTCGGTAAGAAGGAAGCCCCGGCCATCATGGCCGCCAGCGGCGCCAGCTGCACCGTCACCGACGCCCGCTTCATGGGCGAGGACAAGAAGGCTGGCGACAAGTACTACGAAGTCGCCTGCTCGGAAGGCATGGGCTTCGCGGTCATCGCCAAGAAGGAAGGCGCTCCGCAGGTCTATACCTGCCTGGAATCGAGCCAACCCGCCGCGGACGGCAAGGTCGGCGGCCTGGCCTGCCTGCTGCCCGACAACGCCAACCCCGGTTCGAAGCTGGCGCCGTATGTCCAGAAGGCCGGCGTGACCTGCGAGCAGGAAAACGCGCGCGCCATCGGCTCGGGCGCCAAGAACTCGTTCTTCGAAGTCGCCTGTAAGGGCGGCGCGGGCTACATCGTCCAGACGACGAACCCGATGAACCTGAACGGCGAAGTCGTCGCCAACAGCTGCCTGCTGTACGAAGAAGGCGGCAATGTCAGCTGCAAGCTGACCAACCGTCAGACCCAGCTGCAACTGGTCGACGCGCTGAACACCGCAGCCAACAACGGCTGCGCGGTCAAGGACAAGCGCTACGTCCTCAGCACCAAGACCGACAGCTACTACGAAGTCTCCTGCCAGGACGGCAAGGGCTACATGTACCAGCAGACGACGGCCACCAGCGCCTTCGTCAAGTCGATCCCCTGCGCCCAGGCCGGCTTCGTCGGTGGCGGTTGCACCATGACCGACGCCGTCGCCGCCCAGACCGAGCAGGCCGGCTTCTACAGCAAGCTGTCGGCCAAGGCCGGCTTCCCCTGCGACGTCGAGAAGTACGGCATGCTGCCGAGCGCCGACCCGAAGAAGGAAGTCGTCGAGCTGCGCTGCAAGGGCAGTGAAGTGGGCGCCATCGCCGTGTTCACCGCCACCGGCGGCACGGTGTTCGACTGCCTCACGGCCGAGTTCAACGGCTATCGCTGCTCGTTCTCCAAGAAGGACACGCAGTTCGCCCGCCTGAGCCAGGACCTGGTCGGCTTCAACAAGGCTTCGTGCAAGGTCTCGGACGCCCGCATCATCGGTTCGACCGAAAACGAAGGCTTCGTCGAAGTCGCCTGCTCGGACGGTCTGCCGGGCTGGGTGCTGGGCTATCCGACGGGCGTCGCCAAGCCGGCGGCCAAGGAGTTCCTGTCCTGCGCCCAAGCCAAGGGCATCGGCGGCGGCTGCAAGCTGCCGACCAACGTCAAGAGCTGATCCCAGTTCTGACCTGATCTAAAAGAGGCCCGCCCGGAGCGATCCGGGCGGGCTTTCTTTTTGGGCCAAGGGATCGCTAGGCTCGGCCCATGCTTCGCGTCCTGACCCTCGCCTTCGCCCTTCTGGCCCCCCTCTTCGCCATGAACGCCCACGCCGGCCCGCGCTATGTCTCGATGGGCAGCTCCTATGCCGCCGGCCTGGGCGTCTCGCCGTATCAGGAAGATGCGCCGGCCCGCTGTGCGCGATCGACGCGGAACTATGCCAGCCAGCTCGCGGCCAGGCGCGGCCTGACCCTGGTCGATGTCGGCTGCAGCGGGGCGAAGACCTCGGCGATCCTCCAGCCTTGGGGCGAGTTGCCGGCCCAGATCGACGCTGTGACGGCCGACACGGCGCTCGTGACCATCACCATCGGCGGCAACGACATCGGCTTGGTCGGCGGCCTCTATGGCGGTTCGTGCCGCCAGCGGGGCGAGGCCAATTGCGCGCCGCAATCCGCGCCGACCGAAGCCGACTACGCGGCGCTGAAGACGGCGATGACCGGCATGGTCGCGGCGATCCGCGAGCGGGCGCCCAAGGCCCGGATCGTGCTGGTCGAATATCCGACGATCCTGCCATCGCAAGGTGCCTGCGTCGCCGCGCCGCTGACCGAGGCGGACGCCGACGCCGCCCGGATCAAGGCCGCGCGGCTGTTGGCCGTCACGCGGGAAGCCGCGACCGCCGGCGGCGCGACGGTGATCACTACCTCCGAGCTCAGCCGAGGCCACGACGCCTGCGCGGCCGAGCCGTGGATGAACGGTTATCCCGCCCCCGGCGCCGCGCCCTATCACCCCAACCTGGCGGCCATGACCGCCATCGCGGACGCTCTGGACGCGACCCTTCCCCGCTATAGCGCGGCCTCGATCAGGCGCGGACCCGGCGTGGCCATCGCCCGGGCGAAGGCGTCGTCGAAGGCTTCAGCCGTCTCGGCGCGTTCGGCGGCCATGCCCATGCCCTGGGCCATCTTCACCCAGTCGATGCGGGGGTCGCCCAGGTCCAGCAGCTTCGAGGCCGCCGGCCCGGGGTTGCCGGCCCCGGTGCGCCCCAGCTCGATGCCGAGGATGCGATAGGCGTGGTTGGCGAAGACCACGACGGTGACGTCCAGCTGCTCGCGGACGATCGTCCAGAGGCCCTGCACCGTATACATGCCCGCCCCGTCGCCGGTCAGGGCCAGCACCTTGCGGTCCGGGCAGGCCACGGCCGCGCCGATGGCCAGCGGGATGCCCTGGCCGATCGCGCCGCCGGTCAGCGACAGCCACTCGTGGGCGCGGGCCGCCTTGGTCTGGGTGAAGATCGGCAGGCCGGCGGTCACCGCGTCGTCGGAGATCACGGTCTGCGCCGGCATGTGCTTGGCGATCGAGGCGCCGATAGCCCAGGCGTCGAAACGGCCGGCCGGAGCCTCCGGCGCGGCATAGGTCTCGACCGCGCCGGCCGCCGAAGCCCCGACGACGTCGGCCAGGGCGTTCAACGCGGCGGCCGCATCGACTTCGCGACCGCTCAGGGTCTCGACCGAGCAGCCTTCGGGGACCAGCACGCTGGGCCGGTCGGGATAGGCGAAGAAGGCCACCGGCCGGGCGGTCGAGACCAGGATCATCAGGTCGACGCCGTCCAGGTCCTTCAGGGCCTGCTCGGCGAAATAGGGCAGCTTGTCGGGACGGAAGCGGCCCTCGCCCCGCGCCTGGCGGGCGGTGAAGGTGTCGGTGAGCACGCGCACGCCGTGGGCCGCCAGCCGGCCGGCGGCGGCCAGCGCCGCCTCACCGCACGCACCTGAGCCCAGCAGCAGCACCGGCTTCTTGGCGAAGCTCAGCGCCTTGGCGACCGTCTCGACGGCGGTCTTGTCGGGCTTGGCGAAGGCCGGCGGGGTGACGACCGGCCCCTTCACGGTGGCCTCGTTCCAGGCGGCGTCGGCGGGCAGGACGAGGCAGGCGTTGCCGCCCGGCGTCCCGTAGCTGGCGACGATGGCTTCCGCCGTCAGAGGTCCGACGCTGTCGGCGCTCTCGGCCGACTTGACCCACAGCGAATTGGGCGCGGCCAGGGCGGCGATGTCGCTGTTCAGCGGGGCGTCGAAGCCGCGGTGATAGGTGGCGTGGTCGCCGATGACGTTGACGATGGGGGTGTACGCCCTCCGGGCGTTGTGCAGGTTGGCCGCGCCGTTGGCGTAGCCGGGCCCCAGGTGCAGCAGGGTGCAGGCGGGCTTGCCGGCCATGCGGCCATAGCCGTCGGCGGCCCCGGTCGCCACGCCCTCGAACAGGCACAGCACCGAGCGCATGCGCGGCTCGCGGTCCAGGGCCGAGACGAACTGCATCTCGCTGGTGCCCGGATTGGCGAAGCAGGCGACGACCCCGTTGTCGGCCAGGGTGGTGATCAGGGCGTCCGCGCCGTTCATGCTGTCCTCCGCTTTTATGCCTCCTGTCTCCGACATTTCGGCAAGGACGCCAACCCGGTTGCGCATCAGGCGACGGCCATTGCAGTCTGACCGGCAAAAGAGGGGGAAAACATTCCATGCAAGGGATGAGCGCGGCCGCGCGCTGGACGCTGATCGCGTCGGCAGTCGCAGGCGTCAGCTATGTGGCGACCTGGGTCCTGGACCTGTCGCCGGGGATCGAGACCGTCTGGAAGGGCGCCGGCGTGGCGCTGCTGGCGGTCCACGCGGCGCTGCGGGCCAAGTCGCTGGACGGCTGGCTGCTGACGGCGGTGATGGTCTTCGGCGCCGGCGGCGACGTGCTGCTGGAGACCCACGGCCTGACGGTTGGCGCGGTGTCGTTCCTGCTGGGCCATGTCGTCGCCACGGTCCTCTATCTGCGCCATCGCACGCCGACCTCGGTGGCGCCGCTGGTCCTGGTCCCCATCGTCGCCTGGGCTTCCCGACTGCTGTCGAGCGGCAACAACGGCGTCGTGGCCTACAGCGTGTTCCTGGCCGGCATGGCCGCCACGGCGCTGATGAGCCGCTTTCCGCGCAAGACGGTGGGCCTCGGCGCGCTGATGTTCGTGGTCTCGGACTTGCTGATCTTCGCCCGCACCGGCCCTCTGCCGGACACCCTGGTCACCGGCCTGGCGGTCTGGGGTCTCTACTATTTTGGCCAGCTTCTGATCTGCGTCGGCGTGGCTAGAGAACTAGAATCCCCGCGTCCGGCGTAGCCGCGAACAGCCGCTCCAGCTCCTTCGGACGGCGATCGCGCGCCATCGCCTGGTTGATATAGCCCTTGTCGGTCAGCTCGCCGCTGGCCGCGTCGGGGGCGCCGTCCAGGATCAGGGCGCGCAGCACCTTGCCGCCGCCGCCCTTGGCCGCCGCGTTCATCCGCGACAGGCCCTCGGTGATGGCGGTTCGCACCGCCGCCTCATCCCCCAGCCGTTCGCAGGCCTTGGCGTCCAGGAACAGCATCAGGCCGACGCCGTCCTGGCCCTCGCCGCAGACCACCGCGTCGGAGACCACGCCGCCGATCGCCGACACCGCCGCCACCCGCAGAGCGCCGGCCGCGACGAAGGTCCCGCTGGCCAGCTTGAAGTTCTCGACCAGCCGCCCGTCGAACACGAGCCCCGCCGCCGGATCGTCCGGATCGGCCAGCCGCGCGGCGTCGCCCAGACGGTAGAAGCCGTCCTCGTCGAAGGCCTGGGCGGTGGCTTCCGGCTGGTCCAGATAGCCCGGCGAAACCTGCGGCCCCTTCACCCGGATCTCGAACTTGCCGCCATCGCCGGCCGGGACCAGCTTCACCGCCGTGCCCGGGGTCGGCAGGCCGACCATGCCCGAGCGCGCGTTCAGCCAGTGGATGTTGCAGGCCGTCGGCCCGGTCTCGGTCGCGCCGTAGCCGGCCGCGAAGGTGATCCGCTCGCCGACCGTCCGCACGGCCACGGCCTGGACGCGGTCGAGGATCGACTGGGCCATCGAGGCGCCGCCGTACTGGATCACCCGCACCGTCTCGAAGAACTTGGCGGCCAACGCCTCGTCGCGCTCCAGCTCGCCGACGAACATCCCCCAGCCCGCCGGGACCATGTTGTGATAGGTCGTCGCCACCTCGCGCAGATTGCGCACGGTCTCGCTGAACTTCCCCGGCACGGGCTGGCCGGCGTCGATGTAGAGCGTCCCGCCCCGGTGCAGCACCATGTGCAGGATGGCGTTGGCCCCCAGGCTGTGGCTCCAGGGCGCGGAATTGACCAGCACCGGCGGCTCGGGATCGGCGTAGCAAGCTTGGATCTGGGCCGCGTTCAGCGCGATGTTGGCGTGGGTGCACATGACGAGCTTTGGCCGCCCGGTCGAGCCGGACGTCAGCAACTGTTTGGCGACGTCATCGGGCTCAGCGACCGCCGGAGAGGGTTTCAAGAACAGCAGCTGACCAAACGAAATATCGCCCGGTCGGGGATTGCGGCTCGCGACGACGGAAATCCCCTCGAAAAACGGCGCGGCCAAAGCTTCGGCGAAATCTTCGGCGTCGTCGACGTAGATTAGCGATGGCCTGAGATGCCGAGCAATAGCCTCAAGCCGCGAGAGGTTCGCCCCCTTCAAGCCATACTGCGGCGAGACAGGCGTAATCGGCGCGCCAATACTCATGGCTGCATAGGAGATCAGCGCATGGTCGATGCCATTGCGCGCCAAGATCAGCAGCGGTTGGCCAAGCATGAGTCCCTGCTCATACAGACCGGTAGCCAGGGCGCCGACCTGCTTGGCGGCTAGCGAATAGGTGACCGTCCGCCAGCCTTCGCCATCGCGTTCCGCCAGCCACACGCGATCAGGCGCCTCGGCGGCCCAGCGGGCCAGGGGCTCCGTGGTGGTCCGCACCGCGTCCGAATAGGGCATCGGATTGCGCAGGATCAGCGTCTCCCCATGACGCTCGACCTCCAGCGCGCGGGGCGCGTAGCGGGCGTCGCGGAAGGGGGCGGTGTTGGGGGCTGATCCGTCCATGACCAACGTTATGCGCCCCCCTCGACATTTTTTCCAAGACCTGTCGAATCCGCGCGAGCCGGCGCGTCTCTCAGGTCGAAGCGTCGCGATGGCCGCGCGCTCATGGGAGACGAATGATGCAATACGCCCTGCTAATCTACGAGAACGAAGAGCTCTATCGCCGCGACAACGGCCGGGCGCTGGAGGAGATCATCACCGCCCACGTCGCCCTGGCCAAGGCTATGGAGGAAGAAGGCATCCTGCGCGGCGGTTCAGGCCTGAACAGCACCGACACGGCCACCACCCTGCGCAAGACTGGCGGCCAGTACAGCCTGCACGATGGCCCGCTGGCCGAGGCCCGCGAGCAGCTGGGCGGCTTCTACATCATCGAGGTTCCGGACCTGGACGCGGCCATGGCCGTGGCCAAGCGCATCCCGCTGGCCGGCGACGGCTCGGTGGAGGTGCGCCCCACGACCGACTGCTAGGGGACCGTTGAAGACCCTCGACCAGACCGCGCGGGTGGCCGGGGGGCGGATCGTCGCCGCCCTGGCCGCGACCTTCCGCGACCTGGACCTGGCCGAGGAGGCCTATGCCGAGGCCTGCGCGCGGGCCGCCGCCGTATGGCCGGACGCCCCGCCGCTGGACGGCGCGGCCTGGCTCTACGCCACGGCGCGGCGATGCGCGCTGGATATTATCCGTAGACAGAGCATTAGACGAAACACGACGCTCGACGCGCCCGAACCAGAGGCCTCGGCGGAGGAGATCATGGCCTCCGACACGCGCCTGATCCCGGACGAGCGGCTGCGGCTGATCTTCGTCTGCTGCCATCCGGCCGTCGCGCCCGAGGCCCGCGCGGCCCTGACCTTGCGGCTGGTCTGCGGCCTGACCGTGCAGGAGATCGCCCGCGCCTTCCTGGTCGCCGAGCCGGCCATGTTCCAGCGCCTGACCCGCGCCAAGAAGAAGATCGCCCAGGCCGGCGTGTCGTTCGAGGTCCCCGGCCCCGAGGCCTGGCCCGAACGGCTGGCGGCGGTGCTCTCGACCCTGGAAGTGGCCTATGCCCGCGCCCACGAGGACGCCGCCGGGACCGGGCAGCATGCCGGCTATGCCCGCGAGATGCTGGACCTGACGGCGGTGCTGGTCGAGCTGGCGCCGGACGAGCCCGAGTGCCTGGCCTTCGCCGCCCTTGTCCGCTTCGCCGAGGCGCGGCGGCCGGCGCGACTGGACGCCGAGGGCGCGATGATCCCGCTGTCGGAGCAGGACCCCGCGCTGTGGAACCGTGCGCTGATCCGCGAGGGGGAAGCGCTGCTGCGGTCGGCCGCGCGGCTGAACCGCTCGGGTCCGCGCCAGTTGCGGGCGGCGCTGCACGGCGTCTGGTGCGTGCGCCGCTCGCTGGCCGAGCCGCCGCCGTGGTCGGCGGCCCTGGCGCTGTACGACCTGCTGCTGGCCTGGCGCGAAGACCCGTTCGTGCGGATCAACCGCGCCGTGGTCCTGGCGGAAGTCGCCGGGCCGACGGCGGCGCTCGCCGAGATCGAGGCGCTGGACGCCGCTCGGCTGGATGATTTCCAGCCGTTTCATGCGGTGCGGGCGGACTTGCTCGCGCGGCTAGGACGGCGCGAAGAGGCGATGGAAGCCTACGACCGGGCGCTGGACATGGCGCCCGGTGAGGCGGAGCGGCTATGGTTGATCCGTAGACGGATGGAAATTCTCCAACACCGCTTCCCCGGGGAAAGCCGGGGCCCAGATGGAATAGCGTGAGCGTGGGTTCCTTTAGCTCAGCGCCAATCCAATCATCCCCAGCGCCATGGGATCTGGGCCCCGGCTTTCGCCGGGGAGACGGATGTTGGTGGGGCTCTATCGCGCCAGCGTCTCCAGGAACCGCACCGGCTCGCCCTTGCCTTCCGCGACGATCTCATCATCCCGCATGACCACGATCCCGCGCACGATCGTCGCCACCGGCCAAGCCTTGGCCTCGAAGCCGTCGAACGGGGTCCAGCCGGCGCGGTTGGCCATCTGCTCGTGGGTGATGACCTTGCGGGCCTTCATGTCGACGATGGTGAAGTCGGCGTCGAAGCCCTCGGCCAGGCGGCCCTTGTCGGCCAGGCCGAACACGCGGTTGACGCCATGGCTGGTCAGGTCGACGAAGCGCTCCAGGCTGAGCTTGCCATCGACCACGTGGGTCAGCATGACCGGCACCAGGGTCTGGACGCCCGGCATGCCCGAGGGCGAGGCCGGATAGGGCCGGGCCTTCTCCTCGCGCGTGTGCGGGGCGTGGTCGGAACCCAGCACGTCGGCGATGCCGGCCTCGATGCCGCGCCAGACGCCGGCCACGTGGTCGGCCGAGCGGATCGGCGGGTTCATCTGGGCGAAGCCCTTCAGGCGCTCATAGGCCTCGGGCGCGACCAGGGTCAGGTGCTGGGGCGTGACCTCGACCGAGGCGACGTCCTTGTTCTGGGCCAGGAAGTCGATCTCTTCCTTGGTCGTCACGTGCAGCACGTGGATGCGCTTGCCCAGGTTCTTGGCGATGCGGACCAGGCGGTGGGTCGATTGCAGGGCGGCCTGGGCGTCGCGCACCTCGGGGTGGCTGGTCCAGTCGCCGGGACGGGCCAGGGAGCGGCGCTCGGCCAGGCGGTATTCGTCCTCGGAGTGGAAAGCGGCGCGGCGGTTCACATGGCGCAGCACATTCTCGACGCCCTCGTCGTCCTGCACCAGCAGCGAGCCGGTCGAGGCGCCCATGAACACCTTGATGCCGCAGCAACCCGGCAGGCGTTCCAGCTCGCCCAGGAACGTCGCGTTCTCGTGAGTGCCGCCGACATAGAAGGCATGGTCGGTGTGCATGCGGTTCTTGGCGCGGTTGAGCTTGTCGGCCAGGGCGTCCGGGTCGGTCGTCGTCGGCTCGGTGTTGGGCATCTCGAAGACGGCGACCACGCCGCCCAGGGCCGCGCCGCGCGAGCCGCTCTCAAGGTCTTCCTTCCACTCCAGGCCCGGCTCGCGGAAGTGGACCTGGCTGTCGATCACGCCGGGCAGGACGGTCAGGCCGGTGGCGTCGAAGATCTCGCCGGCGCTGGCCTGGGACAGGTCGCCGATCGCGACGATCTTGCCGTTCCGCACGCCGATGTCGGTGAAGCCGCGACCCGCGTGGTTCACCACCTCGCCCCCACGCACGATCAGGTCGAAGGTCTGGGTCATGGGACGGCTCCTGCGAATGGATTTCAGCGGGTCTAGGACCGCCTCACCCGACAGGCAACCGTTTCGTCGCGAATTGCGTCAGCGATCCCGTGCGATATCGGCGCCGCGCCCTTGATGACGCTCATGGGCGCGTTTTTCGAAATATACCCGCAGACGTTCCAGCCGGGTTTGACCGAGCATCGCGGCGATCAGCATCAGCGCAGCGAAGCCGAATATGACGATCAAGCACCCCGTCATCTGATGCACATGGTACCAATAGAGCTCGGGCTGCTCCGCCAGCCGGACCGTACCGCCGCGGGCTTCATAGACGCCGGTCCTGCGCGCTTCGATGACAGCCCACAGGCTATGGGCCGTCGCGAACGCCAGGAACGTCCCGGCGCCCCAGATCTTGATCCGTTTCCAGTTCAGCCTCGCCATGTCGCGAGACTAGGCGCGCAACCTTAACGATCGCTATCGCTGGCCACGCTTTCCTCGACGGTGTCGTCGATCGGCGCGGTTTCAGTCGGCTCGATGGCCTCCGGCGCCGTCGGCGCGATCTCGGCCCCCGCCTCTTCCTCGACGATCGCCGCCTCGACCACCGCGTCCTGCGGCGAGACCCCGGCGTCCGGCTCGGTGCGCGCCAGCAGCGCCTTGGCCGCCTTGACTACGGTGGCCACCGGCAGGTCGCTCATGTGGCGGATGGCCTGCGACAGGTCGGGATCGACGGCCAGGAACTGGTCGAAGCTGCGCGGGCCGCGCACGGCCTCGGCCTTGTCGCCCCAGGGACCATAGCGACGCTCGTCCGAAGGCCCGAACAGGCCGATCGTCGGCGTGCCGGCCGCGGCGGCGATGTGCATCAGGCCGGAATCGTTGCCGATGAACAGCCGCGCCCGCTTCAGGCAGGCATAGGCGGTCAGCAGATCGACCTTGCCCGTCAGGTCGATGGTGCGGCCGCGGGCCGAGGCCATGCGCAGCTCCTCGACCATGCGGGTGTCTTCCGGGCCGCCCAGGATCAGCAGGCGACCGCCGGCCATCGGGCCGTCCTTGTCCAGCAGCTGGGCCGCCGTCTGGGTGAAACGCTCGATCGGCCAGACCTTGCCGACCCAGTTCGAGGCCGGCCCCACGGCCAGGATCGGACCATCCCCCATCTCGCCATTCAGGCCCAGCAGCTCGTCGGCCAGGGCCTGGACGTCCGGGGTGATGTAGAGGTGCGGCGCGGGCGGATCGCCTTCCAGCTTCAGGGTGCGGGCGGCGTCGACAACCTTGTGCACGACCTCGCCGGGCAGCTTCTTCCAGATCGCCCGCTTGTCGCGGCGCAGGAAGAGAGCCGTGGCGCTGCCGCGCAGGTCGACGATCAGACTCCACTTCTTGTGGCGCACCTGGTTCCAGAGCTTGAACCAGTGGCCCTTGCCCTTGCCCTTCTCCATGACGATCACGCGATCCAGGCCCGGCACGTGCGCGAACAGCGGCGCGGCCAGCGGGCCGGCGACGATGGTGAAGCGCGCGTTGGGGATCTGGTCGGCCAGCATTTTGATCAGGCCGGACGAAAGCACCGCATCACCGATGCGGGTGGCCGTGATGAAGAGAATCGGGAAGGCCCGCTGTGTCATCGGTCTATCCATAGATCAGTCGGCGAGTCGGCGCATCCCACGTTAACGGTTGAGCTTTCTGCTTCCCGCGACCGAACGTCGCGGCGCAGCCAAGCGTGGCGGCGACGCCGTGTCGGGACTATATCGCTGGCATGAGCACGCTGCCCCCTCCTCTCTTGGCCGTCGCCCGCCTGACTTCCCGCGCCGTCATCGCCGTGTCCGGCCCGGACTGGCGCGGTTTTCTGCAAGGCCTGCTGACCCAGGATGTCGAGACGATCGCGCCGGGCGAGCTACGCTTCGCCGGTCTGCTGACCCCGCAAGGCAAGCTTCTCTACGACCTGTTCGTGGCGGGGATGGAAGATGGCGCCCTGCTCGACGTCGCCGCCACGCACCGCGACGCGATCCTGCAACGACTGACGATGTACCGCCTGCGGGCCAAGGTGACGCTGGAGGCCAGCGACCGGCCGGTGCTGGCGGTGTTTGGCGGCGATACGGCGGGCGACTATGCCGACCCGCGCCTGCCGGGCCTGGGCGCGCGGGCCTATGACGACCGTCCGACCACCGCCGACGAGGACGCCTATGAGGCCCACCGCCTGGCGCTGGGCGTGCCCGGCCCCGCCGACTGGGGCAGCGAGGCCGCCTATCCGATCGAGGCCGGCTTCGACCTGACGGCCGGCATCGACTTCAAGAAGGGCTGTTTCGTCGGCCAGGAGACCACCAGCCGCATGAAGCGGCGCGGCACGATCAAGAACCGCATGCTGCCCATCACCTTCGACGGACCCGCCCCGGCCTTCGGGACCGAGGTGCTGGCGGGCGAATTGCGCGCCGGCGAAGTGCTGAGCGGCCGTGACGGCAGAGCCATGGCCCTGCTGCGCCTGGACCGCATCGAAGGCGCGGACCTGACAGTCGAAGGCCGGCCGGTCGCGGTCGACCGGCCGGCCTGGCTCGTCTAGCTGACGCCTAGCGGCAGCTGCCGTAGCGATCCGGCGAAGCGCCGGGACCCCCGCGCCAGCCGGGCGGGTTTTCCCAGTTGGTGCCGGGACCGCCGCGCGGACCGGGCGGGTTGTTGTCGTTGTCGAACCAGCACTTGGCGCGCGGATTCCACCAGCCGAAGCGCGGGTGATAATAGCCGTAGGCGCGGTTGTAGTAGTAGCCGTTGCGATAGCGGAACTCGACCCGCTGCCCCTTCCAGCGATAGTAGCGCCGGTCGGGCGAGGCGCCCGGACCGCCGCGCCAGCCGGGCGGGTTCTCCCAGTTGGTGCCGGGACCGCCGCGCGGGCCGGGCGGGTTGTCGTCGCGATCGTGGTGGCGCTGGGCGAAGACCGGCGTGGCGGTCATCGCCGTTGTGGCCAGAGCCAACATGACGAGAGTCTTGAGGCGCTTCATCGGCGTCTCCTCCGTGGTGTGTTCCCTCTGCAGCCTCAAACGCACGAGATCGCCGATCCGGTCGCTCGTCGCGCATGTTCCCGAAAAGTTCTGGCCAGCTCGCGATCTTTCTGCCAGCTTCGCCGCATGACCGAACCGACCCGCTGCACCTGGTATGGCATGAACGGAAACCCGTTCTACGAGGCCTATCACGACCATGAATGGGGCGTGCCCGAGTGGGACAGCCGCGCCCTGTGGGAGAAGCTGGTGCTGGACGGCTTCCAGGCCGGCCTGTCGTGGATCACCATCCTGAAGAAGCGCGAGGCTTTCCGCGAAGCCTTCGCCGGCTTCGATCCGGAGAAGGTCGCCCGCTTCGACGAGACCGATCGCGCCCGGCTGATGGCCGACGCCGGCATCATCCGCTCGAACGGCAAGATCGACGCGGCGATCTCGGGCGCGCGGATCTATCTGGACATGCGCGAGCGCGGCGAGGACCTGGGCCAATTGCTGTGGGGCATGGTCGGCGGCGCGCCGATCCAGAACCAGTGGCAGGCCGGCCAGGTCCCGGCCCAGACGCCGCTGGCGGTCGAGATGTCCAAGGTCCTGAAAGCCAAGGGCTTCAAGTTCGTCGGCCCGGTTATCGTCTACGCCTTCATGCAGGCCACGGGCCTCGTCAACGACCACCTGACCACCTGCTTCCGCCATGAGGAATGCAAGGCGATGGCCAAGCGGGCCTAACCCTCCCCCGCTCATCCCCGCGAAAGCGGGGACCCAAGCAGAACGAAGCCGCACCCCAACGCTTGTCATCCCGGCCGCAGCGAAGCGGAGAGCCGGGACCCAGGGGCCGGCGTAGTGCGGTTGCCCCTGGGTCCCGGACAGCCTCTACGAGGCTTCCGGGATGACAAGGGTTGGCGCCCAGGCATTTTATCATATTAATCGCTCAAAGGTCGCGCAGAGCGGCATCAGAGGGCGGAAAACATGGCAAGCAAGGCCGGCCGATGGGCCATGGGCTGGATGGCGACGAGCCTGCTGCTCCTGGCTGGGGCCGCGACGGCCCAGACCCGCGAGCCGGTGGACTGGGTCAATCCCTACATCGGCACGGGCGGCACCGAGGCCGGGGCCGAGTACGGCGGGACCATGCCGCTGGTCGGCACGCCGTTCGGCATGACCAACTGGACGCCCCAGACCCGCCAGAACCGGATCAGCGTCAGCTCCTACGCCTATGAGGACCAGTGGATCACTGGCTTCATCGGCACCCACCAGCCGGCCGTGTGGATGGGCGACTACGGCTACGTCACCCTGATGCCGGAGATGGGCGGGCTGCAGCCCAGTCCCGAATACCGCCGCCTGCGCTTCAGCCACGCCGACGAGAAGACCACGCCCTACTATTACTCGGTGCGCATGGGCCCCGACGGCAAGCGCATCCACGCCGAGATGACCGCCACCGACCATGCGGGCTATCTGCGCTTCACCTTCCCGGCCGGGACCAAGCGCTCGGTGCTGGTCGAGGCGACGCGGGCGGGGACGCGCGGCTGGATCAAGGTCGACGCCGCCAGGGGCGAGATCGTCGGCTACAATCCCGACCGGATGGATGCCCACCTGAGCACCATCAAGCTGCCGAACTTCAAGGGCTGGTTCGTCGTCCGCTTCCGCCGCCCGATGTCGGACGGCGGCGTCTATCAGGGTCCGCTATCGGCCCCGGGCAGCGAGATCGAGGGCGACAATGTCGGGGCCTTCGCCCGTTTCGACGATGGCGACGACACCGTGGTCGAGGCCCAGGTCGGGACCTCGTTCATCAGCCTGGAGCAGGCCCGCGCCAATCTCGACGCCGAGCTGCCCAAGTGGGACTTCGAGGGCACGGTCGCGACGTTGAAGGCGGCCTGGAACGCCAAGCTGAGCCAAGTCACGGTCGAGGGCGCGCCCGACGACCAGCGGCGCATCCTCTACACCGGTCTGTGGCACGCGCTGCTCTATCCCAAGCTCTTCTCGGAACAGGGCCACTACTACAGCGCCTTCGACGACAAGGTGCATGAGGGGACCAGCTACACGGCCTTTTCGATCTGGGACACCTACCGCGCCCAGAACAGCCTGCTGACCTTGCTGGCCCCCGAGCGGGTCGACGGCATGGTCCAGGCCCTGCTGCAGAACTACCAGGAGGGCGGGTTCATGCCGAAATGGCCCAACCCCTCCTATACCAACATCATGATCGGCACCCACGCCGACAGCCTGGTGGCCGAGGCCGTGACCAAGGGCTTCAAGGGCTTCGACCTGAAGCTGGCCCATGAGGCGGTGCTCAAGGACGCCACGGTCCCGCCGGAGGGCGACACGACCCGCCGCTGGTACGACCGCGAGGCGGGGGTCCCCTACGAGGCCCGCGCGGGCCTGACCTGGTCCAGCAAGCTTGGCTACATCCCGGCCGACAAGATCTCGGAATCCGCGTCGAGCACCCTGGAGGAGGCCTATGACGACTACGCCGTCGCCCTGGTCGCCAGGGCGGCCGGCGACACGGCGGGCTACAAGAAATTCCTGGCCCGCTCGCTGACCTACAAGACCCTGTTCAACCCGGCGCGCGGCTTCATGCAGGCTCGGAACCTGGACGGCAGCTGGGCTTCGCCGAGCGAGGGTTGGACCGAAGGCGACCAGTGGGTCTACCTGTTCGCGGCCCTGCACGACATTCCGGGGACCATGGCGCTGCTGGGCGGCGAGGCGGCCTTCAACGCCAAGCTCGACGAGCACTTCGCCGGCGGCCACAACCGCCACGACAACGAGCCCAGTCACCACTACAGCTATCTCTACGACTTCGGCGGCCAGCCGTGGAAATCCCAGGCCAAGGTGCGCGAGATCGCCAAGGCCGCCTATGCCGACACGCCGGTCGGCATCCTGGGCAACGAGGACTGCGGCCAGATGTCGGCCTGGTACGTGTTCGCGGCGCTCGGCTTCTATCCGGTCAATCCGGTGTCGAAGACCTACATGATCGGCAGCCCGCTGTTCGAGAAGGCCGCCCTGAACATGCCTAGCGGCAAGCGTTTCACGGTGAGCGCGAAGGGTAACAGCGACACCAATGTCTACATCCAGTCGGCCACCCTGAACGGCAAGCGCCTGGACGCGCCGGTGATCACCCACGATCAGATCCTGGCCGGCGGCGACCTGGCCTTCGTGATGGGCCCCAAGCCGTCGAAATGGGCCTCGGCCTGGCGGGATAGGCCGCTGGAGGCGCGCTAGGGCTTCTGGCTGACCCGGACCCAGTCGACTTCCATGGTCGCCGGCAGGGCGGTCTCGTCGACGCCCTTGGCGTTGGCGCCTTCGGGCCAGCGACCGCCGAAGGCCAGGTTGAGGATCAGGTGGAAGGGCTGGTCGAATGGCGTGGCGGCGGCATCGCGGTCGTCGCGCTTCCAGTCGGCGGCCTTGGCCTCGGCGTAGCGCTGGCCGTCGACGAACCAGACGATGGCTTCCGGCGACCACTCGACGGCGTAGACGTGGAAGCCGTCGGAGGAGGCGGGCATTGGCGTTCCCGTGCTGGCCTGCTTGTGACCCCCGTTGGCGTCGCCCGCGAAATGGATGGTGCCGAAGACGCGGTTCTCCTTGCCGCCCTCGCAGGTCGGGCAGGGCGCGCCGAGATTGACGGTCTCCAGGATGTCGATCTCGCCCGAGCGGGGCCAGCCACCGTAGCTTTCGTGCTCAGGCATCATCCAGATCGCCGGCCAGACGCCCTGACCGCCGGGGACGCGGGCGCGGGCCTCGATGCGGCCGTAGCGCCACGAGGCCTTGCCCTTGGTCAGGATCTTGCCCGAGGCGTAGTCGCCGGTCTTCATCGGTCCCGTCGGGCCGGCCCACGGATTGGCCAGGCCCTCGGTCCTGCGCTTGATGGTGCTCAGCTTCAGCACGCCGCCCCCGACCGAGACGGTGTCCGGACTGACCGCATAGCACTGCCGCTCATCATTGCCGCCCCCGCCGCAGTCGGCGGCGTAGGTCCATTTGGTGTCGTCCAGCCGGTCGCCGTCGAATTCGTCGGACCAGACCAGCTTCCAGGTTTCCTGGGCATGAACCGGCGCGGCGGCGAACAGCAAAGCAAGGGCGGCGAGGATCGGCTTGAAGGTCATGGCCCCTCTAATAGAAGGGGAGAGTTCGGATTCACCAAGCGTGTCCATGCCACGTCCAGCCAGGGCGAAACCAAGCGGCGGGCGCCCCAATCGCCGAGGTGGTCGTCATCGAAATAGATCGGGCGGCCGTCCTCCATCGCCAGGCACCGTCCGCCACGGCACAGGGATTGGGACGGGAACGCAGCCGTCACGCCCGCGCGATCCTGGATGGCGGCGCGGATCGCGTCCTCGGCCGGAAGAGCCCGGGCCAAGGGCAGGCTGGCGTCCACGCTCGCGCAGCGCGCGGGATCCAGGCCCAGCTGGGCCGACTGGCCCAGGCACTCGGGCGCGCCCAGGGTCAGCTCCGGGAACGGCCCGACCACGATCACCCGGACGTCGGGATTACGCCGCCGGATGGCGTCCAGCGTCGCGTTCAGGGCGGTCGATAGCCGCTGCCGCTTCCCGGGCCGGCCCGCGACCTCCATGGTCACCCGAGGCGAGTTGACGTCGTAGAACGGCGGAGCGTCGCGATAGAGCGGCCAGCGGCCCATCAGCACGACCAGCTTCAGCTTCCGGTCCGAGGCGATCAGCGCCATGGCCTGATCGGCGGCGGCCTCGCACTCCAGCTTGAAGCGGTACATGGTCTTGACCGTGACGCCGACCAGCGGCGGGCAGCCGCCGCGCGCGACCTCGCGGACGCTCCACAGCCGGGCCGCGGCCCAATGGACCACGCCGGGGGTCAGGGCGTCGGCGTGGGAGTCGCCCCAGACCAGGACGTCGTCGCCCTCGGTGGCGGGCAAGCCGCCGGCCCCCACATTGAACCGGCAGTCCTCGGGCTTGGCCGTCCTGGCCTTCTCGAAACAGGCCTTGCGGGCCGGATTGACGTCGGTCTCCTCAAGGTCGGCCAGGGCCTTGGCGGCGGGCGACAGGCGCTGCGGCAGCCCGTGGGTGAAGAACAGCAGCGCGCCCACGGCGATCGGGACCAGCAACGGCAGCAGGCGCACGCCCAATCGTCGCCAGGGTTTCTCGACCGGTCCGTATCGGAAGGGTTGCTCGACGAACCGCCAGGTGAGGATCGCCAGCACCAGCGCCAGGCCAACCAGGCCCAGGCGCTGGAGCGTCGTCAGCGGCTGCTGGGCGACGTCGGCCGCCAGAACCAGCAGCGGCCAGTGCCAGAGGTACAGCGAGTAGGAGATCCGCCCCAGGCCGACGACCGGCGCCAGGCGCAGCACGGCCAGGCCCGGCGCCGAACCCATGCCTGCCCAGATCAACAGCGCCGTCCCCAGGCACACCGGAACCGCCGACAGCCCGGGAAAGGCGCTGGTCTCGTTCAGCAGCGCCAGGCTGCCGGCGATCATCAGTCCGCCGACGACGCCGACCAGATTGGCCGTGGTCCGGTCGCCCGGCGGCTTGACGAGACCCAGCGCCAGGACCCCGCCGGCCAGGAACTCCCAGGCCCGCATCGGCAGGCCGAAGAAGGCCCAGTTGCTGGTGACCGTGACCTGGGCAAGCACCAACGAGCCCAGCAGAAGGACCACCGCCAGCGTGGCCCGCCGACCGCGCAGGCGCTTCCAGGACAACAGCGCGATCAGCGCCGGCCAGACCAGGTAGAACTGCTCCTCGACGCCCAGCGACCACAGGTGCAGCAGCGGGTTCTGCTGGGCCCCGGGCGCGAAATAGCCGGCGGTCTGCGTGAAGAGGATGTTGGTGAGGAACAATCCCGAGGCCGCCGTCGCCGCGCCGGTCATGGCCAGCAGGCGCGGCATCTCGATCACCGCCGCCAGGGCCGCCGTGACCAGCACCGCCAGCAGATAGGCCGGGATGATCCGCCGGGCTCGCCGCAGGTAGAAGCCGCCCCACGAGAAGGTCCCCTCGTCCCGCGCCTGGGCGATCAGCCGCGTGATCAGGAAGCCCGAGATGACGAAGAACACGTCCACCCCGACGAAGCCGCCCGGCAGCAGGCCCGGAAAGGCGTGGTGGATGACGATGGCCGCCACGGCCACCGCCCGCAGGCCGTCGATATCGCGCCGATAGTCCATGTCGCCCCTCGGAATTACACCCGTAATCACGTGAGCGACACATCGCCGCGCCGTCAAGACATATTATTACGCTCGTAAACTCCTTTTCCGCCCGACCGAACGCGCTTAAACACCGCGCCATGCGCACCGGACCCGACATGTCGCTGGAACTGGCCTGCGGACAGGGCCCTGTCTGTGGCGTGGACGAGGCTGGGCGCGGCCCCTGGGCCGGGCCGGTCAGCGCCGGGGCGGTGATCCTGGATCCCGACCGCATCCCCAAGGGCCTCAACGACTCCAAGAAACTCTCGGCCAAGGCCCGCGCGGGCCTGGAGGAGGAGATCAAGGCCGTCGCCATCGCCTGGTGCGTGGGTATGGCCTCGATCGAGGAGATCGCGCAGCTCAACATCCTGCACGCCGCCGGCCTGGCCATGCGGCGGGCGGTCGAGGGTCTGTCCGTGACGCCGGCCGTGGCGCTGGTGGACGGCAACTACCGCTTCCCGCTGCCTTGCGAGGTCAGGACCGTGATCAAGGGCGACAGCCTGTCGTGCTCGATCGCCGCGGCCTCGATCCTGGCCAAGGAAGCCCGCGACCGGATCATGGTCGAGATGGACGCGCTCTACCCCGGCTACGGCTTCGCCGGCCACAAGGGCTATCACGCCCCGATCCACGTCGAGGGCCTGCGCAAGCTTGGCCCTTCGCCGATCCACCGTCTGGGCTGGGCCCCGGTAAAGGCCGCGCTGGCGGGCCGCCTGGGCGCCGACGAAGCGCTAGACGTTTGATCGTCCACAAGTTTTGAGTCTGATCAGACTCAAATAGGCGCTCCCGGGTAGAGTTAACGCGCCGCTAACCACGTCTGCTCACCTCGCATTTACCAGCAAGACTCATGATTCCGTTCGCTTTCTAAAGGAACGGGACCATGAAGTTCGGGCCGGAAACCATCATCCTGGGCGACTGCATCGAGCAGATGAACGCCCTGCCGGAGAAGTCGGTCGACCTGATCTTCGCCGATCCGCCCTACAATCTTCAACTGGGCGGCGACCTGCTGCGTCCCGACAATTCCAAGGTCGACGCGGTCGACGACCACTGGGACCAGTTCGAGAGCTTCGCCGCCTACGACAAGTTCACCCGCGAATGGCTGAAGGCCGCCCGCCGCGTTCTGAAGGACGACGGCGCGATCTGGGTGATCGGCAGCTATCACAACATCTTCCGCGTCGGCGTGGCCGTGCAGGACCTGGGCTTCTGGATCCTCAACGACATCGTCTGGCGCAAGTCCAACCCGATGCCCAACTTCAAGGGCACCCGCTTCGCCAACGCCCACGAGACCCTGATCTGGGCGTCCAAAAGCCAGAACGCCAAGCGCTACACGTTCAACTACGACGCCCTGAAGATGGCCAATGACGAGGTGCAGATGCGCTCGGACTGGACCATCCCGCTGTGCACCGGCGAGGAGCGCATCAAGGGCGCCGACGGTAACAAGGCCCACCCGACCCAGAAGCCGGAAGCCCTGCTCTATCGCGTCATCCTGTCGACGACCAAGCCGGGCGACGTGATCCTGGATCCGTTCTTCGGCGTCGGCACCACCGGCGCGGCCGCCAAGCGCCTGGGCCGCAAGTTCATCGGCATCGAGCGCGAGGCCGAATATCTCGAACACGCCAAGGCCCGCATCGCCAAGGTCGTGCCGATCGCGCCGGAAGACCTGGACGTCATGGGCAGCAAGCGTTCGGAGCCGCGCGTGCCGTTCGGCACCATCGTCGAAAGCGGCCTGCTGTCGCCGGGCGACACGCTGTACTGCAGCAAGGGCAACCACGCCGCCAAGGTCCGCCCGGACGGTTCGATCACGGTCGGCGACCTGTCGGGCTCGATCCACAAGATCGGCGCCTTGGTGCAGTCGGCTCCGGCCTGTAACGGCTGGACCTACTGGCACTTCAAGACCGACGCGGGCCTGGCCCCCATCGACGTGCTGCGAGCCCAGGTCCGCGCGGGGATGAACTAGGCCGCGTAGGCTTGGCGCTCGTACCGGCCACTGCCGAAAGGCTGGAGGCCGGCTTGCGACCCGTTGCGGACGCTCATGCCGTGGTCAGGCGTCTCGAAAGTCATACTGGCAGCGGACGCAGATCGGATTTGTAGCATCTCCGTTGATCGCGCGACTGAGCGCGGGCGATCGACACCGAGGACATTGTAAGGCGTTTGCCCACAAGACCGCCGCCAACACGAGCGCCGCGCCGATCAGGCCGCCCGGCGGCCACGCCGGTGACAACAGAAGGAAGGCGCCGCCCACGATCGCCAGCACCAGGGTCGCGATCCGCTTGTGTTGTAAGCTCACTGAACAGGGGCTCCGCAGGCGGGCGTCGAAGCGAGACGCTGATTGTTCTGGTCTGGATCTGATCGGTCCGCGACACCCGCGAAGACAACCCTCGGAATAGCGTCCGCGCGGCCGTGACGACGGACCCACGTCGCTAACCCAGCGTCGTCAAGAACGTTCTCGCCGCTGACCTTCAGGCCCAGCCGGCGTAGTCGCCCGGCGCTGGGAACATAGAGGTTATCCCTCGTGCGCACGGCGCCGTTGTAGCTCTGACCTGTCGAAGGCACGAAGACATCATAACAGATCGGTCCCATGGCGGCCAAAGGCGCCCAGAGTAGCTCAGGGGAAGATCCCATCTCGCGCATGAAGGCCAGTTCCGCGTCGGATCGCGCCTTGAGCGGCGCGGGGTTCACCAGATGCGTCTCCAGGACATCCAGGATCGCGGTGTCGGTGTGATGGTATCCGACGAGCGCGCCCTTTTCGATCCGGGTTTCCTTGGCGGCGGCCAGCACATAGGTCGCGCAGGCCGACAGGCAGTAGTCGCGCACGGTTAGGGTCGAGCCAAGCGTGCGAAGCCCTCGACCCAACACCATCGCCGCGACGGGATCGCCCCCCGCGCTCGTGACGACGAGCTCGCCAGGTTGGCGGCGCAGGAGGCCAAGCGCGGCCTCGACCTTGGCGGTGTTGATGTCACCACGCAGGTAGACCGCGCTTGACGACGGGACCGAGCACGCTCCCTCAAATGTCGGGAGTAGTAAAATCAGCGCTGAAACAATGGCGTTTCGCACCCGGTCCCTTTCCTTCGACTAGACTACCAAGGCCCGAACGGGTTGAAGTTCGGGTACTCGTGGATGTGGTTGGCGAACGCGTCCGCGAAAGCGTCGGCGAAAGCCTTCAGCTGAGTGAAGGTGTCGTTCATCGGCGCACCGTTCGACGCGGACACCCCCGGCGTGCCGAAGATCACAGCGACCTGTCCCGTCGCTGCCACGCCCATACCGACGAAATCCGGTCCGACGATGCTGACGCTGTTGCCGGCAACGTAGTCATCGGCCTGCTGGAACGTGAAGCCAATACTGTTGCCCGACCCCGGTGTGCCGGCGCCGAACACGCGGTAGACATGGCCATTGGCGACGACGCAGGCCCCGGTCTGGGCGCCGATGGGGATTCCGTACGTGTAGCAGGCGAAGACGCGGTCGCGGATGGCCTGAACCAGATTGCGGTTCGGGTCAGCTTCGACGGTCAGGGTGGTCGGCGCACCCGTCACCCAGTTGGTCATGTCCCGAAGACCGTATTCCTGGGTCCAGGGACCGGATCCGAACTCGGGCGCCGGAGCGCCCCATTCGCTCGCTAGGGGATAGCCGTAAGGATCGCTACCCGCACGGTGGCCAACAACGAGAAAACCCGTCCACGTCCCATCATCGGCGAAAGTCTCATACAGCTGGTCGCCGTTTTGAGCCGTGGAGATCAGCTTGCCATGGCGTTGACCCAGGACATAGGCATCGAAAATCCTTTCGGCCGAGCTTTCAGGAGACTCGCCGAACGGCCCACCCGGCACGTCCCAATAGGAGTTCCCGTGATAAGTGCCCGGCATATATCCATCGTAATACCAGCCGCCGGAGGTCGAAAAAGGCCTCGAGCCGGTGACAACAACACCTGAAACTTCAGTCATAATGCCCTCGATGCAATATATTTAGTGAAAGTCGCGAACTGAGCGATTGCGGGATTTCTTCCCGCCTCTCTCCTCCCGCTTGAACAATCTAAAGTTTTGCTGCGTCTGAATCGGACGCATATGTTCGCTATTTGTTCCAGATTGTTCCGCCGGGTTAAACGCGATCGGAAAACCGTTCGAGAGCGGTGATCCAGACGGAAATCTGATCCTTTTCGCGGACGCGAGTTAGGTCCGCTTCCCACCCTTAGCGGAACTCCACGCAGTCCGCTCATCAGCGCGGCCCACTAGACCTCGTAGAGCTCCAGCGGCAGGCCGTCTGGGTCGGTGAAGAAGGTGAACTTGCGGTCGGTGTATTCGTCGATCCGCACGGGTTCGCAGACGACCCCCAGCGCCGTCAGCCGCGTGACCTCGGCCTCCAGGTCCGGCGTGGCGAAGGCCAGGTGGCGCAGGCCGCAGGCCTCGGGATAGCTGGGACGCGGCGGCGGCGAGGGGAACGAGAACAGCTCGATCTGGGCGTTGCCGGCGTCCAGGTCGCACTTCCAGGACTGGCGCGCCTCGCGGAAGACCTCGCGGATCACCGGAAAGCCCAGCACCTCGGCATAGAAGCGCCGGGACCGGTCGTAGTCCGAGCAGATGACGGCGACGTGGTGGATGCTGGGCATGTCGGTCCTCAGATCAGCCGCTCGGCCGCGAGCGCGGCCTTCAGGAATACGCTGGGCAGAGCGCCCAAACCCTCGCGCGGGGTCCAGACGAAGTCGCCGGCGTTCGCGCCCTGCGCGGCGAACACCCGCAGCGTCAGGGAGAAGTGGGTGAACACGTGCTCGACAGCGCCGAAGTCGCGCCAGGCGCCGGGCGCCGGCGCGGCGGCGATCGCTTCGGCGTCGGAGAACGGGGTCGCGCGCCAGTCGCTGGTCGGCAGGCCCAGCATGCCGCCCAGCAGGCCCTTGGGCGGACGGCGGACCAGGGCGACCTCATCGCCGCGCGTCAGCACATAGGCCACGCCATGACGGCGAGGGCGATCGGCCTTCTTGGTCTTGCGGGGATAGGTCTCCGGCGCGCCGCCCTTGAACGCCACGCACCACGTCGAGATCGGGCAGCGGTCGCACAGCGGGGCCTTCGGCTTGCAGACCGTGGCGCCCAGGTCCATCAACGCCTGCGCCCAGTCGCCGGGGCGGTCGTCGGTGACGAGCTCGCCGGCCAGGGCCTTCAGCTCCGGCTTGCTGTCGGGCATCGGCGCCTCGACGGCGAACAGGCGCGACATCACCCGCTCGACATTGCCATCGACGACATTGGCGGCGCGGTCGAAGGCGATCGCGGCCACGGCGGCGGCGGTATAGGCTCCGACGCCCGGCAGGGCGCGTAGGGCTTCCTCGGTGTCCGGGAAGACGCCCCCGTGCTCACCCGCGACCGCGCGGGCGCAAGCCAGCAAGTTACGGGCCCGGGCGTAGTAGCCAAGCCCCGCCCAGGCGGCCATCAGGTCGCCGTCCTCGACCGCCGCCAGGTCCGAGACGGTCGGCCAGCGCTCGGTGAAGCCCAGGAAGTACGGCGTGGCGTGCGGCACGGTGGTCTGCTGCAGCATCACCTCCGACAGCCAGACGCGGTAGGGGTCACCCCGCACGCCGGCGCGGCGGTCGGCGGGCGAAACGCGCCAGGCCAGGGTCCTGGCCTGAGCGTCGTACCAGGCCAGCAGGGCCGATCGGATCGCGTCGCGGTTATTCATTGCCCCTCGCCTACCGCGAACCGAAGCTAACATGCTAGTTTCCTCGCATGCGCCGCCCCCTGCCAACCGCGGAAGAAGCCCTCGCGATCCTGCGCGCCAAGCGTACGCGCCCGCAGCGCCGTCCGCCGCCGCCCGCCAGCAAAAACCTGGCGCCGCTGCTCAAGTCGCTGGAAGAGCGCTTCGGCAAGGGTCCCGCCGCCTTGCAGGCCCGCTGGCGCGAGATCGTCGGCGACACCCTGGCGCGTCGCACCGAGCCCGTCCGCATCATCAAGGGCCGCAACGGCGAGGGCGGCGCGCTGGAGCTGCGCGTCGACGGCCCCGTGGCCTCGCTGATCCAGCATCAGGCCCCGCAGATCACCGCCCGCCTCGACATGCTGCTGGGCAAGGGCGTGGTCACCCGCCTGCGCATCGTCCAGGGCCCCGTGAAGGCGCCCGCCGCGCCGGCCGCCCAGCGTCCGCGCCGCAAGCCGCCCCTGGACGCGGCGCTGGAGAAGCAGCTCACCGACAGCCTGGCCGAGCAGCCCGACGGCGGCCTCAAGGACGCCCTGCTGAAACTGGGCCGGGGCGTGCTGCGCGAGCATCCGTAAGGCGACGAGCCAATTGACAACCTCGCCGCGTTCGCGCTGTTGCTCGGGCCTTGTCCGCGCCCTTTTGCCGCCGCCTTTTTGGGGGCCTAAGAATCGCGCTTAACTTCGCCGTTCCGCCGCCCCGCTCTACTGCCAAGGAAGATCGAACATGCGTCCGCTGACCCGCCGGCTCCTGACCGCCGTCGCCCTCACCGCCTCGCTGGGCGCTCTGGCCGCCTGCGGTCCCAAGGGTACGAAGGTCACGGCCGACGACATGACCCTGGGCAACGCGGCCGCCAAGGTCACCGTGGTCGAGTACGCCTCGGTCGCCTGCCCGCACTGCGCCAAGTGGAACGAGGAAGTCTTCCCGTCCTTCAAGGCCAAGTACATCGACACCGGCAAGGTCAACTACGTGGCCCGCGAAGCCCTGACCGGCGAGCCGCGCCTGGCCAACGCCGGCGCCATGCTGGCCCGCTGCGCCGGCAAGGATAAGTACTTCCAGGTGACGGACGCGATCTATCACGCCCAGATGCGCATCTTCCAGACGGGCGACATCCGCGGCGAGCTGCTGACCATCGCCCAGGCCGCCGGCATGAGCGAAGAGCAGTTCAACAGCTGCCTGACCGACGACAACGCCGCCAAGTCGGCCGAGCGCATCGACAAGCTGATGAAGGCCGACAAGATCGAAGGCACCCCGACCTTCATCGTCAACGGCAAGAAGGTCGGCAGCGAGGAAGGCGGCGAAGTCAGCCTGACCCAGCTGGACGCCGCCATCGCGGAAGCCTCGAAGTAATGACCCTCGACCGGCGCGCGCTGATCGTTTCCGGCCTGGCCGTCACGGCCGTGGCTTCGTCCGCGCGCGCCGCGCCGCTGCCGCCCGCGCCGGGCGACATGGTGCTGGGCTCGCCCAAGGCGCCCGTGCAGCTGGTGGTCTACGCCTCGGCCAGCTGCCCGCACTGCGCCCACTGGTGGACGACGATCCAGCCGCAAGTCCGCAAGGCCTTCATCGACACCGGCAAGGTGCGGCTGGTCTTCCGCGAGTTCCTGACCCCGCCGCCCGAATTCGCGGCCGCCGGCTTCATCCTGAGCCGCCGGATTCCGGGCAAGTATTTCGACGTGCTGACCACGATCTTCCAGAAGCAGGAAGAGATCTATCGCAGCGAGAAGCTGTTCGAGGGCCTGCAGGCGATCGGCAAGCAGTACGGCCTGACCGACAAGCAGTTCAGCGACGCCTTGAACGACGCCGCCGCGCTGAAGGCCGTCAACGACCGCATGGCCAAGGCGGTCAATGACGGCGTCGAGGGCACGCCGACCTTCTTCGTCAACGGCGCCAGCGTCGATGGCAACGACTTCGCCGCTCTGTCCAAGGCCTTCGCCACCGCGGCGAAGGGCTAAGGGAACCGACGGGACCGCCGCGTGCAGTTCCAGCGCCTGCGCCTTTCGGGCTTCAAGTCCTTCGTCGAGCCGACCGAGTTCCGGATCGAGCCCGGGCTGACGGGCATCGTCGGCCCGAACGGCTGCGGCAAGTCCAACCTGCTGGAAGCCCTGCGCTGGGTGATGGGCGCCAACTCGGCCAAGGCCATGCGGGCCGGCGGCATGGACGACGTGATCTTCGCCGGCAGCGGCGCGCGGCCCGCCCGCAACCACGCCGACGTCGCCCTGACCATCGACAACACCGACCGCACGGCGCCGGCCCAGTTCAACGACGATCCGGTGCTGGAAGTCGTCCGCCGTATCGATCGCGGCGAGGGCTCGACCTACAAGATCAACGGCCGCGAGGTGCGGGCCCGCGACGTCCAGCTGCTGTTCGCCGACGCCTCGACCGGGGCCAACTCGCCGGCCCTGGTCCGCCAGGGCCAGATCAGCGAGCTGATCGGCGCCAAGCCGCAGAACCGCCGCCGCATCCTGGAAGAGGCGGCCGGGGTCTCGGGGCTGCACACCCGCCGCCACGAGGCCGAGCTGCGCCTGCGCGCCGCCGAGAGCAATCTCGCCCGGCTGGAAGACGTCGCCCGGGAGCTGGAGACGGCCCTGAACCGCCTGCGCCGCGAAGCCCGCCAGGCCGAGAAGTACAAGCGCCTGTCGTCCGAGATCCGGGCCGTGCAGGGCGCCGTGCTTTACACCCGCTGGACTGAGGCTCGCGACACGCTGGAGCGGACCACCAGCGAGGCCACCAACGCCGCGCGCCTGGTCGAGGAGACCGCCCGCGCCAGCGCCGCCGCTCAGGTCGCCATCACCGAGGCCGAGGCGGCCATGCCGCCCCTACGCGAAGAGGCGACCATCGCCCAGGCGATCCTGGGTCAGCTGGCCATCCAGAAGGACCGCGCCGAACGCGAGGCCGAGGCCGCCGCCGCCGAGTTCGATCGCCTGAAGAACGACTTGGCGCGTATCGACGACGACCTTACACGTGAGAGCCAGGCCAAGGGTGACGCCGCCACGGCCCTCGCCCGCATCGACGCCGAGCTGACCGAGGTCCGCGACCTGGTCGCCGCCGCGCCGGAACGCGGTCCCGAACTGGCCGCCGCCGCCAAGGCCGCCGAGGAGGCCCGCGCCGCCGCCGAGACGCAGGTGGAGCAACTGGCCGCCCGGGTCGCGGCGGAAGAAGCCCAGTTCCGCGCCGCCGCGTCCCGCCTCTCGGAGGCCGAGGGCCGCGCCAACCGAACCAACCGCGCCCTCGACCAGGCCAAGGCCGAGCGCGCCGCCGTCGGTCCCGAGATCGACCCGGCCGCCGCCGACGCCCGCCAGCGCTTCACCAATGCCGAGACCGCCCTGGCCGCCGCCCGCGCGGCGCTGGAGGAGGCCGAAAACGAACGCGTGAAGGCCGCCGAGCAGGAGGCCCAGGCCCGTCAGCTGGCCCGCAATGTCGAGGACCAGCTGGGTCGCCTGCGCACCGAGGCCCGAGGCCTGGCCCAACTGACCGCCCCGCGCAGCAAGAGCGGCCACGCCCCGGCCCTGGACAGCGTCGCGCCCGACAAGGGCTATGGCGCCGCCCTGGCCGCCGCCTTGGGCGACGATTTGGACGCCGCGCTGGACGCCAAGGCCCCGTCCTACTGGGGCGGCGCCGAGGCCCCCGCTCCGACCTGGCCGGAGGGCGCCGAGCCGCTGGCCCCGCTCGTAAAGGCCCCGCCCGCCCTGGCCGCCCGCCTCTCGCACGTAGCCGTCGTGGCCCGCCCCGATGGCGACCGGCTGCAAGCCGCGCTGAAGCCCGGCATGCGCCTCGTCTCCAAGGAAGGCGACCTGTGGCGTTGGGACGGCTTCGTGGCCCGCGCCGATGCGCCCAAGCCCGCCGCCGTGCGTCTGGAGCAGCGCACCCGCCTGGCCGAGGTCGAGGCCGAGATCGACATCATGGCCCCGCGCGCCGAGGCCACCGCCGCCGCCCTGAAGACCGCCGCCGACAAGATGCGCGCCGTCGAAGACAGCTTGCGCGACAAGCGCCGAGGCCCGCCCGACGCCGAGCGCCTGCTGAACGGCGCCCGCGAGGCCGTGGCCAAGTTCGAGCGCGAGCAGGCCATGCGCGCCGCCCGCGCTCAGTCGCTGGACGACACGATCGCCCGCTTCGAGGCCGAGAAGCTCGAGTCCGACGCGGCGCTCGTCAGCGCTCAGGAGGCCCACGCCGCCGCCCAGACCTCGGGCGATCTGGCGCCGCAGTTGGCCGCCGCCCGCCAGGCTTCGGCCCAGGCCCGCGAGGCCGCCAGCGCCGCCCGCACCGCCCTGGACGTCGAGACCCGCGAACGCGCCGGCCGCCAGCGTCGCCTCGAAAGCCTGGAGCGCGACCGCGCCGACTGGGCCAAGCGCGCTGAGAGCGCCGGCAAGCGCACCGAGTCCCTCGAAGGCGACCGCGTGAAGGCCGCCGCCGCCCTGGAGGGCGCACGCGAGGCCCCGGCCGCGCTGCAGGAGAAGCTGCTCGTCCTGCTGGATGAGTTCGGCGCCGCCGAGGCCCGCCGCGCCAAGGCCAGCGACGCCCTGGAGGCCGCCGAGACCCTGCGCCTCAACAACGACCGCGCCGCCCGCGCCGCCGAGCAGGCCGCCGGCGAGGCCCGCGAGAAGCGCGCCGCCCTGGTCGCCCACCTGGACGGCGCCCGCCAGCGCTTCGGCGAGGTCGCCTCGGCCATCCGCGAGCAGGCCCGCATGGAGCCCGAGGAACTGGGCCGCCACGTCGCCGGCGAGGCCGTGGCCGTGCCGAAGGACGCCGCCGGGGTCGAGGCCCACCTGTTCGCCCTCGAACGCGAGCGCGACGCCATCGGCCCGGTGAACCTGCGCGCCGAGGAGGAGGCCCAGGAATATGCCGGCCGCCTGGAGACCATGCGGGTCGAGCGCGCCGACCTGTCAGGCGCGGTCGGCAAGCTGCGGGCCGGCATCGAGGAGCTGAACGCCGAGGGGCGCGAGCGCCTGCTGGCCGCCTTCGACGTCATCAACGCCAACTTCCAGACCCTCTTCCAGGCCCTGTTCGGCGGCGGCCAGGCCGAGCTGAAGCTGATCGAGAGCGATGACCCGCTGGAAGCTGGTCTGGAGATCTTCGCCTGCCCGCCCGGCAAGCGCATGGCCAGCATGAGCCTGATGAGCGGCGGCGAGCAGGCCCTGACCGCCAGCGCCCTGATCTTCGGCGTCTTCCTGGCCAATCCGGCCCCGATCTGCGTGCTGGACGAAGTCGACGCGCCCTTGGACGATGCGAACGTCGACCGCTACTGCAACATGCTGGACGAGATGCGCCGGCGGACCCAGACCCGTTTCATCGCCATCACCCACAACCCGGTGACCATGAGCCGGATGGACCGCCTGTTCGGCGTCACCATGGGCGAGCGCGGCGTCAGCCAGCTGGTCAGCGTCGACCTCTCCACCGCCGAGAAGCTGGTCGCGGCCTGATGGTCGGACCGCCCCGCCCGCAGGCGGCTTGACTATTATTTCGTCATTTAGCTAAACATTGAACATGAGCGAAGTCTTCAAGGCCCTGGCCGACCCGACCCGCCGCCGCGTCCTGCAGATGCTGCGCGAGCGGCCGATGACGGCGGGCGAGCTGGCCGACGGCTTCGAGAGCTCCAAGGCGACGATGTCGGCCCACTTCGCCGTGCTGCGCGAAGCCGGCCTGATCACGGCCAGCAAGAAGGGCGCGACCATCACCTACAGCCTCAGCCTGTCGGTGCTGGAAGACGCTCTGCTGGCCTTCGCCGAGACCGTCGGGATCGGGACGCTGAAGGCCAGCCCGGTGAAGACCTAGCCTCCGAACAGCCCCACGACCGCGTGGCGCAGGGGGTTGGCCGGGTCGGCCAGCAGCTTCACCGCCATGGCGCACGAGATCACCACCAACAGCGGCCGGATCAGCTTCGGACCGAAGCGCATCGCCAGCCGCGATCCCAGCTGGGCGCCGAGAAAGGCGCCGGCGGCCATCGCCAGGCCGATCGGCCAGACGACCGCGCCCTTGAGGATGAAGAGGCACAGGCTGCCCAGGTTGCTGGCGGCGTTGGCCAGCTTGGTGTGGGCCGTCGCCTTCAGCACGCCGTAGCCCAGCAGGGTGACGATCGCGACCATGTAGAAGGCCCCCGCGCCCGGCCCGAAGATGCCGTCGTAGAAGCCGACCAGCGGGGCGATGAAGCAGGCGAAGGGGATCAGCGCCATGCGCGGGGCGACGTCCTCGGTCTTGAGGGCGCGGGAAAAGCCGAAATAGAGGGCGATGGAGATCAGCAGCAACGGCACGATGGCCCGCAGCAGCTGCGGCGACAGCAGGCTGGCGCACAGCGCGCCGCACAGGCCTGCGATCGCGGCCGCGCCGGCGACCGGCAAGGCGGTCTTCCAGTCGATCAGGCCGCGGCGGGCGAAGGCCGTCGTCGAGGACAGCGCGCCCATCGCGCCTTGCAGCTTGTTGGTGCCCAGGGCCTGGACCGGCGACAGGCCCGCCAGCAACAGGGCGGGCAAGGTCACCAGACCGCCGCCGCCGGCGATGGCGTCGAGCGCTCCGGCCAGAGCGGCGACCACGAACAGACCGGCGATGACATCGAGATGGACCATGAGCGGCTCATGGTCCCTTTCAGAACGTCAGGCAAAGAAAAAGGGCCCCGAAGGACCCCTTAACTCAGCTGCTCCAGAGGCTGGCCCACTGGTGGGCGCGGTCAGCCTTGCTGTTAGAGGTCTTACCCAGAGCGCGGAGCTCGTCGCGGGCTTGAGCCTTCTCTTCCTTGCGCACGCGCTGTTCGGCCGCTTCGGCGACCTTGCGCTCCTTACGCTCGGCGCGCTTGACGGCCATGATCGCTTCTTGGCGAGCGACGGCTTCCAGGCGGGCGATTTCCTTGGCTTCTGCGCGAGCGGCGCGGACGGCTTCCAATTCGGCGGCGCGGAGTTCCTCACGCTTGTCGAAATCGGGGTCCTGGACCGTCGGCTTAGCCTTGAACTTGGCCAGCATGGCCTTCTTGGCTTCCTGCTGCGAGGAAATGCGATCGGCGAATCCGGTGTTCTTCAGGTGCGACATGAATCTTCGTATTGTTTGGAGGCGGGCGCTCTAAACCCCAGATCGACGAAAAAATCAATGCGTCATCGGGGTCCGCCACACCTTGCCTATGGGGTGTGGCGCCAAGAGAACGCGCCAGATGTAGGAAGCCGTTCCCGCTTTCGGTAGGGGGCGCGGCGGAATGAGCGACCGAATGAAAAGGGGATGGTTTTGCCCCTCCTTGAAACGGACAGCGAAATCCTTAAGTATTCCCGTTACTTGGCCCGCGAAGCGCTCACCTTGACGCACCGCAGCGAGGTCTATAGGTTCCGCGCCGATCAAGCCGGCCGGAATTGCGCCTTTTTTGGCGCGCCAGCGGCGTTTTCGGACCTGCCGCTCCCATGCCCAAGGCCGACGAACCGAACGACAAGGCTCTGACTAGCCTCGACGCTCGGCTCGACGCATTTGAGGCGAGGAAGGCGGCGGAGAAGCCGGTGAAAGCCGCGTCCGAAAAGGCCAACCAGGACGGCTATCGCCTCCTGGCGGATTTGATCGGGGGCGTATTGGTGGGTATCGGCTTCGGCTGGCTCCTCGACCATTACGTCCACACGAGCCCCTGGGGCATGGTCGGCGGCCTGCTGATCGGTCTGGGGCTCGCGATATTCTCCATCGTCCGCAAGGCGATGAAACTGAGCGCGCAGGCGTCGGCGCCGTCCCCCCAAGGGAATGCCGACGGACACATGGGAGACGGGTCTACCGTCCCCAAGCAGAAGAGAGACTAGGGCCTATGGCCGATCCGATGCACCAGTTCCAGATCCAGAAGATCGTGGAACTGCCCACCGTGACCGTTCCCGGCCTCGGCGCGATCGACCTGTCGATCACGAACTCCGTGGCCGCGATGATGCTGGCCGCCCTGCTGGTCATCACGTTCTACAGCCTGGCCGCTCGCAAGGCCGTCATCCCGGGCCGCCTGCAGGCGGTGGGCGAGATGCTCTACGGACTGGTCGATGGGCTCGCGGAGTCGATCATCGGCCACGAAGGCAAGAAGTTCATGCCCTTCGTCTTCACGCTGTTCGCGTTCGTGCTGTTCATGAACATCCAGGGCATGTTCCTGGTGTTCACCGCCACGTCGCAGCTGGCCGTGACCCTGACCCTGGGCCTGATGGTCATCCTGACCGTCGTCGCCGTCGGCTTCGCCAAGAACGGCCTGAAGTTCTTCAAGCTGTTCGCGCCGTCGGGCGTCCCGCCGGTGCTGTACATCCTGCTGGTGCCGATCGAGATCCTGTCGTTCCTGATCCGTCCGATCACCCTGGGCCTTCGTCTGTTCGGCAACATGCTGGGCGGCCACGTCGTGCTGAAGATCTTCGCCGGCTTCGTGATCGCCCTGGGCGGTCTCGGCGTGCTGGGCTGGGCCGGTTCGGCCCTGGCCCTGACCTCGGTCGTCGCCCTGACGGCCCTCGAGTTCATGGTGGCCTTCCTGCAGGCCTTCGTGTTCGCGGTGCTCGCATGCGTCTACATCAACGACGTCGTGCACCTCGACAGCCACTGATCAACCTTTAGTCTTTCCAACAAATACCCTCTTCAAGGAGTCTCTATCATGGACGCTGCTGCAGCTAAGTACATCGGCGCTGGCCTGGCCATGCTCGGCATGATCGGCGCGGGCGTTGGCCTGGGCGTGATGTTCGGCAACTACTTCCAAGGCGCCCTGCGCAACCCGACCGCCGCCGCTCAAGAGCGCCCGATGCTGTTCCTCGGCATGGCTCTGACGGAAGCCCTGGGCATCTTCGCCCTGGTCATCGCCTTCCTGATCCTGTTCTCGTAATCGGATCCCTGGAGCGCGGCGCTTCACCGGAAGCGACGCGCTCCATGCCTTTGTTTTCTCGCGCTTCCTGGAGCGGGTCGGATCACGGCCCGCTCCAAGCGCACTAGCTGAGAGGCGCCTTCGCCCATGGCGACGGAACATCACGGCACGACCGAGACGACTGAAACCCCCAAGCACGAAAGCGGCGGCCTTCCGCAGCTGCAGTTCGAACACTGGGGTGGTCAGATTGTCTGGCTGCTGATCATCTTCGCCGTTCTCTACACGGTGCTGTCGAAGGTGCTGCTGCCCCGCGTCAGCGGCGCGATCGACGAGCGCGGCGGCAAGATCGCCGGCGACATCGCCGACGCCCGCCGCATGAAGGACGAGGCTGAAGCCCAGGCTCGCGCCGCCGCCGCCGAAGTGGCCGAGGCTCGCGCCAAGGCTCAGAAGACGGCCGCCGATGCGAAGGCCAAGGCTTCGGCCGAAGCCGCCGAGCGTCAGGCCAAGGAAGAGGCCGCCCTGGCCGAGAAGCTGGCCGCGGCCGAAGCTTCGATCCAGGCCGCCCGCGACCAGGCCATGGGCCAGGTCCGCGTGGTCGCCGAGGAGACGGCCGGCGCGATCGTCCAGAAGCTGACCGGCAAGGTGGCCACCGCCGCCGAGCTGAAGTCGGCCCTGGCCTAAGGAGCTGAAGATGGAACACGAATCCCTGTTCAGCCTCTCGAACCCGGAATTCTGGGTTCTGGTCGCCCTGGTGATCTTCTTCGGCCTGCTGGTCTTCCTGAAGGTCCTGCCGGGCGCGCTGTTCGGCGCCCTCGACGGCTACGCCGCCAAGATCAAGGCCGAGCTCGACGAAGCCCAGCAACTGCGTGAAGAGGCCCAGGCCCTGCTCGCGGACGTGAAGGCCCAACGCGAGGAAGCCGAGCGTCAAGCGACGGGCATGCTGGAAGCCGCCAAGGCCGACGCCAAGCGTCTGGCCGAGGAAGCCAAGGAAAAGCTCGACGAGCAGATCAAGCGCCGCGCCGAGATGGCCGAACGCAAGATCGCCCAGGCCGAGGCGCAAGCCGCCGCCGACGTGAAGGCCGCCGCGGTCGATCTGGCCGCGCAAGCCGCCGAGACCGTCCTGGCCGCCCGCCTCGCCGGCGCCAAGACCGACCCGCTGGTCGATCAGGCCATCGGCCAGATGGGCGCCAAGCTGCAATAGCAGCCGGCTTCATCGGACAAGAAACGAGGGCGCGGATCGCAAGGTCCGCGCCCTTTCTTTTTGGGTTCGGCGCCATGGCGCCGATCACGCCCGGCTGTGTAGACTCGCCTTCGAAGACCGACTGAAGGACGACGACATGCTGCTGGCGCCCGGCGATCCCGCGCCGATGTTCCGGGCCGCGACGCGCGCCAATCCCCGCTACACGCTGGACACCGTGGCCGGCCGCTATCTGCTGCTGGCCCTGGTCGCGGACGGCGACGACGCCTTTATCGCGGCCGTCGAGACCCTGATGGCCGACCAGGCCGCTCTGCTGACCGGCGAGGCCCTGGCCGCCTTCGGCCTGCTGCGCGATCCAGACCGCTGGGCGGCGCGTGTCGATCACCTGCCGGGCGCGCGCTGGATGCTGGACCAGGATGGCTCCGCGACCGCCACCCTGGGTCTGGGCGCGTGGTCGGGATGGTTGCTGATCGATCCGAACTTCCGGGTGCTGTCGATCCTGCCCGCCGACCAGACCGACCGGCTGCGCCACATCCTGCCCAACCTGCCCTCGCCCGCCGCTCATGCCGGCGTCGAGCTGATGGCCCCGGTGCTGGTCGTGCCGCGGGTCTTCGAGCCGGAGCTCTGCCAGGCCCTGATCGCGGCCTATGAGGCCGATGGCGGCGAGGCCTCGGGCTTCATGCGCGAGGTGAACGGCAAGACCGTCGAAATCCGCGACGCCAGCCACAAGGTCCGCCGCGACCTGATGCTGCCGCCGGGCGAGCTGCGCGACGCCGTCCGGGCCCGCATCCAGCGCCGGCTGGCCCCGCAGATCATCCGGGCCTTCCAGTTCCTGCCGACCCGCATGGAGCGCGACCTGGTGGCCTGCTACGACGCGGCCGACAACGGCTTCTTCCGCGCCCACCGGGACAACACGACCAAGGGCACGGCCCACCGCCGCTTCGCCGTGACGATCAACCTCAACGCCGAGCAGTACGAGGGCGGCGACCTGTGCTTCCCGGAGTTCGGGCTCCGGACCTACCGCGCCCCGACCGGCGGGGCGGTCGTGTTCTCGTGCTCACTGCTGCACGAGGCCAAGCCGGTGACGAAGGGCAAGCGCTACGCCTTCCTGCCGTTCCTCTATGACGAGGCGGCCGCGCGGGTGCGCGAGCAGAACGCCGAGCATGTCGGGATCGAGGGTTACCGCTACACGGCCGGCACGCCAGCGGAGACGGCGTCCTAAGCGGCCTTGGCGGGCGCCTTCTTGGCGGAATTTTGGGCCATCTTCCGAACGACGTACTTCTTGACGCTCTTGCGGGTCTTCTTCAGCAGCCGCCAGCGGGCCCGGCGCAGGACCAGCTTCTCGGTGCGGAGCATCTGCTGCCAGACGACCAGCAGGACTTCCGGCTCGCGGCGCATCAGGCGGCGGATCGGGAAGACCAGCTTGGGGTGGCGCTTCTGCCAGCGGATGAAGGTCTTGCGGGCCGCGAACGAGTAGCGCAGCACGATCATCAGGCCGATGACCAGCAGCGGCAGACCCAGGTGCCCCGGCAGCGGCGTCAGCACCGCGCCGGCCAAGATCACCAGCGTGCCGAAGCCGATGGCGATCCAGCGGAACGCGCGGGCCGCGGACTCGCGCAGCAGCAAGGCCAGTCGCGCGCGGCGCCGAACCCTGTGCTTGATGTCGTCGATGGTGGCGACCGCGTTCACCGTGTGTTGCGCTTCAGGGCGCGGAGCTTGAAGGACTTCCGCCAACGGACGGCCATGCGCCACTTGCGCGGCACGACCAGGCGCTCGACGCGCAGGGCCTGCTGCCAGGCCACCAGCACGACCTCCGGCTCGCGACGCAGCAGGCGGCGCAGCGGGAAGATCAGCTTGGGGTGGGCGTGCTGGAAGCGGACGAACTGCTTGCGGGCCTTGAACGAGTTGCGCAGCACCAGCATCAGGCCGACCACGGTCAGCGGCAGGCCCATCGGACCCGGCAGCGGCGCGATCAGGATGCCGCCGATGACCAGCAGCACGCCCAGCGTCACCAGGATGACGCGCAGGAATCGCGCGACGAGCTCACGGGCGAGGTCATCGGCGGTGCGTCGGGCGCGCGGCATGGCGAGTGCGAGAGCAGTCATGGGAGGACGGAACGGGCTTGCGCGCCGCTTGCTCCCTGGAAAAGCCAGTCAGCCCGGATGCGCAACCCCGATATGTGGACCGATGAGGGCGCCGTAAAGGCGCCCTCTGGTCGCAAGGGGGTATGGAATTTGCTATTCAGCTGCGAGTGGCGCCGCTGCCACAGGTTTCCACCTCAACCGGGGCTTGCGGGCCGCCAACGTCTCGTCCAGACGCCTCAGCGGGGCGTGGAACGGGGCGCCCTTGAAGCGCTCCGTCTCGCCGGCCTTGGCCGCGCCCGCCAGCAGGCGGAGCGCCTCGATGAAGCGATCCAGCTCCTGCTTGCTCTCGGTTTCGGTCGGCTCGATCAGCATCGCGCCGTGGACGACCAGCGGGAAGTACATGGTCATCGGGTGGAAGCCCTCGTCGATCATCGCCTTGGCGAAGTCGAGCGTGGTCACCCCGGTGCCTTCCAGCCAGCTGTCGTCGAACAGGGCCTCGTGCATGCACGGGCCGTCCGGGAAGGCCGGGCTCATCACGTCCCGCAGGCGGGCCTTGATGTAGTTGGCGTTGAGGACGGCGTCCTCGGCCACCTGGCGCAGGCCGTCGGCCCCGTGGCTCAGCATGTAGGCGTAGGCGCGGACGTACATGCCCATCTGGCCGTGGAAGGCGCTCATGCGGCCGAAGGCGGTCGCCGCGCCCTCCTCGCCGGCGTGCTCGACCATCGAGAAGCCATCGTCGCCGTGGGTCAGCCAGGGCGTGGGCGCGAAGGCCGCCAGGGCCTCGCTCAGCACCACCGGACCCGCGCCCGGACCACCGCCGCCGTGGGGCGTCGAGAAGGTCTTGTGCAGGTTGATGTGCATGGCGTCGACGCCCAGGTCGCCCGGGCGCACCCGGCCGACGATGGCGTTGAAGTTGGCGCCGTCGCAGTAGAAGTAGGCCCCGGCCGCGTGGGTCAGGCGGGCGATCTCGACGACGTCGCGCTCGAACAGGCCGCAGGTGTTGGGGTTGGTGACCATGATGGCGGCCACGTGGTCGCCCAGCTTGGACTCCAGGTCCGCCAGGTCGACGCGGCCGTCCTCGGTCTGGGCGATCTCGACGACGGTGTAGCCGACGAAGGCCGCCGTGGCCGGGTTGGTGCCGTGGGCGCTGGTCGGGGCCAGGACGGTCTTGCGGTGACCGTTGCCGGCCGCCTCGTGGGCGGCGCGGATGGCCAGCAGGCCGCACAGCTCACCATGCGCGCCGGCCTTGGGGCTCAGCGCGACGGCGGGCATGCCGGTCAGTGTCTTCAGCCAGTGGGCCAGACGGTCCATCAGCTGCAGGGCGCCCTGCACGGTCGACTGCGGCTGCAGCGGGTGGATGTCGGAGAAGCCCGGCAGGCGCGCCATCTTCTCGTTCAGGCGCGGGTTGTGCTTCATCGTGCACGAGCCCAGCGGATACAGCGCCAAGTCGATGGCGTGGTTCTTCTGGGACAGGCGCACATAGTGGCGGACGGCTTCGGGCTCGGACAGGCCCGGCAGGCCGATCGGCTCGGACCGCAGCAGGCCGGCCAGATCGCTCGACGGCGCGGCGGCCGCCGGCAGGTCGACGCCGGTCTTGTTCCAGCCGTCCAGTTCGAAGATCAGGGCTTCGTTCTGCAGCAGACCGCGATTGCCGGTCAGGGTCTCGTGGCCGGTGTCATTGGCGACATCTTCAGGGCGCGTGGGGCGGCCGACGTTGTTCATGCTCATTGGCCCACCGCCTTGCTGAGGATCTTGGCGAAGAAAGTGATGTCGATGTCGAGCGTGGTCTCGGTGGCCGCGACCAGCAGCACGTCGTCCAGGCCCGCGCCGGCGTTCAGGCGCGAGAACGGCACGCCAGCGATGACGCCATGGCCGGCCAGGGTCTCGACCGTGTCGGCGGCGTTGCGCGGCAAGCGGACGGCGAACTCGTTGAAGAAGCGCGGGGTCAGGATCTCGACGCCCGGCACGGCCTTCAGCGCGTCGCGCAGGGCGACCGCCTTCTGGTGGTTCAAGGCGGCCAGCTGACGCAGGCCCGTCTCACCCAGCAGGCTCATGTGGATGCTGAACGCCAGGGCGCACAGGCCGCTGTTGGTGCAGATGTTCGAGGTCGCCTTGTCGCGACGGATGTGCTGCTCGCGGGTCGACAGGGTCAGGACGAAGCCGCGCTTGCCGTCGGCGTCGACCGTCTCGCCGCACAGGCGGCCCGGCATCTGGCGGACGAACTTTTCCTTGCAGGCGAAGAGGCCGACATAGGGACCGCCGAAGTTCAGGCCGTTGCCGATCGACTGGCCCTCGGCCACGGCGATGTCGGCGCCCATCTCGCCGGGCGACTTCAGCAGGCCGTAGGACACGGCTTCGGTCGTCACCACGATCAGCAGCGCGCCAGCGGCGTGGGCGGCCTCGGCGATCTTGGTGACGTCGGTGACGGTGCCGAACACGTTCGGGGTTTGGACGACGACGCAAGCCGTGTCGGCGTCGATGGCGGCGATCACCGCGTCCTCGGCGTCGATGGCCGCCGGCATGGCCTGGGTCGTGACGCCGGCCGCGTGGGCCAGGGTCTCGATGGTCTCGACATAGTGCGGATGGACGCCGCCCGACATCACCGCCTTGTTCCGACGGGTGACGCGCTGAGCCATCATCACGGCCTCGGCCGCGCCGGTCGAGCCGTCATAGAGCGAGGCGTTGGCCACTTCCATGCCGGTCAGGGCCGCGACCTGGGTCTGGAACTCGAACAGCACCTGCAGGGTGCCTTGGGCGATTTCCGGCTGGTAGGGCGTGTAGCTGGTCAGGAATTCCGACCGCTGGATGATGTGGTCGACCGTGGCCGGCACGTGGTGGCGATAGGCGCCGGCCCCGCAGAAGAACGGTCCCTCCCCCGCGGCGCGATTGCGACGGGCCAGGCCCGCCATCTCGCGCTCGACTTCGATCTCGCCGGCGTGCAGCGGCAGGTCGACGGTTCCGCTGCGGCGGGCCGAGGCCGGCACGTCGATGAACAGGTCGTCGATCGACTTCACGCCGATCGCGCCGAGCATCTCGACGCGGTCTTCGGGGGTCAGGGGGAGGTAACGCATGGTCTGCTTTCGCGAGATCGGAAATTACAGGGTGGCGAGGAAGGCTTCGTAAGCGTCGCGGTCCATCAGGGCGTCGACCTCGGCCGGGTTCGACAGCTTGATCTTGGCGAACCAACCGCCGCTTTCCGGCAGGGCGTTGACGGTTTCCGGGGCATCGCCCAGCTCGGCATTGCCTTCGACGACTTCGCCCGACACCGGGGCGTAGACGTCCGAGGCGGCCTTGACGCTCTCGACGACGGCCAGATTGTCGCCCTGCTTCACGGTCTTGCCGGCTTCCGGCACTTCGACGAACACCACGTCGCCGAGTTGCTCGGCGGCGTACGCGGTGATGCCGACGGTGGCCACGTCGCCCTGGACGATGACCCATTCATGATCTTTGGTGAAACGCATCTCTGTCGGCCCTTGATTAGAGTTTGCGGACGTAACGGTTGGCGACGAACGGGGTCGCCACGACTTCGGCGGCGGCCTGCTTGCCACGCACGATGACTTTCAACTTGGTTCCGATCGCGGCGAAAGCCGGCGGGGCGAAACCGATGGCGATCGGGAAGCCCAGGCTGGGGGCGAAGCCGCCGCTGGTCACCTTGCCGATCACATTGCCTTCTTCGTCGGCGATCTCGGCGCCTTCGCGGGCCGGGGCGCCTTCCAGCACCTTGAGATTGACGCGGACGCGCGACAGCTCGCCGGCCAGTTCCTTGGCGATCCGGGCCGCGCCCAGATAGTCGCCGGCCTCGCGGCGCGACTTGCCGACGGCGAAGTTCAGCCCGCCCTCGATCGGCGAGACGGTCTCGTCCAGGTCATGGCCGTACAGCGGCAGGCCGGCTTCCAGGCGCAGGCTGTCGCGCGCGCCCAGGCCGATCGGCTTGACGCGCTCGTCGGCCAGCAGGGTGTTCCAAATCCGCTCGGCGGCGTCGGCCGGCACCGAGATCTCGTAGCCGTCCTCGCCCGTATAGCCCGAGCGCGAGATGATCGCGTCAACGCCGAAGGCGGTGAGCGCCACGGTGTCCATGAACACCATGCCGGCGGCTTGCGGCACATGGGCGGCCAGCACGGCGGCGGCTTCGGGGCCCTGCAGCGCCAGCAGCGCGCGGTCCTCCAGGCGGGTCACTGTGGCCTCGCCGGCCAGGACTTCGGCGATGATCTTGTAGTCGTTGTCCTTGCAGGCGCCGTTGACCACCACGAACAGGCCATCGTCGTCCGGACGCGCGGTCATCAGGTCATCGATGATGCCGCCTTCGGCGTTCAGCAGCACGCCGTAGCGCTGCTTGCCGGCCTTCAGGCCCTGGTAGTCGGCCGAGACCACCTTCTCGAAGCTCTTGGCCGGGTTCTCGCCCCGGATGCGAGCCTGGCCCATGTGCGAGACATCGAACAGACCGGCGTGCTCGCGGGTCCAGAGGTGCTCCTTCAGCACCCCGTCCTTGTACTGCACCGGCATGGAATAGCCCGCGAACGGCACCATGCGCGCGCCCAGCGCCACGTGGGCGTCGAACAAGGGGGTCTTCTTGAGGTCTTGATCGGACACGGTGTGGGCTCCAAGCGGGGTCGGCGAGACGGCCGGCTCTCGCCGACTGGTCGCGCCCCCGCTGTCCCTTAGGCCTGAGAGATTCCGGCCGCTCTACCCCTACGAGGTGACAGCCTTGCTCCTTCGGCGAGCCGCCCTTTCGGGAGACTACTTTCCAGCGTTCCTAAACCCGCGCGGTCCTTTTGCCTGAGCGTTTCCGGGGCGGTTGCGCCTTCGGCCTCGGGACGAATCCCGATGTCTCCCGCTGGGGTCGTCGGCGTAGTGCGGGAGCAGGCCGTGCGAGTCAAGCACGGCCTGCCAGCGCCGTTCGCCTTAGAGGCCGAAGCCGCCGAACCAGTCGTCCTCGCCGATCGGCGGGCCGGGCGGGATGGCGACCTTGGCCTTGCCGTCCTCGACCAGCGAGGCCAGGCGGCCGCCGCTTTCGTCGGACACCACGCCGGCCAGGGCGCGAGCCTGGGCGCGGTCGGCGGCGTCGCCGGCGGCGACCAGCTTCAGGCCCTTGCCCCAGTCGGCCAGGCGCGCGCGGATCACGGCGGCGGCGGTCGGCGAGAGGTCCTTGTCACCCAGAGCGTTGGCCAGGTTGACCACGAGGCGCTGGCGGACGCGACGGGCCAGTTCGGCCTGGCGACCGGTCGCCTTGCCATCGAAGGCGGCCGAAGCCAGGGCCTTGTCCATCAGCCCCTCGACGCCCGGCTGGGCGGCATCGCGGCGCTTGGCCTCCATCAGGCGGTTCAGGCGCGCCGGCGCGAAGAGGTCGCCCCAGACGAGGTCGGCGGCGACGTCGGCGGTGGCCGGCAGGTCGAAGACCGGCCCCTGGCCGAAGGTCTCGATGTCGTTGGCCTTGTCGTTGCCCTGCGACTGGCCCGAGGTCAGGACGTCCAGCGTCTTGTCCGACAGGTCCAGCGCGGCCGGGCTGAGCGTGCGCAGCAAGGCGTCGATGGCGGCCGCCTGGCGTGCCGCCGGAACGATCTTGCTGGCCTCGTGAGCGTCGCCCTCGGCCCCGTAGGTGAAGTCGATTCCGCCGACCAGCTTGGCCGTGGCGTCCACCTGGTAGCGGTGGAAGATGTAGATCGGCACGATCACGCGGCGCAGGTCGGCCACCGATGCGCCCTTGGGCAGGTTGGGCAGGCCGAAGCGGTCCAGCGCGATCTTGCGCACGGCCATCAGGTGGTCGAGCTCGACGACCGGGTCCGAACCGTTGTCCCACACCGCGCCGATCGGCTGGGCGGTGTCGGCGGCGCGGGCGTCCTCGTCGGAGACGTAGCGCAGGCCGTCGGCCTGGCTCTTGTCGGCTTTCGCCTTCAGCCACGCCTTCTCGTCGGTCCCGGCCGGGGCCACGCCGTACAGCCAGTCGATCACGAACTTGTCCCAGCTGCCCACGCCGCGCCCATAGGCGTCGGAGAAGTCGAGCTGGCCGTTCTTGATGGCGATGCGCGGGGCCGGATAGTCCATCACCGACGCGCGGTCGCCATAGGTGCTGGCGGCGAAGTTATGCTGCAGGCCGATCGAGTGGCCGATCTCGTGCGGCGCCAGCTGGCGCAGGCGGGCCAGCGAGATCTCGATCGGGTCGTTGGGACCGCCCTTGCCGGTCTTGTCGGCGCCTTCCAGCCCTTCGAAGATCAACCGGTCCTGGCGCACCCGCTGCGAGCCCAGCAGGACGTCGCCCTTGATGATCTCGCCCGTGCGCGGATCGACCACCGCGTGGCCGTACGACCAGCCGCGCGTCTGGCGGTGCACCCAGTTGACGACGCTGTAGCGGGCGTCCAGCGGGCTGACGCCCTCGGGCAGCAGCTCGACCTTGAAGGCGTCGATGAAGCCGGCGGCCTCGAAGGCCTGGTTCCACCAGCGACCGCCCTCGATCAGGGCCGAGCGCACCGGCTCGGGCGCGGCGCGATCGACGTAGAAGATGATCGGCTTCTTGACCGGCGAGCGGGCGGCGGTCGGATCGGTCTTCTCCAGGCGGAAGCGATGGACCAGGCGATAGACCAGCGGCTCGTTCAGCGGCGCGGAGTAGTCGGCCACGGTGTGATCGATGACGCCCACGCGCGGATCGTTCTGGCGTGGGACGTAACCCGGCTCGGGCAGGGCCACGAACGAGTGGTGCAGGGCCAGGGTGACGTTGCGCGGATCCGGCACGATGCCGCGCACCTCGCCGCCCGGATCGTCGCCGACGAAGGTCTCGACCGCTTCCAGCTCGACGTTCAGCGGGAAGACGTTCACCGCGCCGGTGTCGGCATAGGACAGGCCGTCGTTGAGGCGGAAGTCGCCCTGCTTGCTGCGCTTGAGGGTCTTGGCCACGCCCTGGGCGTCACGGGTCAGGAAGCTGGTCACGTCGACCAGCAGGCCGCCATCCGGCCCCTCGGCCTCGATGGCGTTCGACCAGACGCTGGAGATCGGGAACGAGTCGGCCACCGCCTTCTGCTCGTCGACCGAGCCGCGCGCGGCCGAGAAGCCCCAGTTCTCGAACTGGGCGATCACCTTCCCGCCCACGCGGCGGAAGGCAATGATCTGGGTTTCCCCCGGCGCCGAGCGGTCCAGGCCGGTCGGGTTCGAGCCCAGGCCGGCCCGCAGATAAGTCTGGTAGATGTAGCGCCCCGCGACCCCGTCCGCGCCCGGCCTGGGCAGCAGCACCAGGACCTTGCCGTCCTTCTTATCGACGAAGACCGGCAGCAGGCCGTCCTTGCGCTCCAGGCCGGCGGTGGCGTCGGCGTACTTGTCGGTCTTCTTGTCGGGGGTCTTGGCCTTCTCGGCGAAGGCCGGCGCGGCGATCGCACTGACACAGACGCTCGCCATCAACATGGCGACCACGGACTTCTTCATGACCCCTCCCGACGCGCACACTCAAAAGCGCGGCCGGGACTGTCGTGCGCCCTCGCAGCGATTGCAACCGCCGCGAGGGGCTCGGGGTCTACATCCGCTCCGGCGCTTCGATGCCGAGCAGGTCCAGGGCCAGTTCCAGCTGGCGGCGGGTGGTCTCGGCCAGGGTCAGGCGCGAGGCGCGCAGCTCTTCGGTGTCGGCGCTCATGATCGGGCAGGCCGCGTAGAACTTCGAGAACGACTGGGCCAGCTTGTAGGCGTGCTCGGCCACGAAGTTCGGAGCCTTCTTGTCGTAGGCCTCGGTCAGGGCGCCCTCGAAGGCGTCCAGCAGCATGGCAAGATCCCGCTCGGCCGGCTCGTGGATCACGATGCGGCCGCCGACCGCGCCGGCTTCCGCCGCGCGACGCAGCACGCTCTTGATGCGCACCGACTGGTACAGCAGGTAAGGGCCGGTCTTGCCCTCGAAGCTGGTGAAGCGGTCGAGGTCGAAGACGTACGAGGTGCCGCGGAAGTTCTGCAGGTCGGCGAACTTCAGGGCCGCGACGCCGACCTTGTGAGCCGTCTCTTCGAAAGCCTCTTCCGACAGCTCCGCGCCCAGGCCGGCTTCACGCAGGCGCTCGCGGGCCTTCTCGCGGGCCATCTCGATCAGGTCGTGCAGCTTCAGGACGCCGCCGGCGCGGGTCTTGAAGGGCTTGCCGTCCGTGCCGTTCATGGTGCCGAAGCCGATATGCTCCAGCGAGCCCTCTTCGGCGTAGCCGGCCAGGTAGGCGGCGCGGAACACGGTCTCGAAGTGCAGGGCCTGGCGCTGATCCACGCAGTAGAGGATCAGGTGCGGGTCGAACGACTTGCGGCGGTCCAGGATGGTGGCCAGGTCGGTCGTGCCGTACATGGCCGAGCCTTCCGACGACACCACCAGCAGCGGCGGCACGTCCTGCTTGTCGCCCTCGCGGGCCACGCGGACGATGCGCGCGCCCTGGTCGGCGACCAGAAGGCCCTTGTCTTCCAGCTGCCGGACCATCGGGTCGATCAGGTCGTTGACGTCGCTCTCGCCCTTCCACAGGTCGAAGTCGACGCCCAGAGCGTGGAACTCGCGTTCCAGGGCCACGCGGCTGACATTGACGAAGTGACGCCACAGCAGGCGGTAGCCGAAGCGGCCGTTCTGCAGTTCGGCGGTCGCCTTGCGGGCCCGCTCCTTGAACGCCGGGTCTTCCTTCTGGCGCACCGAGGCGGCCGGATAGATGCGGTCGAGGTCGGCCAGGGTGATCCGGCTCTCGAACTCGGCCATCACCTTGGCCTCATCGGCCGACGAGAAGCCGCGCGGGGCTTCCGGCAGCTTTTCCATCAAGGCGTTGATGAAGGCGTCCTCGTCCATGATGGCGCTGATCAGCAGGCCCATCTGGAAGCCCCAGTCGCCGAAGTGGGCGTCGCCCACCACGTCGTCGCCACGGAAACGGTACAGGCGCTTGACCGACTCGCCGATGATCGAGGCGCGCAGGTGGCCCACGTGCATCGGCTTTGCCACGTTCGGACCGGCATAGTCGATCAGCACCCGGCGCGGCATTTCCAGCAGCTGGGCGCCGGCGCGGTCGTCGGAAGCGATCTCGCGGGCGCGGGCCGACAGGGCCTCGTCGCTGACGCGCATGTTGATGAAGCCGACGCCGGCGATCTCGACCGAGGCCAGGCGGGGATCACCCTTGAGAATCTCGACGACCTGCACGGCGATCTCGCGCGGATTGCGCTTGGCGCTCTTGGCCGCCGCCAGGGCGCCGTTGCACTGGAAGTCAGCCAGGTCGGGACGATCGGACGCGGTGACGCGACCGAATTCGGGAGCCAGTCCGGCGGCCTGGAAAGCGGCCGCGGCCGCCTCGCTCAGGGACCGCTTCAAATCGTTCATTGCTTAGTCGTGTTCCCTGCTTGCCCAGCCTGCTGGGCCTGGACGGTCTGGCCCGCATTGACGCGGAAGCGCTTGCCGTCACGGTTGAAGGCGGCCATTTCCGGGGTCACGTCGAAGCCGAGCAGGACCTCGAAGTTGCTGCCGCTGACCTTGTCGTCGGCGCGCGGAATGGTGATCTGCTCGATGGTCTCGGTGGCGTAGGCGCGATCCTGGCCCGACGCGAACGACACCGGCAGGTCGAAATATTCCTTGGCGATCACCGACTGGTTCCGCTCGGTGACGGCGACCCAGTAGCGATAGACGTGCTTGTCGCCCTGGGCCTGCGGGCCGCGGCCCAGCTGGAACAGCGCCTCGATGCGGATCTTGATCGACTCCTGGGCCTTGTAGGCGCAGCCCGAAGCGATGCTCTGGATCTCGCCCGTGAAGCCCGCCTGGTTGGCCGCTTCCTTGCCGTCCTTGAACTCGACATAGCGGCTGGCGTCGTACAGCACCTTCACATAGGGGCACGGACCGGCGTTGCGCAGCTGCTGCAGCGGCGCCTTGGGTTGGTTCCACTCCTCGTCGCGCTTCTTCTTCTTGGCCGCCGCGCCGTCATCGTCGGGGCCGCCGCCCTGGCCGCCGCCGCCCGGTCCCATCTGCGCGTGGACAGTCGTCGCCGTCGCGACGAACGAGACGGCCATCAGGGCGCTGATAGCGATCGGAAGAATGCGGCGCATGAAACGTCCGGTTCGAGAAAAAGAAGAGCCAAGCGGAGCCACACAGCCCCGTCGGCGTCATGCAGCCTGATAAAGGCATATGCGTGACGTCGCAACGACGCAGACTCCTGGCGCCGAGGCCTGCGAGCGACTAGTTTCCGCGCCATGAACGCCCAGACCCCGATCCGTCGCCCGATCTCGCTTGTGCTGGCCAGCCCGCGCGGCTTCTGCGCCGGCGTGGATCGCGCCATCCAGATCGTCGAGCGCGCCGTCGAGAAGTTCGGCGCTCCGGTCTATGTCCGCCACGAGATCGTCCACAACCGCCACGTGGTCGATCGCCTCAAGGCGCTGGGCGCGGTGTTCATCGAGGAACTCGAGGAAGCCCCCGACGACCGCCCGGTGGTGTTCTCGGCCCACGGCGTGCCCAAGTCGGTGCCGGCCGAGGCCAAGGCCCGCCAGATGATCTATCTGGACGCCACCTGCCCGCTGGTCTCCAAGGTCCACGTCGAGGCCCAGAAGCACTTCGACGCCGGCCGCGAGATCGTGCTGATCGGCCACGCCGGCCATCCGGAAGTCATCGGCACCATGGGCCAGCTGCCCGAGGGCTCGGTCACCCTGATCGAGGACATCAAGGACGCCGCCGCCTGGGAGCCGAAGGACGCCGCCAACGTCGCCTTCCTGACCCAGACCACCCTGTCGGTCGACGACACCGCCGACATGGTCGCCCTGCTGCGTGAACGCTTCCCCGGCATCGCCGCGCCGCACAAGGAAGACATCTGCTACGCCACCACCAACCGCCAGGACGCGGTCAAGCACCTGGCCGAACAGGCCGAGCTCGTTTTGGTGGTCGGCTCCAAGAACTCGTCCAACTCGGTGCGCCTGATGGAGGTCGGCCTGAAGGCCGGCGCGACCCAGGCCCACCTGATCGACGACGCGACCGGCATCGACTGGGCCTGGTTCGAGGGCGTCCAGCGCGTGGGCCTCACCGCCGGCGCCTCGGCTCCAGAAGACCTGGTGCAAGGCGTCATCGACGCCATCTCGGCCCGCTTCGACACCACGGTCGAGGAACTGGTCGAGGCGCGGGAAACGATCACGTTCAAGCTGCCTCGGCTCCTCACCGCCTAGCAGCGGCTTGACCCGAGGCCTCGCGTCGAGCATCCCGACGCCATGGCCGTCTATACCGACATCACCGACGCTGAACTCGAAGCCTTCCTGGCGGGATACGACCTGGGCGCCCCGCTGGCGTTCAAAGGCATCGCCGAGGGGGTGGAGAACTCCAACTTCCTGCTGGAGACGGAGAAGGGCCGCTACATCCTGACCGTTTACGAGCGGCGGGTGAAGGCCGAGGAGCTGCCCTATTTCCTGAACCTGCTGACCTGGCTGGCCGACAAGGGCTATCCTAGCGCCCGGCCGATCGCCGACCGCAACGGCAAGACCCTGGCGACCTTGCGCGGCAAGTCCGCCGCCATCGTCGAGTTCCTGCCCGGCCTGTCGGTGCGCAAGCCGACCGTCGCCCACTGTCGCGAGGCCGGCGAGGGCCTGGCCTGGCTGCACCTGGCCGGCGAGGGCTATCCGGGCCGCCGCGCCAACGACCTGGGCCAGAGCGCGTGGTCGCCGCTGTTCTCCAAGCACCGCAAGGCGGCCGAGGACCTGAAGCCCGGCCTGTCGGCGACCATCGATAACGACCTGGCGCAGCTGTCGCTGATGTGGCCCCGGAACCTGCCGACGGGCGTGATCCACGCCGACTATTTCCCCGACAACGTCTTCTTCCAGTCGAACGGCAAGTTCGCCGCGGCCATCGACTTCTACTTCGCCTGCGAGGACAGCTACGCCTACGACGTCGCCGTCACCCTGAACGCCTGGTGCTTCGAGGCCGACGGCAGCTTCAACATCACCACCGCCAAGGCGCTGCTGAACGGCTATGAGCGCCGTCGGCCGCTGAGCCCGGCCGAGAAGGAAGCCCTGCCGATCCTGGCGCGCGGCGCGGCGATCCGCTTCTTCCTGACCCGCCTGGCCGACTGGGGTTCGACGCCCGCCGGCGCGCTGGTCAAGCCCAAGGACCCGCTGGAGTACGAGCGCAAGCTGGCCGTCCACCGCGAAGGGCTCGTGCTGTTCTGATGACGCCCAAGGTCACGATCTATACCGACGGCGCCTGCAAGGGGAATCCCGGCCCGGGCGGCTGGGGCGCCATCCTGTTCTACGGCGACAAGAAGAAGGAAATCTGCGGCGGCGAGCCGGCGACCACCAACAACCGCATGGAGTTGATGGGCGCGATCTCGGCGCTGGAGCTCTTGAACCGCCCCTGCAAGGTCGAGCTGCACACCGACAGCCAGTACGTGATGAAGGGCATCCAGGAGTGGATCAAGGGCTGGAAGGCCCGTGGCTGGAGGACGGCCGACAAGAGCCCTGTGAAGAACGACGACCTCTGGAAACGCCTCGACGCCGCGCGCGAGCGGCACGACGTCGACTGGCGCTGGGTCAAGGGTCACGCCGGCCATCCGCTGAACGAGCGCGCCGACGCGCTCGCCAACGAAGGCCTGCGCAAGGCCAATCCGCGCTTCGTCTAGAGGCTGCCCGGCTCGGAGCCCGTCGCGAACGGCAGGCCCTCGTCCTCCCAGCCCGTGATGCCGCCGATCATCAGCTTCACCGGCCGGCCCAGGCGCGCCAGCTTCAGCGCCGCGCGGTCGGCGCCGTTGCAGTGCGGGCCGGCGCAATAGACCACGAACAGAGTGTCGGCGGGCCACTGCGCCATGCGCTCGGCGTTGATGTCGGCGTGGCGCAGGTGCAGCGCGCCCGGCACGTGGCGGCGGGCATAGGCCTCCGGCGAACCGACGACATGCAGCAGGACGAAATCGACATCGCCGGCCTTCAGGGCGGCGCCGACGTCGGAGCAGTCGGTCTCCAGCGACAGGCGCGCGGCGAAGTGGGCGGCGGCGTCGCGGAAGGACGCGGCGGAGATTTCGGATACGAAGCTCATGAAGGCCTCCAGCGGTTGATGGAGAGAGACTTGCCTGACGCCGTCGCCTCGCGTTAGCTGGCAAGATCGACAGCGACCGTAAAGATCATGCCAAACCAGCCTCTCGTCGTGGCGCTCGCCTATGACGGCCTCTGTACGTTCGAATACGGCGTGGCGGTGGAGCTGTTCGCCCTGCCTCGGCCGGAGATGGGACCGGACTGGTACCGCTTCGCCACCGCCGCCGTGGAGCCGGGCGACCTGCGCGGCTTGGGCGGTGTGCGGATCGTCGGCGACGGCGGGCTGGAGCTCCTGGAACAGGCGAGCGTCATCGTCGCGCCGGGCTGGCGGGGGATGGACCAGCCTGTGCCTGCGCCGCTGATCGAGGCGCTGCGGAAAGCCCACGCCAACGGCGCGCGGCTGATGTCGATCTGCTCGGGGGTGTTCGTGCTGGCGGCGACGGGCCTGCTGGACGGACGTCGGGCCACCACCCACTGGCGCTATGCCGACGCCCTGCGCGAGCGGTATCCGGCGATCGCGGTCCAGCCGGACGTGCTCTATGTCGACGAGGGCGACCTGCTGACCTCGGCCGGCAGCGCGGCGGGGATCGATCTCGGTTTGCACCTGATCCGCCGCGACTTCGGCCCCGAGGCCGCCAACACCGTCGCCCGCCGGCTGGTGGTGCCGCCGCACCGCGACGGCGGCCAGGCCCAGTTCGTGGAGCGGCCGGTGCCTGTAGCGCACGAGGCCTCGCGGCTGGGACCGGTCCTGGACCGAATGCGCGGCGATCTCACGGGGACCCACACGATCAAGGCCCTGGCCGGCGCGGCGGGGATGAGCGAGCGGACGTTCTTGCGGCGGTTCGAGGCTGCTACCGGCGAGACCCCGGCCCGCTGGCTGCTGGCCGAACGGCTGAACCGGGCGCGCGACCTTCTGGAGACCTCGCCGGCCGGGATCGAACAGGTCGCCGAGGCCGTGGGCCTGGGCGCGCCGGCCTTGCGGCATCACTTCCGCCGCCAGTTCTCGACCACGCCCGGCGCGTACCGGGCGCGGTTCGCGCAGGCTTAGATCTCGACGACCAGCTTGCCGTCGGTCGGGCCAGCCAGCGCGGCGAACGCCTCATCAACCTGATCCAGCGTGCAGCGACGCGGGTCGAGGCGCGGGGCCAGCTGGCCGGCTTCGACCAGGGCGGTCGCCTGGCGCAGGATTTCGCCATGCGCGGCCAGGCCTTCACCGGTCAGCAGCGGCAGCAGGGTGAAGACGCCCGAATAGCTGGCCGCCTTGAACGACAACGGCCCCAGCGCCACCGAACCCCAGCCGAGGCTGGAGACCACATGGCCGTTGCGGGCCACGGCCGCGAAGGCGACGTCCAGCGCACCGACCGTGTCGTAGACGACGTCGAAGGTCTCGGTGATCGCGGCCTCACGATCGAGGAACCGCGCGCCCAGACGTTCGACGGTCTCGCGCTTGGCGGCGGTGTCGATGGCGGTGACGCTCGCGCCACGCGCCTGAGCGATCTGGATCGCAACGAGACCGACGCCGCCGGCGCCGATCACCAGCACCGACTGGCCGGCCGAGACCTCGGCGCGATCGACCAGGCCTTCCCAGGCGGTGATCACCACCAGCGGCAAGGCGGCGGCCTCGCGGGCGGTCAGATTGGCCGGCGCCTTGGCCAGCAGGCGGGCGTCGACCACCTGATAGCCGGCCAGCGCGCCTTGGTGGCCGCCAACACCGCCGGTCAGGCCGTAGACAGCGTCCCCGACCCGGAAGTCCTCCACGCCGGGACCGACAGCCTCGACGACGCCGGCCATGTCCAGGCCAAGCACGGCCGGGGCCGGCTGGCGGGCGTGGGCGGCCTGGCCGGCGCGGATCTTGCCGTCCAGCGGGTTGAGGCCGGCGGCGGTGACGCGGACGAGCACCTGGCCAACGCCGGCGGTCGGACGGGCGATGTCCGTCAGGCGGAACGGCGCGTCGTAGGCCTCGAGGATGGCGGCGCGCATCGTGGAAGGGGCTTGGGCCATGGAAGACCTCCGTTGAAAGCGCCCTCCAGATAGCTTCTGACCGCTTGTTTGAAACCCAACGATATCGCATCACTTCCATTCACAAATGAATGGACAGGCCATGATGGACTGGAGCGACGTGCAGGTGTTCCTGGCGGTGGCCCGCACCGGCGGCCTCGGCGCGGCCGGCCGCGCTTTAGGTCAGAGCCAGCCGACCATGGGCCGCCGGGTCCGCGCGCTGGAAGAGGCCCTAGGCCAGACCCTGTTCCAGCGCACCGCCGAGGGCTTCGTCCTGACCGCCGAGGGCGAGGCGATCCTGCCCCATGCCGAGCGGCTGGAGGAGGAGGCCCTGGCTATCCAGCGCACCCTGGACGGCGGGCGCGGCCTGTCGGGCCTGCTGCGGGTGGCGTGCTCGGACTGGTTCGGGGTCCACATCCTGTCGCCCGTCGTCGCGCGGTTCGGCGCCCTGCACCCCAGCGTCACGGTCGAGCTGCTGACGGATGCGCGCCCCTACAGCCTGGCGCGGCGCGAGGCGGACCTGGCCTTCCGCATCCGCCCCTTCGACGAGCCGGACGTCGTGGTGCGCAAGCTGCTGCACATGCCCTGCGGCCTCTATCAGGCGGCCGGCGCGCCGCACCCGGGCAATGGCGAGGGTGTGCGGCTGATCACCATGGACACCGCCTTCGACGGCCTGCCGGACGTCACCTGGCTGCGGAAGGCTCTGCCCAAGGCCACGATCGGCGCGCGCAGCAACAACCGCGACGTCCAGGCCAGGCTCTGCCAGCTCGGCGCGGGCTTGGCCGTCCTGCCGCGTCCGCTGGGCGACAGTCTCTCGGGGCTGGAGCGGATCGACCTGGGCGAAGGCCCGCCCGGCCGCGACACCTGGCTGGGCTACCACCGCGATCTACGCCGCAACGCCCGGCTACGCGCGTTCCTCGACGTCGCTCTCGACCAACTCGCGGGTTAGAATCCGCTCGATGTTCAGCTCGATCCAATCGGCGAGGCCGCGCACCTTCTCGGCGACCTCCAGGCCCAGGGGCGTCAGGCTATATTCCACGTGCGGCGGCACGACCTGGTAGGCCACGCGGCGCACGAAGCCATCGCCTTCCAGCTGCTGCAGGGTCTGGGCCAGCATCCGTTCGCTGACGCCCTCGATCGCCCGGCGCAGCTCGCTGAAGCGGTGCATGCCGGTCTCCAGCGTCATCAGCACCAGCACGCCCCAGCGGCTGGTGACGTGCATCAGCACCGCGCGCGACGGGCAGTCGCGGGCCATCAGGTCGCCGCGCGCCAGCTTCTCGGACAGGGGAGCAGGAGTTTCTTTCATACTTACATTCATGTGGGTACTTACGGAAAGTAAGCAAGACGCCCAGATCGCTCCTGTCATTCAAATCGGGAGAACGATCATGACCATCGCCATCACCGGCGCCACCGGCCAGCTGGGCCGCCTCGTCGTCGAAAGCCTCAAGACCCGTGTCCCGGCCGGCGACATCCTCGCCCTCGTCCGCGACCCGGCCAAGGCCGCCGACCTTGGCGTGGCCGCCCGCGCCGCCGACTACGCCAAGCCGCAGACCCTGGGTCCGGCGCTGACCGGCGTCGACACCCTGCTGCTGATCTCGGGCAACGAGATCGGCCAGCGCCTGCCCCAGCACCGCGCCGTCATCGAGGCCGCCAAGGCCGCCGGCGTGAAGCGGATCGTCTATACGAGCCTGCTGCGCGCCGACACGACGCCGCTGGTCCTGGGCGACGAGCACAAGGCCACCGAGGCGCTGTTGAAGGCGTCGGGCATCGCCTACACCCTGCTGCGCAACGGCTGGTACACCGAGAACTACGCCAACGCCGTGCACGGCGCGCTGGCCTCGGGCGCGGTGATCGGCAGCGCCGGCCAGGGCAAGATCTCGGCCGCCGCCCGCGCGGACTATGCACAAGCCGCCGCTGTCGTGCTGGCCACCGACGGTCATGAGAACAAGACCTACGAGCTGGCCGGCGACACGGGCTTCACCCTGGCCGATCTGGCCGCCGAGATCTCGGCCAAGGCCGGCAGGACCATCCCGTACAACGACCTGCCGGAAGCCGAATACGCCAAGATCCTGGAGAGCCTGGGCCTGCCCGCCGCCTTCGCCGCCATCCTGGCCCAGTCGGACGTCGGCGCCTCGCAAGGCGGGCTGTTCGACGACGGCAAGCAGCTGTCGGCCCTGATCGGCCGCCCGACCACGCCGATCTCGGCGCTGGTGGCCAATCTCGTCTCTTAGGGGCCTGCTCGCCTAAGAAGCTGTGGGTGGGTCCCGGAAAGTCCTCGCCAAGGGCCGCCGGGACTGCCAAGCCGGCGCGATGAACCGCGTCGGCTACTACCGCCTGCCGCCCGTCAGGGGCGTCTTCTTCAGCCCGGTCCAGGAGGAGCGCCTGCTGCTCCTGGGCTGCCAGGAAGTGTTCAGCGACCGGTGCCTGACCAATGCGATCATCCGTCCGGGCCTCGACAAGGCGCTGGCGGCGCTGGAGCCCGGCGGGACCCTGGCGGTGCTGAGCCTGCATTCGCTAGCCGGCACGACGACCGATCTGATGGAGGCGGTGCTGAAGCTGAAAAGCCTCGGCCTGCACCTGGTCGTGGCCCAGCCCGAGATCGACACCAATACCGATCCCGGCTTCTTCGCCACGGTCGAGACCCTGACGGCGTTCAACGGCGAACGCGCCATGGTCAAGGCCGCCGAAGCGGCCTTGGTCAGCAAGGGCGTGAAGGGCGGCGGCGTGCAGGGCCTGAAAGCCGGCACGCCGCCCCTTGAGGACGAGCCCGAGGACTAGACCTTCAGGCGGTAGCCGGTCTTGAAGATCCAGCCCACCGCCGTCAGGCAGATGACCAGGAACACGCCGGTCATGGCCAGGCTGACGCCGACCCCGACGTCCGACTGGCCATAGAAGCTCCAGCGGAAGCCGCTGATCAGATAGACCACCGGGTTGAACAAAGTGACCTTCTGCCAGATCGGCGGCAGCATCTTGATCGAGTAGAAGCTGCCGCCCAGGAAGGTCAGCGGCGTCACGATCAGGGCCGGGACGATCTGCAGCTTCTGGAAGTTGTCGGCCCAGACGCCGATGATGAAGCCGAACAGGCTGAAGGTGACCGAGGTCAGGACCAGGAACAGCAGCATCACGAACGGGTGGGCGATCTCGAACGGCACGAACAGCCGGGCGGTAGCCAGGATCAGCAAACCCAGGCAGATCGACTTGGTGGCGGCGGCGCCGACATAGCCGGTGACGGCCTCGAACCAGGCCACCGGAGCCGAGAGCAGCTCATAGATCGTGCCGGCCCACTTGGGCATATAGATGCCGAACGAGGCGTTGGAGATGCTCTCGCTGAGCAGCGACAGCATGACCAGGCCCGGGATGATGAAGGCGCCATAGCTGACGCCGTCGATCGACTGCATGCGCGAGCCGATCGCCGAACCGAACACCACGAAATAGAGCGAGGTCGAGATGACCGGCGCCAGGATGCTTTGCAGCAGGGTGCGGAACCACCGCGCCATCTCGAAGCGGTAGATGGCCTTGATCGCGAACAGGTTCATTGCGGGGCCCTCACCAGGCTGACGAAGATGTCTTCCAGAGAGCTCTGGTCGGTCTTGAGGTCCTTGAAGTCGACGCCGTTCTCGGAGAGGCGGCGCAACAGGTCGGCGATGCCGGTGTCGTCGGCCTGGGCGTCGAAGGTGTAGACGAGGTCAGCGCCGTCATTGATCAGGCTGAGCGAGGCGTCGGCGGCCAGGCTCGTCGGCAGGGCGGTCAGCGGCTCGCGCAGGTGCACGGTCAGCTGCTTCTTGCCCAGCTTGCGCATCAGGACCGACTTCTCCTCGACCAGGATGATCTCGCCCTTGTTGATCACCCCGATCCGGTCGGCCATCTCCTCGGCCTCCTCGATATAGTGGGTGGTCAGGATGATGGTGACGCCGTTCTCGCGCAGCTGGCGGACCATCTCCCACATGTCGCGGCGCAGCTCGACGTCGACGCCGGCGGTGGGCTCGTCCAGGAACAGGATGGTCGGCTCGTGGCTCAGCGCCTTGGCGATCATCACGCGGCGCTTCATGCCGCCCGACAGCGCCATGATCTTGCTGTCCTTCTTGTCCCACAGCGAGAGGTCGCGAAGGATTTTCTCGATCAAAGCGTCGTTGCGCGGCTTGCCGAACAGGCCGCGCGAGAAGCTGACCGTGGCCCACACCGTCTCGAAGGCGTCGGTGTTCAGCTCCTGCGGCACAAGGCCGATCTTGGAGCGGGCCGCGCGGTATTCCTTCACCACGTCGTGGCCGTCGGCCAGCACGACGCCGAGGCTCGGATTGACGATGCCGCAGATGATGCTGATCAGGGTGGTCTTGCCCGCCCCGTTCGGGCCCAGCAGGGCGAAGATCTCGCCCTTGCGGATGTCGAGGTCGATCGTCTTGAGGGCCTGATGGCCGGACGCATAGGTCTTGGTCAGACCCTTTACCGATATGATTGAAGTCACGCCGTCTCCCCTAAACGCGACGATGCAGCGTCGCGCGTGCCCTGCTAGGTGGCTGATGCGGGCCGTAAATGGTGTCGCTGCCGCCAGATAACAGGGGCAGTGGCCGTCTTCTGTCAGCAGGGGCCGGTCAGGTCGGGACCTTGCGGACCTTCAGCACCGCGCCGTCCAGGCCGATGACCACCACTTCCTGGCTGATCGCCGGGATCGGCTCCTCGGTCTGCGCCGCCCAGTCCTTGCCGTCGACAAAGACCCGGCCACGCCCTTGCTCGAAGGTCGACAGCACCTGGCCGCGCTGGCCGACCAGCCGTTGCAGCGGGTCGTTGAGGTCCGGCCCCGTCGGCTCCAGCACCGGTCGCAGGAAGCGCTTGGCCAGATAGGTCGAGGCGATGGTCAGGACGGCGAACAGGCCGATCTCCAGCACGGCGCCCGGATGGATGGCCTGGGCGATCAGCCCGACCACGAAGGCGCTGGCGGCCGGCCACAGCAGCCAGCCGGTGCCGGTCGAGACCTCGATGGCCAGGCAGATGGCGGCGATGGCCAGCCACAGCCAGAAGGGATGCAGGACGTAGAACCCGGCGATCGCGCCCATGACCTTACGCTCCGCGCTTAGGGGCCGGGCTGGTCGGCGTGGCGGTCGAGGACGCGCGCGGCGGCGGAGCAGCCTTCGCCGTGTCCGCGCCCAGGCTCTTGATCAGCTCGCTGACGCCCGCGACCGTGCCGGTCAGACCGGCGAAGTCGGCCGGGACGATGACCGTCTTCTGCTGCGGGCTGCGAGCCAGTTCGCCGAACGCTTCGACGTACTTCTGGGCGATGAAGTAGTTGATGGCGTTGACGTCGCCCTTGGAGATCGCTTCGGAGACGAAGGCCGTCGCCTTGGCCTCGGCCTCGGCTTCCCGCTCGCGGGCCTCGGCGTCGCGGAAGGCGGCCTCGCGGCGGCCCTCGGCCTGCAGGATGGCCGACTGCTTCTGGCCCTCGGCGCGAGCGATCTGGGACTGCTTCTCGCCCTCGGCCTCCGTGATCACGGCGCGGCGCTCGCGCTCGGCCTTCATCTGGCGGGCCATGGCGTTGGTGATGTCGGACGGCGGCGTCAGGTCCTTGATCTCGATGCGCGCCACCTTCACGCCCCACGGGCCGGTCGCGTGATCGATGGTCGAGAGCAGGCGGGTGTTGATGGCGTCGCGCTGGCTCAGCACCTCGTCCAGCTCCATCGAGCCGACGACGGTGCGCAGGTTGGTCTGAGCCAGCTGGGTGATGGCGTAGATCAGGTTGTCGACGCGGTAGGCCGCGGCGGCGGCGTCCATCACCTGGATGAAGACGATCGCATCGACCTTCACCGACACGTTGTCCTTGGTGATGACTTCCTGCTGCGGGACGTCCAGCACCTGTTCCATCATGTTCACCTTGCGCCCGATCGTCTCGACGAACGGGGTCAGGATGCTGATGCCGGGCTTGAGGGTGCGGGTGTAGCGGCCGAACCGCTCGACGGTGAATTCGCGCCCCTGGGGCACGATCTTGATGACGCTCATCACCAGCACGAAGGCCAGGACCAGCAGGACGACGACGACGATGGACGTGCCCAAGAGCGACGCTCCCCTACAAACTAGAGGTAGAGGTTAGCGCGCCCCTTCGTCGTCCGCCACGGAATCCGGCGCCCGCGCCTGGCGGACCGATTGCGAGAGCCTGCGGGCCAGGGCCTGGCCCTTGCGGGCGGTGGCCTGTTCGGCCCGGTGACTGTCTTCGTCGCAGGTCGGATATTCGCTGCGACGCGAGGCGAAGCCGGTATTGAACCGCTCGCGCAGCTGGGCGTCGAAGGCCTGGTCGGCCTGTTCCACCTCGGTCAGACGAACCATGCGCGAGCGCCAGTATTGGTCGCCCTCGCCCTGGCAGGCCTGGCGCAGGGCGTGGCTCTCGCCCAGCGTATAGGCCAGGTCCAGAAGGCGCTGACGCTCGTCGGCGGCGCGTTCCTGAGCCAGGACCGGGGCGGCGACAAGGGCGCTGAGAAGAACGCCGATAAGGAACGGACGCGACATGAGCCTGTTATCGCCAATGCGCGCGGGCCTGTCACCGTCCCGCGCCTGATGGGCGAACACGCCCAACTCGGCCTGGGGATAGAATGTCCCCCGGTGTCAAAAAAGCTTGAGCAATAAAGGCCTTGTGATCGCCACAGATCGGGCGTTCCCTGTGGATATTGCAAGGAGGTCCCCCATGACTGAGGTGCATTATGGTGTCGTGCGGGTCGGCGATCGCTGGTCCATCATCGGCGACAACCTGCGCTTTGGCGCCTACGAGACGCGCGGCGAAGCCCGCGCCGCGGCCCGCCGTCTGGCCGAGCACCCGGCCGGACTGGGCCTGCCCGTGATGCTGTACGAGCAGGAAGACGACTGGGCGCCGCTCAGCCCGACGGCGCTGAGCTGACACAAACCCCGCTCATCCCCGCGAAAGCGGGGACCCAAGCGGGCTATCCGGTTTCCGCATGATCGTGAACCTGTCCGCGGACTCAGCTTGGGTCCCCGCTTTCGCGGGGATGAGCGGAGAGTGGTTTAAGCCTCAGCGGTCTCCTCGTCCTCGCCGTAGAGGAACGGCTTTATGACCTGCCACACCTGAAGCACCGACGCGACCGCCCCCACGACGGACGCGACGACCTGGAACGCCTGCCAGATGAGGCCGATCAACGGGTCTTCACCCAGCATGGCCGCCAGCGGATAGATCAGGTGGCTGATCGTGATCCGGAACTGGGCGTAGGCGGTGGAATACTCCACAGACGCCCCGGCGATGGCGGCCGTGACGATCACCGCCAGGACCGGCGCCCACAGCAGCGGCAGGATCAGCAGCAGGGCCAGGGCCGTGATCAGGGATTTGGTCGACAGGCCGACGTCCTTGGCCACGGTCAGCCCGACGCCGGCGATGACGACCATGCCCAGTAGCGCCAGGGCGATCGGCAGGACGAGGTCGGCGGTGTCGGCCAGCGGCATCCGGACGCCGAAGACCATGGCGGCCATGACGAACAGCGTAAGGACGAACGATCCCAGCCACAGCGCCCCGTACTGGCTCAGCCTTCGCCGCAGGTGACGCTTGGCGATCATCGTCCTTCTCCCAGCCTCGGCGGGAGGGTGCTTCGGAAGAGTCTCGCCGTCCACGGGAAACTAAGCCGTGCCCCGTGCGCTTATGCAGTCGAGCTTCACGGGAGGTAAGCATGACCGCCATCACCCGCATCGTCCGCAGCACCGCCGAGGGCGACGCCGCGCCGACCTATGAGTCCAACCGCCTGCTGGCCGCCCTGCGCCCGGACGCCCTGGCCGAACTGGCCGCGCACCTGGTGCTGGTCGATTTGCCGGCGGACGCCGTGCTGTTCGATGTCGGCGACGATGTCGAGCACACCTACCTGCCCTGCGGCCCGACCCAGGCCTCGCTGCTGGTCGTCACGGCGGACGGCCAGGAGATCGAGGCCGCCAGCATCGGCTTCGAGGGCGCGATCGGCGGCGTGGTCAGCGCCGGCTTCAAGCCCGCCTATGGCCGGGCCGTGGTCCGCGTGCCGGGCCACGCCTTCTGCCTGCCGACCGCCAAGCTGGAAGAGGCCAAGGCGCGCCACGCCATCGTCGGAGACCTGTTCGATCGCGCCGCCGACGTGTTCATCGCCCAGATGATGCAGGTCGCGGCCTGCAACGCCCTGCATCCGATCGAGCAGCGCGTCTGCCGCTGGCTGCTGTTCGCCCACGACCGCTCGGGCAAGGAGCCGATCCGCCTGACCCAGGAGACCCTGGCCCAGATGCTGGGCGTGCAGCGCACGACCGTCAGCGCCGTCGCGCGCGTGCTGCAGGACGCTCGCGTCATCCATATCGGCCGCGGCAAGGTCGAGGTGCTGGACCGCCCAGGCTTGGAAAAGCGCGCCTGCGAGTGCCACGCGGCCGTCGAGGCGCACTTCAAGCGCATCCTGCCGGCGCACGAACGCTAGGTGCGGAAGGCGCTGGCCCTCTCCAGCGCCGCCTCGGCCTCGCTAACCAGACGCGCCACGATCTCGCCGGCCGGCAGCACCTCGCGCACGCCGCCGGCGCTCTGGCCCATGGCGAAGCAGGACTTGGCCGGGTCGAGGCCATCGATCTGGCCGCCGATGCCGCCCATGGCCCCGGCCCGGATCGAGACCATGGCCTGCTGCGGAAAGCCCTGGATGTCGGCCGGCCGCGCTTCCCAGTCGTCGACATAGGGGTTCTTGCGCACCCGCATCGGCTTGCCGGAGTAGCAGCGGGTGCGGACGGTGTCCTCGTCGGCCGCCTCGACCACCGCCTGGCGATAGAGGTCGCCGGCATGGGCCTCATGGCTGGCGATGAAGCGGGTGCCCATCCAGACGCCCTGCGCGCCCAAGGCCAGCGATGCCGCCAAGCCTCGACCGTCGTGCAGGCCGCCGGCGGCGACCACTGGGATCTTCACGGCCTCCACCGCCTGGGCGACCAGCGGCAGGGTGCCGACGAGGCCGGTGTGGCCGCCGCCCTCCCCGCCCTGGCAGATGACGGCGTCGCAGCCGGCCTGCTCGGCCTTCACCGCGTGCTTCACCGCTCCGCAGACGACCATGACCTTCAGCCCGGCCGCCTTGAGGCGTTCGATGATCGGCAGGGGCACGCCGAGGCCGGCGATGAAGGAGGACGCGCCACCCTGGATAATCTGATCGACGCTGGCGGTCAGGGCGTCGGGCGTGGCGGCCAGGAGATCAACGCCGAACGGCTTGTCGGTGAGTGAGCGGACCTCGCGCATCTGACTACGGATAAAGTCCGGCGAGGTCCCGGCCATGCCCAGCACGCCATAGCCGCCGGCGTTCGACACCGCCGCCGCCAGGGGCGCGTATGACACCCCGCCCATGCCGGCCAGAAGGATCGGATGCTCGATATGCAGAAGATCGCAGAGCGGCGTGCGCAGGCCCATGACCGTTCCTCCCGTTGTTTCCAGGGAGGGTTTCGCGCCGGGCCCAGGCCCGCAAGCCTGCCGCGAGGTTAGCGGCGCCCAACTATTGGTGTCGGACCAGCTCGGCCTCGACGTCCGACTCGGCGGTCCAGAAGCAGCTGGCCATGGCCGTCAGGACCAGGGCGATCAGCGTCAGGAAGCCTCGCGGCGGGGCCAGGCTGACAACGTCTTGAGGCGTCATCTTGTTGTTTCCTCGTCGGCGTCCGGATCTGATGCCCGGACTGCCTTCAAGAAACTGTCTCACCGCCGGCGCGGTTCCGCAAGAGGCTGTTTTACATAGGTTTTTATTGGACTTCAGAGTCCAAGAAACACATCTCTAGAAGATCGAGTATCCGCCGTCGATCACCAGGGTGGTTCCCGAATGGTAGCTCGACGCGTCCGAGGCCAGGTAGACGGCCATGCCGCCGAAGTCCTCGGGCTCGCCCCAGCGGCGGGCCGGCACGCGCGGAATGACCTTCTCGGCGAAGGCGGCGTTGCCTTGCGCGCCGGCGGTCATGTCGGTGGCGATCCAGCCCGGCAGGATGGCGTTGGCGCGCACGCCGTACCGAGCGTGTTCGACGGCGACCGACTTGATCATCGAGATCACCGCGCCCTTGGTCGCCGCATAGGCCTCGTTGCGGGCCGCGCCCTCGATGGCCGCCAGCGAGGCGACGCCGACCAGCGAGCCGCCCGGATCGCCGCTCTTGGCCCGCTCGACCATGTGGCGGCAGGCCTCGCGCAGGGTGAAGAACACGCCGTCCAGATTGACCGACAGCACCTTGCGATAGGTCTCGGTCTTCATCTCGACGAACGAGGGCGAGCCGTAGCCGATGCCGGCATTGGCGAAGACGCTGTCCACGCGGCCCATGGCGGCCACGGCCTCTTCCATGCCTTCGCGGACCTGATCCTCGTCGGAGACATCGACGGTCTGGGCCTTCACGCGGACGCCCAGGGTGGTCAGTTCTTTCTCGGCGGCGAGGTTGCGCTCGGGGTTGGAGCCCCAGATGACGATGTCGGCCCCGGCCTGGGCCATCGCCTTGGCCATGCCCAGACCGATGCCGCGATTGCCGCCGGTGACCAGGGCGACCTTGCCAGCCAGATTGAACGGCGCGTAGGCCATGGCGAACCTCCTCTTTCTCGTTCTCGAAACGCTTGTTTGAAAGAGAGACACTGACGTTACGTCGGTCAAGAGCCCCAGAAGTGGAAGGCCTGCCAGCCGGCCCCGATCGCCGGCCGCGCCACACCCATGACGTCGGTGATCGTGAAGGCCGCGCCGAAGATGAACTTGCTGACGCCGGGGACCCAGAAGATCAAAGCAAACAGGATCAGGAAGCCGACCCGCTCGATCTTGACCATCCTGGCCCGCACGCCGTCGGGCAGGAACGGCCGGATAACGCCATAGCCGTCCAGGCCCGGGATCGGCAGCAGGTTCAGGACGAGGGCGCTGGCCTGCAGCAGGGCCAGCAGCGACAGCGCATCCCTCAGCGCGTCGGAGACCACGAACGGCAGGGCGACGGCCAGGGCGATCAGCACGGCCAACGTCCCCAGCGGTCCGGCCAGCGAGGCCAGCGACCGCCAGCCCTTCGACCGCATCAGGTCCTCGCGCAGATAGACCGTCCCGCCCGGAAAGCCGATGCCGCCCAGCGCCAAGGCCAGCAGCGGGAAGAGGATGGTGGTGACGAGATCGGTGTATTTCAGCGGGTCGAGCGTCAGGTAGCCCTTCTCGACGATCGTCGTGTCGCCGGCCTTGTGCGCGGCGAAGGCGTGACCGAACTCGTGGATGCCGACGCTGAGGATCCAGGCAGCGGCAACAAAGGCGAAGGTGAAGGGGCCGGCCGGCGGCAGTTCAGCCGCCACTGCCCAACCGAGACCGACAACGGCGGCGATCAGGATCAGGGCGTTCGGGCTGAGGGGCGTACGTGGCGCGCGAGCTTCGACGATGGTCATGGTTGCGATTGAGCACGCGCAACCTCGGGATACTAGACCCCGAACTTCTGATACGTCTCCGCGATGACCCGCCGCGTCTCGTCCCACTCGACCATCGCCATGGCCTCGTCCCGCGAGACGAACCGCGCCTCGGCCGCGTCGTCGCCGGCCACGGGCTCGCCGCCGGTCCAGCGGGCGGCATAGTCGATCATCACATAGTGGCGGGTGATCTCGCCCCCAGGGCGCGCCGGGAAGACGCCATCGACCACGTCCAGCAGGCCCAGCAGCTGCGCCTCGACGCCGGTCTCTTCCTTCAGCTCGCGCAGGGCGGCGACTTCCAGGGTCTCGCCCCATTCCAGCCGGCCGCCCGGAAGGCTCCACTGGTTCAGCCTGGGCGGCGTGCCGCGCCGGATCAGCAGGACCTCGTCGCCGCGCAGGCAGACGACGCCGACGGTCGGCACGGGGTGGCTCATGGAAACCCGACTTTCAGATCGACTGAGGACTTCACACCGATACAGTTCCCGCAATCGCTCAGCCAAGCCTCCGCCGCCGCTCGCCCCCTCGCCTTGAGGTCGGTCAGGAAGCTCCACTCGGTGTCGAACTTGGTCGATAGTGACAGGTCCGCCAGCGGCTTGTCGGCGGTGATGGCGTGGACCAGCATCCGGCGGTAGCGGCCCCGCGCATTGTCCTTCAGCAGCCCCTCGTCCAGCAGCTTCTGCACGAAGCCGATGGCCCGCAGTTCCGAGGCCAGCGAGGCGTTGAAGGTGATCTCGTTCAGCCGGTCCATGATCTCGCCCGGCGTCTTGGGCGTCTCGCCGCGGACGAAGGGGTTGAGACTAACGATGAGGATGTCGTCAGGGGTGTCGTCGTAGAACAGCGGCCACAGCGGCGGATTGGCCAGGAAGCCGCCATCCCAGTAGGGCTCGCCGTCGATCTCCACCGCCTGGAACACCTGCGGCAGGCAGGCGCTGGCCATGATGTGGCGCGCGGTCAGCTCGGTCTCGCGGAAGATCACCGACTTGCTGGTCCGCACCGCCGTGGCGGCGACATACAGCTTGATCGGGCTCTTCTCGCGGATCTGGCTGAAGGTGATCTCGCCTTCCAGCGCATCGTGCAGCGGGTTCAGGTTGAACGGGTTGAACTCGTAGGGGCTGAGCGACAGGGCGAAGGTCTCGGCCATCCGCCAGCCCGGCGTGTTCTTCAGCCAGTCGGCCCCGCCGCCAAAGGCGCTGGTCCAGATCGAGGTGTCGCCGAAGACGTTGCGGCCGCCTTGCCGGTTCACCTGCCGCCAGAACGAGTCCAGCCGCTTCCTCGCGCCCGCCTTGCCGTCGTCGATCAGGCCTTGAGCAAGGCAGACCGCGTTCATCGCCCCGGCCGAGGCGGCGGTCACCGCCCGGATTTCCAGGTCGTCCTCTTCCAGCAGGCGGTCGAGGATCCCCCACTCGAACGCCCCGTGCGAGCCTCCGCCCTGCAGGGCCAGGCTCAGCGTCCGGGGGCCGGACTTCTTCTTGGTGAAGGGCGGGATGGGCACGGGGCCCAGCCTATTGCGCCACCCAGCCGCCGTCGATCTGGAAGGCGGCGCCATTGGCCGAAGCCCCGGCGTCGGAGACCAGATACAGCAGCATGCCGCCCAGCTGTTCGAAGGTGACGAACTGCTTGGTCGGCTGGGCGGCCAGGATCACGTCCTTCATCACCGCCTCTTCCGAGATGCCGCGGGCCTTGGCCTGGTCGGCGATCTGGGCCTCGACCAGCGGGGTCTTCACGAAGCCCGGGCAGATGGCGTTGCACGTGATGCCGTGCTCGGCGACCTCGAGGGCCACCGTCTTGGTCAAACCGAGAATGCCGTGCTTGGCGGCGACATAGGCCGACTTGAACGGCGAGGCGACCAGGCCGTGCGCCGAGGCGATGTTCACGATCCGCCCGCGCTTCTGGTCCTTCATGATCGGCACCGCCGCCTTGGTGGCGTGGAAGGCCGACGACAGATTGATCGCGATGATCAGGTCCCACTTGTCGTCCGGGAAGTCCTCGATCGGGGCCACGTGCTGGACGCCGGCGTTGTTGACCAGGATGTCCAGCTCACCGAACTCGGCCTTGGCGGCGCGGACCATGTCGGCGATCTGATCCGGCTTGGTCATGTCGGCGCCGTGGTACAGCACCTCGACGCCGTGCTTTTCGGCCATCTCGGCCCGGGCCCGCTCGATGGCGTTCATCTCGCCCAGGCCGTTCATGACGATGTTGCAGCCCTGGGCGGCGAGCGCGTCGGCCAACGCATGACCGATGCCGCTGGTCGAGCCGGTGACGATGGCGACCTGCCCCTGCAAACCGAAATCCACGGCCATGCGCATACGCTCCTGGATGACGCCCTAACGATGTTGCGGCGCAACATATAACTCGCCGTTGCGAGAGGCGAGTGCTTATTAAATTCACCAGTAGATGAATTCAGGGCTGACGGCGAGCGAAAACCCAGTCGGACTCGGTCGAGAGGCTCGGCTTGAAGGCATAGCCGTCCAGGTCGAAGCTTTTCAGGCCCTCGGCGCGGTCGACGCGGTTGTCGATGATGTAGCGCGCCATGCGCCCCCGGGCCTTCTTGGCGAAGAAGCCCAGCACCCGCAGCTCGCCGGCCTTCTCCTCCTTGAAGTGGCAGGTGACCACCGGCAGCTTCAGGGCCTTGGCGTCGATGGCGCCGAAATATTCCTGACTGGCCAGGTTCACCAGGGTCGGGTCCTCGTGGCCTTCGGCCGCCTGGTTCAGGGTCTTGGAGATCGTCTCGCCCCAGAAGTCATAGAGATTGTTCCCGCGCTTGGTCTTCAGGCGCGTGCCCATCTCCAGGCGATAGGGCTGCAGGGCGTCGAACGGGCGCAGCACGCCATAGAGCCCCGACAAGATCCGCAGGTGGTCCTGAGCCCACTCCAGGGCCGGCCGGTCCAGCTCCCGTGCGGCCAGGCCGCCATAGACGTCGCCGTTGAAGGCGATGACCGCCTGCAGGCCGTCCTCGAGCTCGGCGTCGAAGGCCTGGAACCGCTCGCGGTTCAGCTTGGCCAGGGCGTCGGAGATGTGCATCAGCCGCTTCAGGTCCGGAGCCGTCAGCTTGCGCGTGACCTTGGCCAGCTCGGCGATCTGGGCCTTGAGCGCCGGCGTGGTGAGCGGCAGCACGTCCTTTGGGGCGGTGAAGTCCAGCGACTTGGCGGGCGAAATGACCATCAGCATGGCCGGGGAGATAGAGACTTAAGCGCGGCGGCGCCAGCTAGTCATTCCCCGGAATCGACCCGTCGCCGCATGTCCCCATGGGCGGCGGCGATCAATGCGGCCAGCGCCGCCTCGTCCACCGGCTGGCCCCAGCGCAGCTTGACGTGCCGCATGCGCTTGCCGGTCCCTTCCAGCAGGCCGGCCGGGTCGGGCAGCGACGCGCCCTCGTAGAAGCCGATATTGGCGTGGGCGGTGAAGGCGTCGACATAGGCGAAGGCGGCCTCATCGACGCAGGCGGTCGGATGGCCGTCGTGCAGCAGCTCGCGGACATCCTCGCCGGCCGCGCGCAGGCGCTCGAACCACGGCTGCACCCGCTGGCGCATCGGCTCGTGGCCGGAGAACCAGGCCTCGACCTCGGGGTGGCGCCGCACGGCGCTGGCGAAGCGGAACAGCGTGCTCATGCCGCCATCAGGCCTCCACCGAGCGTCGTTGTCGAGTCCATCACTTTCCATCATGGAAAGTTTCTACTTGCCAATTTGGAAAGTGAAGCGATATGACTTTCCATATTGGAAAGCAAGGAAGTCCCCATGACTCGAAACGAAGACGCCCTGCGCATGCTGGCCGAGGTCGAAGCCGCCAATGCCGACCTCGCCGAACGCGCCAAGGCGCCGGTCTGGTACCATCCGGCCCTGGGCCTGCTGATAGGCGGCATGGTGGCGGCCCAAAGCCTGCCGATCGTGGGCAAGATCGCCTGCTACCTCGTGTTCGCGGCCGGGCTTTCCTTGCTGATGCGCGCCTACAAGCGCCGCACCGGCATGTGGATCAACGGCTATCGCGCGGGACGGACGCGCTGGGTCGCCGTCGGCCTCGCGGCGATCACCACCCTTTGCATGCTGATCGCCGTCTGGCTGGAGCACGAACGGGGACTGACCTACGCCCCTCTCGCGTTTGGCGCGATCGTCGCCGTGATCGTCACGATTGGCGGCTTCGTCTGGGAAGCGGCCTTCCGCGCCGACCTGCGCGACGGGAACAGCCTGTGAGCGCCGAGCTGGACCCGGTGATCCACGCGCCCAACCGTCTGCAGATGTGCTGCATGCTGGCCCAGGCCGACACCATCGACTTCGCCACCGTCCGCGAGGCGCTGGACGTCTCGGAGTCGGTGCTGTCCAAGCACGTGAAGACCCTGGAGGAGGCCGGCCACGTCAAGGTCCGCAAGGCCGCCTCGGACGGCCGCCAGCGCACCTGGCTGTCGCTAACCACACAGGGCCGCAAGGCGCTGAAGGGCCACCTGGCGGCGCTGAAGGCGATGATGGCCGGCGTGCCGGAAGTCTAGCGGGCCAGAAACCTAGCGCGTCAGGACGATCGGCTTGACCGCGCCGCCCGAGACCGAGACCAGGCTGACGATCGTGCCGCCTTCCTGGACCGTGTAGTTCCCGCCGTTGCTAGCTTGGCTCTCGATGCTGACCACGGCGGCGACGTAGTAGTCGCCGTCGGGCAGACGGTCGAAGGCGAAGCCGCCCTGGGCGTCGCAGGTCAGAACCGTCACCACCGGATCGAACGGCTGCGGCTCCCAGCTCGTCCGGCGGGCGAAACCACCCGTCTCAGAGCCATAGGCCTGACGCACGAAGGCGACCGTGGACGGACCGCGCGGGAATAGTCGCACCGGCGAGCCGGCGCAGCTGCGGGTCTGGCCGTTGCGCGTGCGCAGATAGGCCGTGCCCTTGATGACGTTGCTGCTGTTGACCGCCGGCGGTGGCGGTGGCGGTGGCGGCGGTGGCGGCGGGGCCGCGACCGGAGCGCCGGCCAATGGCGTGGGCGTATAGAT
>NZ_JBWKZF010000002.1:0-319344 GCF_059424195.1 Caulobacter sp. GW456-12-1-14-TSB4
GGGCGCGGGCGGCGCCGGCGGGGGCTTGGGCATGTCCCGCAGCAGCATGATGCGCGTGCCCTTGAGCCCGCTGCACGAGCGGATCGAGAGGCCCGAGGGCAGGCGGACGGAGTCGCCGCAGGCCTCGTCCAGCTGGTCCTGGTCCAGGCCGCGGGCGCCGGTCAGGTCCGCGCCGCTGAGCATCACCATGCTCAGATCGGCGTTGCGGAAGTCCGCGCCGTTGAACGTCGCGCCGCGCAGGCTGGAGCCCGACAGGTCGGCGTTGCGGAAGCTGGCGCCGTCGAAGCGGCCGCCCTGCAGGTTGGCGTGGTTGATGTCGGCGTTCGAGAAGTCAGCGTCCTTGGCGTAGACGCTCTGCAGGTTGGCGCCGGTCAGCTCGACATTGGCCATCCTGGCGCGCTGCAGGTTGGCGTTCGGCATCTGCACGCCGTTCAGCTCGGCCGAGGACAGGTCGACGCGGACCAGGGTGGCCGACTGGAAGTTGGCGCCGCTGCTCTCGATGCCGGACATGCGGGCGTCGGTGAAGTTGGCGCTGGCGAAGTTGGCGCCGCGCATCTCGGCGCCGCGCAGATCGGCCCGGCTGAGGTCCGACGACTGGAAATTGCTGCCGTAGAACATCGCGCCGCGCAGGTCGGCGCCGATCAGGATGGCCTTGGCGAAGTTGGCGCCCATGAACTTGGCGTTCATCAGCTTGCGGCCGGCCAGGTCGCAGTTGGCGCACATCCCGCCGAAGGACGTCAGCTTGGCGACGTCCTTGTCTTCGATCGAGGCGTGAGCCGGGCCGGTCATGGCCAGCAGGCTCAGCGTCAAGGCGGCGATGGAAACGCCCAAGCGGGACATCGACTTCTCCGTTCCAGTCCATACGCGACTGTGTGAGTTACGGTTTGAACCGCCACACGGGTAGAAGCCACTTAAATTGCGGTAATGACGGGGATTTAACGGCAAAGCGGGATGCGCAGATTCCGCGGCAGATAGGTCGATCCGTCGCCGCAGGCCTGGTCCAGCTGGTGCTGGGTGAGGCCGATCGCGCGGTCCATTTCGGCCCCCGAGAAGTTGGCCCCCGATAGTTTGGCCCCGGACAAATTCGCGCCCTGCAGATAGGCGCCGACGAAGCTGGCGTTGGTCAGGTCCGCGTTGGCGAAGCTGGCGCCGGTCAGCACCGCGCCATAGGCGTTGACGTCGCGCAGGTCGCCGCCGGTGAAGCGGGTGCGGTTCATGACCGCCGTCGAGAAGTCGGCCTGGCGCAGACGCGCGCCGGTCAGGTTCTTGTTCTTCAGCTCCAGGTTCGACAGGTCGGCCTGGAACAGGTTGCAGTGCGGACAGCTGGCGCCGTTGCGGACGGCCGAGATCTGGCCGGCGTTCTGGGCGCTGGCGGGGATGGCGCAAACCAGGACGGCGAGAGCCGAAAGAAGGGCGATCGGTTTCATTCTGGCGCAGGTCCTACGCGAAAGGGTCCTATTCACCCTGCCGTAGCAAGCTTAACGCCAGCCGAACGCGTCTACGACGAGGCCCCTAGGACGAAGCTAGGGGACCCGGGCGGTCCGCCTGCGCTCCGCAGGTGTCGCAGACCGTCATGCCGCCCCGCTTGGTCAGCGAGAGGTCGCCGCAGGCCGGGCACATCTCGCCCTCCGCGCCGGGACGATCCTGGCCCTCCACGCGCCGGCGGCCGAACGAGGCGAACACCAGGTTGTCGTGCGAGGCGCCGCGCGAAAAGCCCTTGGAAATGAACAGGCTGGCCGGGACAGGCTCGGGTTCGACATCGTCGATCTCGAGGGTCTTGCCGGAGCCCAGGCCGTCGGCGTTGAACTCGCCCGGATCGCCATTGGCCAGGTCGTCGCGGCCCAGATACGACACGCCCAGCTCGCGGAACACGTAGTCCAGGATCGAGGTCGCCGACTTGATCGAGTCGTTGCCGGTCACCGGGCCCGCCGGCTCGAACTTGGTATAGACGAAGGCGTCGACGAACTCGTGCAGCGGCACGCCGTGCTGCAGGCCCAGCGACACGGCGATGGCGAAGTTGTTCATCAGGCTGCGGAAGGCCGCGCCTTCCTTGTGCATGTCGATGAAGAGCTCGCCCAGCTCCCCGTCCTCGTACTCGCCGGTGTGCAGATAGACCTTGTGGCCGCCGACGGCCGCCTTCTGGATGTAGCCCTTGCGGCGATCGGGCAGGCGGCGGCGCGAGCGGTCGCGCTCGACGATCTTCTCGACCACGCGCTCGGTGACGATCGGCTCACGCGCCGGCGCTGTGGCGCGTGGGGCTTCGGCGGGTTCTTCGGGCAGATCGAGCTTGAAGTCGACCGGCGCGGCGGCGCGTTGCAGGCGCAGGGCCCTGACGCCCGAGCGGGCGGCGGCGGCCTGGGCGCGGACGGCGTCGGCCGGACGGCTGTCGAACGCCACCGGAATGGCGACCGGCGTCGGCAGGCAGGCGAAGGCCTCGACGGCGGCCAGCATGGCCAGGCGGTCGGCGAAGGCCGGAGCCTCGACCGACGCGAAGGCCTCGCGCAGCTCTGGGTTCAGGGCGTCGCAATCGCCCAGACGGCCCGCGCCCAAGGCGTGGCGCTCGGCGGCGGCGATCTCGGTCGGCGAGAAGTCGGCGAAGGCCAGGGTGTCGAAGTCGCGGCGGGCCACGTCCTCGGCCGAGGCGCCCAGCACGTCGCGCAGGAAGCCCGCGCCGATCACCGCCGGGGCGAAGGCGGCGCGCAGGCCGTGGTTCTCGCGCAGGGCGTGCTCGGCCTTCTCGATCTCGTGGGCGGTGAAGCCGCGCGCCTGCAGCATGGCGTGGTCGATCGCCGGGCTCTCCATCAGCGAACCATGGCCCAGGGCGTGGCGGCGGGCGGCGTCCAGATCGACGCCTTCGCTGGACAGGGCCTCGAAGGCGGCAGGACTGAAGGTCGGCAGCAGGAAGCCGTCGGCGGTCTGGGCCACGGACACCGGCGACATCGCGCCAGCCGGACCGACCGGGGCGCCGCCAAGGCGCAAGGTCGCTTCCGGATCCTCAAACGGCCCGACCAAGGCGGCCGAACGCAGGCCGTGCTTGCGGGCCAAGGCGTGGGCGGTGGCGAGCGAGGCGGCGGCCTCGGTGGCCAGGGCCGAGCGCAGGGCGGCGGCGCGGACGCGGCGTTCGGCCAGGGTCTTGAGCACGCCCTGCTTGTCCTGGGCGAAAATGGCGTCCGGACCCAGCGCCGCGGCGGCCTCGGCGCTGGCCGACAGGGCCGCGCCGACGGCGAGCGCCCAAAGCGCGGCGGCGCCATCGCGGCCCTCGATGCTGGTCTGGGCCCAGCCCTGGCTGAGCAGGCAGTCGCCGACACCGGCCAAGCCCAGGCGGGCAGGGCGTTCGCCGCGCTCCAGCTCCAGGGCCGTGCCCCACAGGTGGCAGACATAGGTGAAGCGCTCGACGTCGAAGCCGTCGGCGTCGAGGAAGGCGCTGGCGTCGATCGCCGCGCTGATGCCCACGCCGCGCGCCAGGATCTCGGCGTCCATCGGCGACAGGGCCAGGGTGAGGGCGCTGGTCTCCCAGCCGACCTGGGCGGCGAAGGCGGCGGCGTCATTGCCGGCGGCCACGTCCTGGCGCGAGGCCGAGGCGGCCATGGCCAGCTCGCGCTCGGCCGAGGGTTCGACCAGGGGGCTGCGGACCGCGTCGGCGGTGGCGATGGCGTCCAGGATGGTGCGGTCGTCGGCGCCCAGTTCGCGGGCCTTGCGGGCGGCGCGGGCCAGGGCGGGATTCTTGCGGACGTCGCCACAGGCGCGCGGGTCGCCCGAGCAGCGGCGGACGGCGTCGGCGACCTGGGCCAGGGTGGCGTCCAGGCGCGCGGCGGCCTGGGCGGCGAGGGCGCGGCTGCGGCGGCGGCCCAGGCTGTCCTTGACGATGCTCTGGAATTCGAACTCGGCGATCTCGGGCAGCAGCTCCAGGCCGCCCTGGCCGCCGGCCGGCGTGGCGACGCCCGTCAGCATGGTGGCCAGCAGGGCGTCCTTGAAGGCGCTGGCGTCGGCCTTGTCGCCGAACAGGCCGCGCGTCAGGCCCGCCTGGGCCACGCGCTCGGCATAGCGGGCCGGACCGCCGCCCAGCGCGGCCTTGGGCTCGATCTCGCCGGCCCAGTCCAGCCAGGCCTCGACGCGGGCGTCGCTCCAGGCGTTGGGGGCCGAAACCACGACGATCTCATCGGCGCGCTCGAGGTCGCGCCACTCCATCGCGGGGACGCTTCCGGCGGCTTTGGCGGGGGTGCGCATGGGCGAGTTCCGGATCTGGTCGGCCAGTCGTGATATCTTACCAAATTCCTAACGACTGATTCCGTGCCGTCAGGTGCGCGTAAGGTCGCACCTCAAGTTAGAACCTCGATCGCCGAGCCTCAATAGATGTTGCGGGTGTCAGGCCTCTAATCCACAAGATGTTGAAGTCGCGACCGACGGAGCGACGCTGGACGCTGAGGGCGCGAAACCCTATAGTCCGGCCGCTTCGCCGTGCGTGTCGCGGCGCGCAAAGCCTTATGAAATCGGGTGCGAACGTAGTGCTGAAAGCGATCTTCACGTGGTGGAACGGCGCGACCCTGGGTCAGCGCTTCCACATCGGCCGCCGTGGTGTGCTGGTGGGCAAGGACGATTACGGCAACAGCTATTTCGAAGCCCGCGACAACAGCGACAGCTATGACGCCCGCAAGCGCCGCTGGGTGATCTACAGCGGTTACGCCGAAGCCTCCAAGGTCCCGCCGGATTGGAGCGGCTGGCTGCACTACACCTTCGACGAGCCGCCGACCCAGGTCGCCCTGCCGCGTCGCGCTTGGGAAAAGGATCACATCCCGAACCTGACCGGCACCGTCCACGCCTGGCGTCCCAAGGGCGCTCTGGCCCGTGGCGGCGAGCGCGCGGCCGCGACCAGCGACTACGAAGCCTGGAAGCCGGAATAATCTGAATGGCCCGCCGGGCGCTCCTGGTCGCCGCCGTCGCGGTCCTGTCCGGTCTGACCGTGACGGGCGCCGCGCTGGCGCGCCAGAACAGCGCCCCGCAGGCCCTGACCCCGCCGGCGGCCGCCCAGGCCCCGGTCGCGCCAGCGCCGCGTCCCCTAGCGCCCGCGCCGGCCCCGAGCGAGCTGCGTCCGGCCCAGCCGACGACGGTCTCGCCCGCGATCGCCAATCCCAATCCGCCGGCCTCGCCCGCGCCGACCGCCCAGACCGCGCCGCCCAAGCCGGCCGCAACGGTCCCGGCCAAGCCGCCCGAGCCGGCCAAGCGCCTGCGCTACCAGATCGCCATCGTCCAGGCCCTGGACAAGGTCACGACCGAGACCATGCGGTTCGAGGTCCCGATCGGCCAGCCCATCCGCTACAAGACGCTGATCTTCACCGTCCGCGCCTGCGAGACGGCGGCCTCCGACGAGGTGGCGCCCGAAACGGCGGCCTATGTCGTGGTCGACACCCAGCCAAAGGCCCAGGCCGGTCGCGCCGCGCCTCCGGGACGTCAGGTCTACAAGGGTTGGATGTACGCCAGCTCGCCAGGCCTGAACCCGCTGCAGCACCCGGTCTATGACGCCTGGCTGATCGCCTGCAAGCAGTCGATCCCGGTCGCGCCGCCCGCCAAGCCGTAGAAGTCGCCCTGCACGGTCAGAGCCTTGGCCAGCCGCCGGCGATAGTCCGCGCGGCTGATCTCGATCGTCCCGAACTGCGTCAGGTGCTCTGTCAGGAACTGGGTGTCCAGGAGCTGGTAGCCGCCGGCCAGCATCCGCGCGATCAGATGCACCAGCGCCACCTTGCTGGCGTCGCGCGCGGTCGAGAACATGCTCTCGCCGAAGAACGCCCCGCCCAGCGACACGCCGTAGAGGCCGCCGACCATCTCGTCGCCTAGCCAGGTCTCGACGCTATGGGCCAAGCCGCGCGCGTAGAGCTGGCCATAGAGGCGTTGGATAGGGTGGTTGATCCAGGTCTCGACCCGGCCGGGGCGTGACGCCGCGCAGGCCTCGATCACCGCGTCGAAGGCGGTATCGACCCGGACCTCGTACGGCCCGTTGCGGACCGTGCGCGCCAGGCGCTTGGGGATATGGAAGTCCCCGAGCGGCAGGACGCCCCGCCGCTCGGGATCGATCAGGAACAGGCTTTCGTCCTCGCGGGCGTCGGCCATGGGGAAGACGCCGCGCGCGTAGCAGGCGATCAGGTCGTCGACCGTGAAGGCGTCTTCCATGTTGCAGCCTGGACTTAGGCTTCCTGGGCTTTGATCCAGCGTTCCAGCCAGTGGATGTCGTAGTCGCCGGCCAGGATGTCGGGTTGCACCAGGAGGTCTTGGAACAGCGGGATCGTGGTCTCGATGCCGCCGACCACCATCTCGCCCAGGCAGCGCTTCAGGCGCGCGATGCACTCGGCGCGGTCGCGGCCGTGCACGATCAACTTGCCGATCAGGCTGTCGTAATAGGGCGGGATCGCATAGCCGGTGTAGATCGCCGAATCCAGGCGAACGCCCAGGCCGCCAGGAGCGTGGAAGTCGGTGATGGTGCCGGGCGAGGGCGTGAAGGTCCGCGCGTTCTCGGCGTTGATCCGGCACTCGATGGCGTGGCCCTCGAAAACCACGTCGTCCTGGGTGAACGACAGCGGCAGGCCGGCGGCGATGCGGATCTGCTCACGGACCAGGTCGATGCCGGTGATGGCTTCGGTGACCGGGTGTTCGACCTGCAGGCGGGTGTTCATCTCGATGAAGAAGAACTCGCCGTTCTCCCACAGGAACTCGATGGTGCCGACGCCGAGATAGCCGATGGCCTTGACCGCATCGACGACGATCTTGCCGATCTTGGCGCGGTCTGCCGCGCCCAGGGCGGGCGAGGGGGCTTCTTCCAGCACCTTCTGGTGACGGCGCTGCAGCGAGCAGTCGCGTTCGCCCAGGTGCACCACGTTGCCGTGGCTGTCGGCGATGACCTGCAGCTCGATGTGGCGCGGCTTCTGGAGGTAGCGCTCCATATAGACCGTGTCGTCGCCGAACGCGGCGCGGGCCTCGGCGCGGGCCGTCGAGACGGCTTCGGCCAAGTCTTCACGCGTCTGGGCGACCTTCATGCCGCGACCGCCGCCGCCGGAGGCGGCCTTGATCAGCACGGGGAAGCCGATTTCCTCGGCGGCCGCGAAGGCCTCTTCCTCGGTGGCGACGCCGCCGTCCGAGCCGGGGACGACCGGGATGCCGGCGTCCTTCACGGCCTGCTTGGCGGTGATCTTGTCGCCCATCATCCGGATGTGTTCCGGCTTGGGGCCAATGAAGGTGAAGCCGTGCGCGCCGACGATCTCGGCGAAGCGGGCGTTCTCCGACAGGAAGCCGTAGCCCGGGTGGATGCCCTGGGCGCCGGTGATCTCGGCCGCCGCGATGATCGACGGGATGTTCAGGTAGCTCTTGGCGGCGGGCGCGGGGCCGATGCAGACGCTTTCGTCCGCCAGGCGCACCCACATGGAATTACGGTCGGCCTCGGAGTGGACCGCCACGGTGGCGATGCCCATTTCCTTGCAGGCGCGGTGAACCCGGAGCGCGATCTCGCCCCGGTTCGCGATGAGGATCTTGTCGAACATGACCGTTACTCGATGACGACGAGCGGCTCGCCGAACTCGACGGGCTGGGCGTCGGCGACCAGGATCTCGACGACCTTGCCGCCCTTGGGCGCGGAAATCGGGTTCATGGTCTTCATGGCTTCGACGATCAGCAGGGTCTGACCGGCCGAGACCGTGTCGCCGACCTTGATGAACGGGTCCGCGCCGGGCTGCGACGAAAGATAGGCGGTGCCGACCATCGGCGACTTCACGGCGTCGCCACGAGCGGCGGCCGGAGCGGCTTCAGCGACCGGAGCGGGCGCGGCGGCGACAGGCGCCGGAGCAGCGACCGGAGCCGGGGCGTAGGCCGGGGCGGCGGCCTGGACGTAGTTGACCGGAGCCGCGGTCAGTTCACGGGCGACGCGGATCTTCAGACCCGCGTGCTCGACTTCGATCTCGGACAGGCCCGTGTCCTTCAGGATGTCCGCCAGCTTGCGGACCAGACGGGCGTCGATGGCCGGAGCTTCGACCGGATCGGCGGGGGCCTTGGGGTTCGACATGGAAGCTTACCTTGTTCTTGAGACGCCCTGGCGAGCGGAAAACGCCGGGCGATGTTCTTGTTAAACGCGGATCAGGCCGAAAGCGGCCTCGAGCGCCAATTCATAACTCGCTGCCCCGAAGCCGGAGACGATCCCCGTAGCGGCCAGCGAAACGAAGGTGTGGCGGCGGAATTCCTCCCGCGCCGCCGGGTTGGACAGATGGCACTCGATCACCGGGATGCTCAAGGTCTTGAGCGCATCCAGAAGCGCGATCGAGGTGTGGCCGTAGCCAGCCGGATTGATAATGAGCGCCGAGGCCGACTCACGCGCCTCCTGCACCCAATCGATCAGCACGCCCTCATGGTTGGACTGGCGGAAGACCACCGAAACGCCACGCGTCGCCGCCCGCGCCTCACAGCGCGCGCGGACATCGTCGAGCGTGTCCTTGCCATAAATCTCGGGCTCGCGGGTCCCCAACAGGTTGAGATTGGGCCCGCTCAGCACGTGGATCGGTTTTACCATGCGGCTCCGCCGTCGATTCCGGGAGGTCTTGTATAGCCGGTTCCGTCGGGTCACAAGCACGGCTCGCTTCGGAGGTGAGATGAGGCTTTTGCTGAACGGGGAAGAGCGGGACGTGGCCGACGTCGTCACGATCGCCGATCTGGTGGGCGCCCTGGGCCTGGACGCCCGCAAGGTGGCTGTCGAGCGCAATCTCGAGATCGCTCCGCGCTCGACCTATGCCGACACGGCCCTGGCCGACGGCGATCGCATCGAGATCGTCACTTTTATCGGCGGCGGTTGATCCTCCGCATTTGAAACGCCGGCTGACGGGGCGTAAACCGACCCCATGAACGCGCACGTTTCCCCCGACTCCGTCTCGGCTGACACCGAGGAAACCTGGACCGTCGCCGGCCGCACCTTCCGCTCGCGCCTGATCGTCGGCACGGGCAAGTACAAGGACTATGCGACCAACGCCGCCGCCGCCCGCGCGGCCGGGGCCGAGATCGTCACCGTGGCCGTGCGCCGCGTGAACCTGACCGACCCGACCCAGCCGTTGCTGGTCGATTACGTCAAGCCGAGCGAATTCACCTATCTGCCCAATACGGCGGGCTGCTTCACCGGCGAGGACGCCGTGCGCACCCTGCGCCTGGCCCGCGAGGCCGGCGGTTGGGACCTCGTGAAGCTGGAAGTCCTCAGCGACCCCAAGACCCTGTTCCCGGACATGGAAGAGACCCTGCGCTCACTGAAGCTGCTGGTCGCCGACGGGTTCCAGGTGATGGTCTACTGCTCGGACGACCCGGTCTATGCCCGCAAGCTGGAAGAGGCCGGCGCCGTGGCGATCATGCCGCTGGGCGCCCCGATCGGCTCAGGCCTGGGCATCCAGAACCGCGTCAACCTGCGGATCATCGTCGAGAACGCCAAGGTCCCCGTCCTGGTCGACGCGGGCGTCGGCACGGCCTCGGACGCCGCCATCGGCATGGAGCTGGGCTGCGACGCCATCCTGATGAACACCGCCATCGCCGAGGCCAAGGACCCGATCCGCATGGCCAAGGCCATGAAACACGCGGTCATCGCGGGGCGGGAAGCGTATCTGGCGGGGCGGATGCAAAAGCGGCTGTACGCCGATCCGAGCTCGCCGCTGGCGGGGCTGATCTAGAGCGCCGCCACCAAGTCGGTCTTGGTGAAGTCGTCACCGACAAACAGCAACGGACAGCCGTGTTCGTGGGCTAGGGCGTAGGCGAAGCAGTCGCCAAAGTTCAGGCCGGCAGGGTGAAAGCCCTTGCCCCAGCGCCGATAGGCGTCGGCGACACGGTGGATGTCGGCTGGGTGGAGCGGGACGATCTCGATTTCCAGGTCGTTCAGCAGGATCGACATCTCGCGCGAGACGCCTCTACGACTGGCCACGATCATGGCTTCGGCGGCGGTTGCGGCCGAGATCAGCAGGCTGTCGCTGCTTTCAAGCGCGATGGAGCAGCGCTCGGCGGTCGGCTCGTCCAAGGCAAGCGCCATGAGCGCCGAGGTGTCGACGACGATCACCCCGGAAGGCCATCGTCGTCATAGAGAAAATCCTGGCTTCGGGCGGCCGACACACCTGGAATGGCGTTCGCCGCGCCGCTCTTGCGAACCGCATCGAGAATGCGGCGGCGATCGGCAGCAGCTATGCGCGGCTTGGCCAAAACGGGGGTCAGCTGAACGGTCGGCTGCCCTTCGCGGGTGAGGATGATCTCCTCGCCCGCCTCGGCGCGGCGAACCAGTTCGGTCAATTGGCCTTCGGCCTCGGCGAGGGCGACGCGCACGGGGATGCTCCTTGAAGCGCTCACGCGAGGATAGTGGCCTCTCGGCGCGCGCGCTTCAAGGCGCGGATCAACCCGCCTTCGCCTTGGCGGCCCGCGTCTGGTCGATGGCCAGTTTTAGCGCGTTGATGTCCGCGCCGGGCACCAGGGTGTCGCCGACGATGAAGGCCGGAGTGCCCGAGAGGGCCAGGGTCTTGGCCAGCGCATCAGTGTCGGCCAGGTGCTGGGTGACGGCTTCGCTTTCGCCGGCGGCCTTGGCCTTGGCCATGTCGATGCCCAAGCCCGAGGCGATGCGTAGGGCCGCTTGGGCGTCCAGGGCGTTCTCGGCCATCAGCGCCTTGTAGAGCTCCAGGCTCTTGCCCTGGTCCTTGGCGCCCAGGGCGATGCGGGCCGCGGCCTCGCTGTCGTGGCCGAAGATCACGAAGTCCTTCAGCACCAGGCGAACGTCCGGGTTCTTCTGGACCAGATCGACGATTTCGGGCGCGGCGTGGCGGCAATAGCCGCAGCGATAGTCGAAGAACTCGGTGACCGTGATGGAGCCGTTCGGGTTGATGACGATGTCGCGCGGGTCGCGCTCGATAGCCTGGCGGTACTGGCCGATGGCCTTCTGGGCCGAGGCGGTCTGCTGAGCGGCCTGCTTTTCCTGCAGCTTCTGGCTGGCTTCCATCAGCACCTCGGGGTGCTCCAGCAGATAGGCGCGGACCTTCTCGCCAAAGGCCTTGTCGGGCTTGGCGGGGCCGCAGCCGGCGAGGATCATGCCGGTGACGGCCAGGGGCAGGGCGAGGGGCGCGGCGCGACGAAGCAAGGTCATACAGATCTCGGAGGTGAGGTAAGGGCTAGTGTTGGCCAACGCTGTCCTTGGCCAGGTCCTTCAGGTCCTGGTTTGTCGGGCGAGAGGCCAGGATGATGTCGGTGGCGCGGCGCCAGTCGGGGGTGTTCTTGTTCAGGAGCTCGCGTGCCCGCATGGCGAAGACCTTGGCTTCGCGCACGGCGCCCAGCGAATAGTACTGCTCGGCCGTGGCCAGGCGCGCCTCGCCGTCCTTCTTCTGGGTGTCGTAGGCCTGGGCCAGCAGGCGCCAGGTCACCGCGTTCTCAGGATCGTTCAGCAGGCTGCGCTTCAGCTCCTGGACGCCTTCCTCGATCTTCTTGGGATCGTTCAGGCTGATCAGGGTCTGGCCCAGATTGATGCGCAGCAGGGCCGCGTCGGGCTTCAGCTGCACGGACTTGCGCTGCGGCTCCTCGGCCAGGGCCACGCGGTTGAATTCGAACAGGATCTGGCCCTTCAGCTCCCACAGATAGGGATTGTCGGGGTGCTCGGCGATCATCGGCTCCAGCAGGGACAGGGCCCGGTCCGGGTCCTTCATCTGGTAGTAGGCGATGGCCCGGGCGTAGCGCGCCGGGAAGCCGGTGTCGGTTTCCTTGTACTTCATCAAGGCCACCTGCGGGTTCAGGAAGCCTTCCAGCTTGGCCTTCATGACCTCGTGCTGGGCCAGGTCCTCGGGCGTGTCGACGGCGCTGTAGTGCGGCTGGCGCTCGACGCGGCTGCGCAGCACCTCGATCCGCTCGGACGACAGGGGGTGGCTGCGGAAATAGGCAAAGCGCCGGGCCTGGTCGAAGACTTCCTGGTAGCGGAAGTTGTCGAAGAACTCGACGAGGCCGCGACCCGACTGGCCGGTGGCTTCCAGGAAGCCGGCGCCGGCCTGGTCGGCGCGCGATTCCTGCTCGCGGCTGTAGCCCAGCGCGCCCAGGGCGCCGGCATATTGCGCGTTGCCCAGCAGCATGGCGGCGCCGTCGGCGGAGCCGGCCAAGGCCGCCAGAACCCCTAAGCCCATCGTCAAGATCATCGGCTTGAGGCCGGCGCGCATCATCTCGTCGGAGCGAATCGGGTGGCCGCCGGCCAAGTGTCCGGTTTCGTGGGCGATGACGCCGCGCAGCTGGTTGGGGTTCTCGGTCTGCAGGATAAGGCCGGTGTTGAGGCCCATCTGCAGGCCCTGGGTCGCGAAGGCGTTCAGCGACCTGTCGCCGACGATCAGGATGCTGACGTTGCGCGCGTCCAGCCCAGCGGCGGTGTAGATCGGATCGGCGTCGTGATGCAGGATCTCCTCGATCTCGGTGTCGCGGATCAGGGAGGGGCCGCCGTCATCCTGGGCCAAGGCGACCTGGGGAACGCTGGAGGCGAGCACGGCCAGCGCGGACAGAGCCACGCCGAGTCGCTTTCCAACACGCCCGCTACGCGAGGTCATCGATTGATCTCCAGATCGCGCCCCCGCGAACCACGACCAGTCTAACTTGGAACGTGAAGGCGAGGGAACAAGGGTCTCGCATCGGCTCCACAACGATTTCGGCCCGCGTATCTTTCGACACGCGGGCCGTCATCAGGTCAGCCTACCGGCGCCACCAGCCCTTGCGGGGCTTTTCGGGCGGGGTGGTGATCTCGTTCGGATCGGGCTCGGCCGGAGCGGCCGGGGCCTCTTCGGCGACGGGCTCGGGAACCGGAGCCGGCGCGGCTTCGACGACCGGCTCGGGAGCCGCTTCGACCACCGGTTCCGGCGGGACGACAGCGACGCTCTCGGTCACGGCTTCGGCCACGGCCTCGACGGCAGCTTCCGTCGCGGCTTCCTCGGCCACGGCCTTCTTGCCGCGCGAGCGGACGCGCTTGGGCTTCTTCGGCGCTTCCTCGGCCTCGGGCAGCTCGACCCACACGTCGGCCGGCGGCGCGGAGATCACCGGCGGGGCCAGGATCGGGGCTTCGAACGGCTCGGCCGGTTCGGCGGGGCTCACGGCCTCGACGGCGGCGGTCGTCTCGGCGACGGCGGCGGGCTCGTCACGACGGCGGCCACGGTCGCGACCGCGACGGCCGCGTTCACGGGCCGGACGTTCCTCACGTTCAGAACGCTCGGCGCGCTCCGGACGCTCGGCGGTCTCTTCACGCGGAGCGCGGGCTTCCGGCGCCGGGCGGCGCGGTTCGCCCCCGGGACCACCATTGCCGCCGACCAGGGCGGCCGGATCGTGCCAGGTGAAGACGTTCTCGCCGAACGGGACGCGCGGACGGATCCAGACGAAGGCGTCGGTCGGACGATCGCCGTCCTCGCGACCACCACGACGACCGCCGCGACGGCCGCGACGGCGACGACGGCGGCTGCCGTCATCGTCATCGCCGAACTCGGCGCGGTCATCGACGTCGCCGTCCAGCTCGTCTTCGTCGCTCTCGGTTTCGGCCGAGGCCTCGCCTTCGGTCTCGCGCTCATCGCGACGACCACGGCCACGGCCGCGATCGCGACGGCCACGACGGCCCTTGCGGTCGCCGCGATCGTCGTCGCGGGCTTGCTTGCGGGTCGAGGCCTCGTCGTCGTCGGTGTCCTCGCGCTCGAGGCTTTCCTCGTCCTCGTCGTCGATGATCTCTTCGTCTTCTTCCTCGTCCTCGAAGGCCGTGGGATCGAAGTCGTCATCTTCCTCGACGTACGGGGCCGGAGCGACGGCGATACGGTCGCCCAGCTCGGTGCGCTCGATCTCCTGGTCGCCGGCGTGCAGGCTGTCGTCGACCATGACGGTGACGTGCAGGCCGTGCGTCGCTTGCAGGCGCTGCAGGTAAGCGCGCTTTTCGTTGAGGATGTAGAGGCCCACCGAACGCGAGACCTTCAGGATCACGGCGCCCGAGCCCTTCAGGGCCTCGACCTCGACCGCGCGCAGGGCGGCCAGAGCGCTGGACTCGACCGAGCGGACGCGGCCGGTGCCTTCGCAGTGTTCGCAGACGTGGGTGGTGCCTTCCAGCACGCCGGTGCGGCGACGCTGACGGCTGATCTCCATCAGGCCAAAGCCCGAGATCTTGCCCATCTGGATGCGGGCGCGGTCGTCCTTCAGAGCGTCCTTCAGGACCTTCTCGACCGTGCGGTTGTTCTTGCCTTCATCCATGTCGATGAAGTCGATGACGATCAGGCCGGCCAGGTCGCGCAGGCGCAGCTGGCGAGCGGCTTCCTCGGCGGCTTCGACGTTCGTCTTGAGGGCCGTGGCCTCGATGTTGCGCTCGCGGGTGGCCTTGCCCGAGTTGACGTCGATGGCGACCAGGGCTTCGGTCTGGTTGATCACCAGATAGCCGCCCGAACGCAGCGGCACGACCGGCGAATAGATCTGGGCCAGATGGTCCTCGATCTTGTTCTTGACGAACAGCGGGGTCGGGTCGCGGTAGTTGAAGACCTTCTTGGCCTGGCTCGGCATCAGCATGCGCATGAAGTCGCGTGCTTCCTTGTAGCCGGCGTCGCCCTCGACCCAGATGCCGTCCAGGTCCTTGTCGTACATGTCGCGGATGGCGCGTTTGACGAGGTCTTCTTCCTCGTAGATCAGCGCCGGGGCGACCGAGTGCAGCGTGTTGTCGCGGATGTTTTCCCACAAGCGCAGCAGATATTCGTAGTCGCGCTTGACCTCGGCCTTGGTGCGCTTGGCGCCGGCCGTGCGGACGATCAGGCCCATGCCCTGCGGCACGTCCAGGCTCTGGACGACGCTCTTCAGGCGCTTGCGGTCGGTGACGGCCGTGATCTTGCGGCTGATGCCGCCGCCACGGGCGGTGTTGGGCATCAGGACGCCGTAGCGGCCGGCCAGCGACAGGTAGGTGGTCAGGGCCGCGCCCTTGTTGCCACGCTCTTCCTTGACGACCTGGACCAGCATGATCTGCCGGCGGCGGATCACTTCCTGGATCTTGTACTTGCGCATCAGCCGGCGCTTGCGGCGCGCCAGCTCTTCCTCGACGTCGTCATCGTCGTCGTCCACCGCGTGGCCGCCGTTGACGTCGTCCTCGTCGTCGCCGCCCGAGGCGCGACGCGAGATCGGGGTGTCGTCCTCGTCGTCGCCCGAGTCGTCGCGCATCAGCGCTTCGCGGTCGGCGACCGGGATCTGGTAGTAGTCCGGGTGGATTTCGTTGAACGCCAGGAAACCGTGACGGTTACCGCCGTACTCGATGAACGCAGCCTGGAGGCTGGGTTCGACGCGGGTCACCTTGGCGAGGTAGATATTTCCACGGAGCTGCTTGCGGGTCTGGCTTTCGAAATCGAATTCTTCAACCCGGGTTCCGTCCACGACGACCACACGCGTCTCTTCGGCGTGTGCTGCGTCGATCAGCATCTTCTTCGACATTAAGGAAGTCTCCACGGCGCGCGGCGGGCGCGAGGCCCGGGCGCCGTACTGAATGAAGGGCGCGCGCGTCGCCGACCGTCGCACCGTCACTGCGGTTGCGAAGGGTCAGGTGCCAAAGGCGGTCGGGTGCGGCGCAGCCCATTGGGGGTTTCGTTGTCCTCACCACGCACGGAGCGCGGACTGGATGGTTTGCCTGCCGCGCCACTTGTGGCGCGAAGCGGAAAAATTACTCGCGCCACGAATGGCCCGAGGAGGTGTCAGTTGTCGCGCCGGGTGGCGCGGATCGGATGGCGCGTCGTCGCCAGGAGGGCGTTAGAGCCCGACGCAAGCCCCGCGACCCGGCGTCTCGGTAGGCGTCTTGCCCGCCAGATCGGCCGTGTCTCGAAACACTATCTAGTCTGCCGTCTCCGCACCGGAAGAGGTTCAGGACCACTTTCGAGGCTGGGACGGCCCGCACGGAGTCGTGACGATCACGGCATTCGCACGCGGCGCGACTGTAGCCACATCAACGCACAAAAGAAAAGCTTTCGACGGACGATCTGGACTTAACCCTTTGGCTACCGCCGCCCGGCGATATTGACGTTCGGTTCACCAGTTTCGGATTACGCGGGCGGGGATGCGTAAGCTTCTTATCAGTTTGGCCCGCATGGGTTGGGTTCGGGCGGCCCTGATTGTCGGCTGTCTCACGACGGCCGGCCTCGCCGTGGCCACCGCCCAAGGCCCCGCCGCGCCCGCCGGCGTCCAGAAGGTCCGCTTCGGCGGCGACCGCAACGAAACGCGCGTGGTCATCGACCTGGACCGCGCCGCGGCCGGCAAGCTGCTCTCCGACGGCATGAGCGACCAGCGCCTGGTCCTGGCTCTGCCGAACGTCCTGGTTTCCGGCGATCTCCAGGGTTCCGGCCAAGGCCTGGTCAAGCGCTGGGTGATCGACGAGGCCGCCGGCGGCGCCCGTCTGCGCCTGGACCTGGCCGGCAAGGCCGAGGTCCGCCGCCGCTTCCTGCTGCCGCCCGGCGACGGCGCCAGCGCCTATCGCTATGTCATCGACCTGAAGGCCGTGGACAGCGTTCCCACCGTCAACGCCCCGCAGGCTCCGCGCCTCAGCTTCGTCAGCGCGCCGGTCAAGGCCTCGCCGCTGCGCCTGAAGAAGGTCATCGTCATCGACGCCGGCCACGGCGGCAAGGATCCAGGCTCGCTGGGCGCCAATGTCTTCGAGAAGGACGTCACCTTGGCAGCCGCCAAGGCGCTGAAGGCGCGCCTGGAGCGCACGGGCCGGTTCCAGGTCGTGCTGACCCGCGAGACCGACACCTTCATCCCGCTGGAAGGCCGCGTGCAGATCGCCCGCCGCGCCGACGCCGATCTCTTTATCTCTCTGCACGCCGACTCGGGGCCTGACGTCAGCACCCGCGGCGCTTCGGTCTACACCGTGTCGGACAAGGGCGCCGAGCGCGTCGGCCTGGTCCTCGACAAGGACGACTGGCTGATGAAGGCCAACATGCCGGGTCGTGACCGCGCGGTCAGCCAGATCCTGCTGGACCTGTCGCAGCGCGCTACCAAGAACCGCTCGGCCGCCTTCGCTCAACTGCTGCTGGCCAGCGTCGGCGAAGAGACCACCTTGCTGCGCCGCAGCCACCGCGACGCTGGCTTTATAGTGTTGCTGGCCCCGGACGTGCCGGCCGTGCTGCTGGAGATGGGCTTCATCACCAATGCCGAGGACGAGGCGTTCCTGACCACCAAGGCCAGCCGCAACCGTCTGGTCGATGCGGTCGGCGACTCGATCGAGGCCTATTTCTCGGCGGGTCTGCGCAAGTCCTGACGTCAGGTGAGGGGGACTGGCTTCCCCTTTTCCCCGCGCCACTCTAATCACAGGGATGATCGTTCGTGCTTCGCCTCGCGAGGTGCGACCGCAAAACCGCTTACGGTTCGGCGCCAAGCGATCTAGTGAAGGGTGTGCGGCAGGCGAGGGGGCCTGCCTCGACGGAGGTCGCGTGGATCTGAAACCCACCGAACGATGGATGGCCATCGCGGGCGTGGCGGTGCTTTCGGCCATTGCGGTCGCGGGTTTCGCGATCGCGATCTACGCCGCCTGGCTGTTCCATGACATGCCCGACGCTGGCGAGCTGCAGGACTATCGTCCGCCGACCGCGACGCGCGTCTATGCCTGGGACGGCACCCTGATCGGCGAGTATTCCAAGGAACGCCGGATCTTCATCCCCTACGACCAAATCCCGCCGCAGCTGGCCCAGGCCTTCCTGGCGGCCGAGGATCGCAATTTCTTCCAGCACGGCGGCGTCGATGTCGGCGGCCTGTCGCGCGCGATGCTCAAGAATGTCGGCAACGCCATGCGGGGGCGGCGCCTGGAGGGCGGCTCGACCATCACCCAGCAGGTGGCCAAGAACGTCCTGCTGACCAGCGACGCCACCGTCGGCCGCAAGTTCAAGGAAGCGATCCTGGCCCACCGCCTGGAGCAATCGCTGACCAAGCAGCAGATCCTTGAGCTGTATCTGAACGAAATCTGGCTGGGCTATCGCTCGTTCGGCGTCGGCGCGGCCGCCTACAACTATTTCGGCAAGTCGCTGCCGGACCTGACCCTGGCCCAGTGCGCCTTCCTGGCCTCGTTGCCCAAGGGGCCGGACAACTATCACCCGATCCGCAACAAGAAGAAGGCGATGATCCGGCGCAACTGGGTGCTGGGTCAGATGGCCGAACAAGGCTGGGTGTCCAAGGCCGAGGCCGAGAAGGCGCAAGCCGAGGACCTGGTCGTCCAGTCCGCGCCCAAGCGCGCCGCCTATCGCGACGCCGACTACTTCGTCGAGGAGGTGCGTCAGCGCGGCATGGCCACGCTGGGTCCGCGCCTGAGCGAGGGCGGCTACTACATGCGCACCACCCTGGACCCGCGCCTGCAGACCGCCGGCCGCGAGGCCCTGATGGACGGCCTGGAGAAATACGACCGCCGCCACGGCTGGCGCGGCGCGTGGGGCCATGTCGAGTCGACGGACCTGGCGTGGGAAAAGACCGCCCTGGCCAAGGCCGCGCCGTCGGAACGTAGCAAATGGCGTCAGGCCCTGGTCGTCTCGAACGACGGCCGCGTCCGCCTCGTCAAGAACGAGGGCGAGGGCCAGATCGTCGGCGAGGACGTGACCTGGGCCAAGAACGGCAAGGGCCTGAAGGCCGGCGACCTGGTGTTCGTCGAGAAGACCGACGCCGGCTATCGTCTGCGCCAGGTGCCGGCGGTCAATGGCGCCCTGGTGGCCATGGAGCCCTATACGGGCCGCATCGTGGCCCTGGTGGGCGGCTACAGCTTCTCGCTGTCGAACTTCAACCGCGCTACCCAGGCGATGCGCCAGCCGGGCTCGTCGTTCAAGCCGTTCGTCTACGCCACCGCGCTTGAGAACGGCTACACTCCCGCCAGCGTCGTCGTCGACAGCGCCATCACCTTCAAGGGCGCGAACGGCGAGGACTGGAGCCCGGAGAACTACCACAAGGAGTTCTACGGGGCCCAACCGCTGCGCCGGGGCCTGGAGCAGTCGATCAACGCCATGACCGTGCGCCTGGCCCAGGGCGTCGGCATGAAGAAGATCGTCGACTTCGCCCAGCGCGCCGGCGTGGTGAAGAGCATGGACCCCGTCCTGGCCATGGCCCTGGGCGCGGGCGAGACGACGCCGTTCAAGCTGACTGCCGCCTATGCCGCCTTCGTCAATGGCGGTCGCCGTATCGATCCGCACCTGATCGAGCTGGTGCAGGACCGCGAGGGCAAGGTGATCTTCCGCGCCGACAAGCGCGACTGCGAGCGCTGCGACGCCGGCTTCAACGGCGATGAAAGCCCGCGCTTCGCCGCGCCGGGCGACCAGATCATGGACCCGGTCACCGCCTATCAGATCACCTCGATGCTGCAGGGCGTGGTCCAGCGCGGCACCGCGGCCGCCGTCAGCTCGCTGGGACGTCCGCTGGCGGGCAAGACCGGCACGACCAACGAATACCGCAGCGCCTGGTTCGTCGGCTATTCGCCCAACCTGGTGGTCGGGGTCTTCGTCGGCTTCGACGACAACCGTTCGCTGGGCGAGGGCGAGACCGGCGCCACCGACGCCGTGCCGGTGTTCATGGACTTCATGAAGGTCGCTTTGGACGGCCAGCCGGCCGTCGACTTCAAGCCGCCGAAGAACGCCAAGTTCGCCATGGTGCGCGGCATCCGCGAAGCTTTCCGTCCGGGCACCGAGCCGAAGGTCGAGGTCGCGCCGACGGGGCCGATCCCGTATCAGCAGATTTCGCCAGGCCTGCCGCAGCCTGTCCAGCAAGCGCCGCAGCCGGGCAAGCCGCCACCTCAAAAGGTCGATCCCTTGAGTGGGCTCTACTAATTGCTTTGCGCGGGAGAGCGACGCGCGTTATCTCCCGCGCCCTTCAACACTGTCACGGAGTTACGTGATGAGACCGGATGTCGAGGCCTCCGCGGCTGACATCGAGCAGTCCATTGGACTGCTCAGGAGGCGTCTTTGACTGGGATGTCGCCCTCCGAAAGCTCGATGAGCTAAACGCCCGGGTCGAAGACCCGACCCTGTGGGACCGTCCGACCGAGGCTCAAGCCGTCTCGCGCGAGCGCGCCGCCCTGGCTGGCCGTGTCGAGGCCGTCCAGGTCCTGGTGACCGGCCTGAAGGACGCCCTGGAATACGCCGAGCTGGCCGACATGGAGGGTGACGAAGCCCTGCTGGAGGACGCGCGCGCGCAACTCAAGGACCTCAAGGACCGCGCTGGCCGCGCGGAACTGGAAGCCCTGTTGTCCGGCGAGGCCGACGGCAACGACTGCTATGTCGAAATCAATTCCGGCGCCGGTGGCACGGAGTCGTGCGACTGGGCTGGGATGTTGCTGCGGATGTATTCGCGCTGGGCCAACGCTCACAAGATGAGCGTGGAGCTGGTCGAGGAAACCTCCGGCGATCAGGTCGGCATCAAGTCGGCGACCTTGCTGATCAAGGGCCAGAACGCCTATGGCTGGCTGAAGACCGAGGCTGGGGTGCACCGTCTGGTGCGCATCAGCCCCTACGACGCGGCCGCCAAGCGCCACACGTCGTTCGCCTCGGCCTGGGTCTATCCGGTGGTGGACGACACCATCGAGATCGAGATCAATCCGTCCGACGTGCGGACCGACACCTACCGGGCCTCCGGGGCCGGCGGTCAACACATCAACAAGACCGACTCGGCCGTGCGTCTGACGCACATCCCGACCGGCATCGCCGTGGCCTGCCAGGCCGGGCGCTCGCAGCACCAGAACCGCGAAGAAGCGTGGAAGATGCTGCGCGCCCGTCTCTATGAGGCCGAGCTGCAACGCCGCGAGGCCGCCCAGCAGGCGCTGGAAGACCAGAAGACCGACATCGGCTGGGGTCACCAGATTCGCAGCTACGTCCTGCAGCCCTACCAGATGGTCAAGGACCTGCGGACCAACGTCGAGACCTCCGACACCCAAGGCGTGCTGGACGGCGACCTCGACACCTTCATGGGCGCTTCCCTGGCCCAACGCGTCGGCGCCACGCGCGACGCGGTCGAAGGCTAAGGCTCTAGTCCCGCTGGCGCTTCCAAGGCGTCAGCGGGACATAGGTCGCCGCTTCGGTCGGGCCCGTGCGGCTGACCGACACCAATCCCCGACGTTTCAGATTGTCGACGGCGTTCTGCACCGTGCGCCGCGACTGGCCGGTGCGCTCGGCCAGTTCCGCGTGGCTGAAGCTGGCGCGGCCGTCGGCGTGGGCCGCCACGATCGCCAGATAGACCAGAAACGACGACGGCTTGTGGTCGTGACCCACGAGGTCGGCCATCAAGGTGTCGAGCACATAGCGGTCGATGGCGTAGCTTTGTGTAGTCATTGCTATAGCAATGCCTGCACGGCTTCACCCGCGCAAGGCCGCCGCGCTACGCCCCTTGTCACCAGAAGGGGAAACTCATGAGCGTGATCAGCAAGGTGAAGTTCGTCGGCATCCCGGTCAGCGACCAGGATCGCGCCCTGGCGTTCTGGACCGAGAAGGTCGGCCTGCGCGTCGCCACCGACCAGCCGATGGGCGCTCAGCGCTGGATCGAGCTCAGCATCCCCGGCGCGGAGACGGGCCTGGTGCTCTTCACGCCCGAAGGCCACGAGGACCGTGTCGGCACGTTTTTCAACGGCTCGCTGGCCTGCGACGACGTCGAGCACGCCTACCGCAAGCTCTCCGAGAAGGGCGTGGAGTTCGAAGGTCCGCCGCAGAAGCAACCGTGGGGGACCTTCGCCAAGTTCAAGGACCCGGACGGCAACACGTTCGTGTTGTCGAGCCGCTGACGCCCAGCTCCATCTCCCCGGCGAAAGCCGGGGCCCAGATCGAAGGCTGAGTGTCGGGCGAATGGGCTCAGAGCCGAGGCGCGAACACTCCAAATGCTCCGGATGAATCTGGGTCCCGGCTTTCGCGGGGAAGACGGGATCTGGTGGAGGCAAAGAAAAACGCCCCGGATCGCTCCGGGGCGTTCTTGTATGCGCCAGATTCGAAGCCTTAGCCCGCGACCGGCTTGGCGATCGCCAGCGGCTCGACCGGATGCGGGGCCGGTTGCTGGACCGGGGCAGGGCGCTGGAACTTCAGGCTGCGGCCCTGGAAGAAGGCGCCGGTTTCCATGGCCAGCTGCTCGTGGGTGATGTCGCCATCGACATACGAGGTGCCGTAGAGGCGGACCTGCTTGGAGGTGATCGCGCCGACCACGCGGCCGCGCACTTCGACCGCCTCGGCATAGACGCCGCCTTCGACATGGCCGGTCTCGCCGACGGTCAGGCGGCCGACGCGGACGTCGCCCTTGACCACGCCGTCGATCTGCAGCTCGCCTTCGCCGGTGATGCTGCCCTCGATGGTCAGGTCAGCCGACAGCAGCGACGCCACCTTCGGCGGGCCGCGACGCGCGGGCTCGACGGGGGCGACCGCCATCGGAGTGGGCAGGGGTTCGATACGGGCCGGGGTCTTGGCGCCCGACTTAGCTTGCTTGCTGAACATACTCACCAGCCTTCAAGTAGCGATTGGGATTCTGGGCCTTGCCGTTGACCCAGACTTCGTAGTGGAGGTGCGGACCGGTGGAGCGGCCGGTGGAGCCCATGGCGCCGACGCGGCTGCCGATGGCCACGCGCTCGCCCACGCGGACGCCGATGGTGGCCAAGTGGGCGTAACGGGTCTTGAAGCCGCCGCCGTGGTCGATCTCGACGGTATTGCCGTAGCCCGAGCGGACGCCGGTGAACGAGATGACGCCCGGGGCCGTGGACATGATCGGCGTGTAATAGGCGCCCGGGAAGTCTAGACCCGAATGGAAGGCCGGCCGGTGCGTGAACGGGTCGAAGCGGACGCCGTAGCTGGACGACAGGGCCGGATTGCTGGTCGGACGATAGAACGGCAGCTTCTTGGCCGCCGCGCCCAGCGAGCGCATGTCCGACATGTCGTTGGCCGCGTGCTGGATGCGGCCGGCGAATTCCTCGTCGACGTCCAGGACGGCGGCCAGGGCGCGCGGATCCTTGGCCTCGATCAGCGGACCGCCCAGCGACACGCCGCGGCCGGTGAAGTTGCCGGCGTCCAGACCCGCCATCCGCATGGCCAGGCGCAGGCGCTCGGCGCGGCTCTTGGCGAAGCTTTCGGCGGCGTCGATCAGGCGCTCCTGATCCATCCGGGTGGCTTGGATGCGTTGGACGGGGCTGGCGGCCAGCAGGCGCGGCTTGGCGACCGTCAGGGCCTGGGCGGCGCCGGGCACGCCCTTGAAATCGGAGACCAGCAAGGCAAGAGCGGCGTGGCGCTTCTCGACCGAGGCGGCCAGGTCTTCCAGCGAGCCATTGGTGGCCGACAGCTGGGCCACGGCGCTGTTCAGGCGGGCCTGGCGGTCGGCGTTGAGGCGCTCGTAATAGGCCTTCTGCTTGATCACCTGCTGGTCGGTCGAGCTGACGGCCAGGGCGTTGACCATCATCGAGGCGGTGCAGACGCCCATCCACAGCGCGGTGACGGCGACACCGCCAGCGCCCAGCAGCTGCTTGTTGGTGGAGAAGACATAGCCACGCATCTCGCCGCCGGAGCGGATATAGATGTGACGTTCAGGGAATAGATTTTCGAGAGATTGTCGCAGTCGCTTGAAGCGCTTGATCGCCATCGCCCGAGAACCCCCGTTTCAGGTTCGGCGATATGCTACGAGAAAGCGGAAACGCGCAAGACTGTTCGCGCCCTAAGTGAGCGCGAGTCGCAAAATATGACCTTGCGCCAGGTTCCTTAACGATTTCTGACCGCGAGAGCCACCGTCCACGGCGGCGCTTGCGCGAAAAGGTCACAGGCAGCGGCGCCGATACAACACATCGGCGACCAGCAGGTTCCCGAGAAATGCGAATTCTACTTGATGGCCTTGGCGGCGTTCATCACGGCCTTGATGTGGCCGGGGACCTTCACCTTGCGCCAGACTTCGCGGACGACGCCCTCGCGGTCGATCAGGAAGGTCGAGCGGTCGATGCCCATGTACTTGCGGCCGTACATGCTCTTCTCGACCCAGGCGCCATAGGCCTCGACCACGTCGCCCAGCGGATCGGCGGCCAGGTCGATGGTCAGGTCGTGCTTGAGGCGGAACTTGGCGTGCGAGGCGACGCTGTCCTTGGACACGCCGACGATCACGGCGCCCAGCTTCTGGAATTCCTCGACTTCCGACGAGAACTGCAGGGCCTCGGACGTGCAGCCGGCGGTGTCGTCCTTGGGGTAGAAGTACAGGACGACGTTCTTGCCCTTCAGGCCGGCGAGGCTGACGCGGCCGGTGTCGGTCGGCAGGTCGAAATCAGGGGCCTTGTCGCCGGGCTGCAGCATCGAACGCGTCTCCACCTAGGAATGAACCCGGCCCTTGGCTACGCCAGGGCCGGGAGCACAATCAACCCATAACTAAACGGGCTTCACCAACACGATCTTCTTCTTGCCGGCGGCCAGCTTGACCACGCCTTCGACGAGGTCCGCCGAAGAGATGACGCGATCGGCGCTGGCCTCGGCCTTGTCGTTGACCTTCAGGCCGCCGCCCTGGGCCAGGCGGCGAGCCTCGCCGCGCGAACCGGCGAGACCCGCGTCGGTGAACAGGGCCGCCAGAACGATGCCGGCCTCCAGGTCCGCGGCCGGCACCTCGAAGGTCGGCAGGTCGGCTGACAGCGCGCCCTGCTCGAAGGCCTTCTCGGCGGCGTCGCGGGCCTTGCGGGCCTCCTCGTCGCCGTGGGCCATGCGGGTGGCTTCGTCCGCCAGCACCTTCTTGGCGTCGTTGATCTGGGCGCCTTCGAGGGCTTCCAGCTTGGCGATCTCGTCCAGCGGCAGGTCGGTGAACAGGCGCAGGAACCGGCCGACATCGGCGTCCTCGGCGTTGCGCCAGAACTGCCAGTAGTCGTACGGGCTCAGTTGCTCGGCGTTCAGCCAGACGGCGCCCGACATGGTCTTGCCCATCTTGGCGCCCGAAGCGGTGGCCAAGAGCGGCGTCGTTAGGCCGAAGGCGGCCTTCTGGTCCACGCGGCGGGTCAGCTCCACCCCGTTCAGGATGTTGCCCCACTGGTCCGAACCGCCCATCTGCAGCACGCAGCCGTACTTGCGGTTCAGCTCCAGGAAGTCGGTGGCCTGCATCAGCATGTAGTTGAATTCGAGGAAGGTCATCGGCTGCTCGCGCTCGAGCCGCAGCTTGACCGAGTCGAAGGCCAGCATCCGGTTGACCGTGAAGTGCACGCCGTAGTCGCGCAGGAACTGGACGTAGCCGAACTTGCTCAGCCACTCGTCGTTGTCGACCATGATGGCGTCGGTCGGGCCGTCGCCGAAGGTCAGGAACTTGGCGAAGACCTGCTTGATGCCGGCGATGTTGGCCTGGATGTCGGCGTCCGACAGCAGCTTGCGGCTCTCGTCCTTGCCGGTCGGATCGCCGACCTTGGTCGTGCCGCCGCCCATCAGGACGATCGGCTTGTGACCGGCCTGCTGCAGGCGGCGCAGCATCATGATCTGGATGAGGCTGCCGACGTGCAGCGACGGGGCCGTGGCGTCGAAGCCGATGTAGGCGGTGACGATCCCGCCGGCGGCCGCGGCGTCCAGTTCATCCGGATGGGTGATCTGATGGATGTAGCCGCGCGCCTCCAGGGTTCGCAGGAACTCCGACTTGAAGGACGTGGCGGCGGCCATGGATCGACTCTCTGAATGACTTGGCGGGCCGTCTAGCACGGCGAGGTCGGCCAAATCGAGGGAATGTGAGGGTTTCATTTCAAACTCCGGGCAAGGAGCCGGAGCGCATGATCGACTGGAATAGAGCGACCCCGGCGAGGCGGGGTGGCGACGTGGCTGATCGTCCTCCCGCTATGGCAGCGGGCGGTAATACGGACGAGCTTGGGCGCGGATGCCGATCATGGGGCCTAGCTACCGTTTCACGGGCATGGCAGTCAACGTCCCCATGAAAATCCTGGGATTCATGACCGGCACCTCGCTCGACGCGGTCGACATGGCGGTGCTGGAGACGGACGGCGAAGAAATCCAGGGCTTTGGCCCGGCGGGCGAGCGCAAGCTGCGCGAGGCGACCCGCGATCTGCTGCTTAGGACCACCGACATCGCCCGCGCCTGGCCGCGCGGCGAGCCCGAGCCGGCGATCTTCGCGGAAGCCCGCCAGGCCGTCGCCGATGAACACTTCCATGCCGCCGAGAGCTTCCTGGAGGAACACGGCCTGAGCTGGAGCGAATTCGACCTGCTGGGCGTCCACGGCCAGACGGTTCTGCATGAGCGTCCCAACGCCGAGCGCGTCGGGCGGACGGTGCAACTGCTGGACGCCGAGCGCCTGGCCAAGGCTTGCGGCCGTCCTGTCGCCTTCGACTTCCGCACCGCCGACGTGGCGGCTGGCGGGGAGGGGGCGCCGCTGGCCCCGATCTACCACGCCGCGCGGGCTCGCGCTTCTGGCCTGGCCGCGCCGGTGGCGGCCCTGAACGTCGGCGGGGTGGCCAACATCACCCTGATCGGTTCGGATGGCTCCTTGTTGGCCTTCGACACGGGCCCCGGCAACGGCATGATCGACCTGATGCTGCAGGAGCGCGGCATCGCCCGCTTCGACCAGGACGGCAAGCTGGCCTCGGTCGGCCGCGTCGACGAGCTGGCGCTGAACGCCCTGCTGTCGAGCCCGTATTTCGACGCGCCAGTGCCCAAGTCGCTGGACCGCTACGACTTCTCGCTGGAGCCCGTGGCGCACCTGTCGCCCGAGGACGCCGCCGCGACCCTGGTGGCCTTCACCGCCGAGGGCGTGTTCCGCGCCTTCGCCCAGGGCGGCGTGACGCCCAGCGCCCTGATCGTCTGCGGCGGCGGCCGGCACAATCCGGCGATCATGAAGACGCTGGCCGAACGGGCTCCGGTTCCGGTGCAGGCCGCCGAGGCCTACGGCTGGCGCGGCGACAGCATCGAGGCCGAGGCCTTCGCCTACCTGGCGGCGCGGACGGCCAAGGGGCTGCCGATCAGCTTCCCCGGCACGACGGGCGTGAAGGCGCCGATGACGGGTGGGCGGATCGTCCAGCCCTAGGGGCTAGTGCAGCTTTAGCCGTCCCGACACCCGCTGTTGCAGCAGCCGCGCCAGCGCCAGGGTCGCCGTGCGGCCCACGCCCAGGATCGCCCGGTGGTGGTCCAGGTGCAGCGACATGTAGGCCCACTTGGCGATCAGGCCTTCGACGAAGAAGTTCGGGCCGCCCAGCCCGCCCATCAGCGCGCCGACGCCCTTGTCGTTGCCCAGCGACACCAGCGAGCCGAAGTCGCGATAGACGAACGGGTCCTTGACCCGCCCCTGGTGCAGCCGCGCGATCAGGGCCCGCTCCAGATAGCTGGCCTGCTGGTGCGCGGCCTGGGCGCGGGCCGGGATGGTCTTGCCGTCCTTCCACGGCGCGGCGGCGCAGTCGCCTAGGGCCCAGACGTCGGGGGCCGAGGTCTCCAGATGGTCGTTGACCACGAACTGGTCGCCGCGATTGGTTTCCAGGCCAAAGCCGGTATTGGCGTCGGCGGCCTTGATGCCGGCGGCCCAGACGATCAGGTCGGCCGGGATGTCGCCCTGGCTGGTCTCCAGCCGATCGGCATGGACGGCCAGCACCTTGGCGTTGGTCTTCACCGCCACGCCCTTGCGTTCTAGGGCGAGCGTGGCCTTGTCGGCGATCTTCTGCGGCAGGCCATTGAGGATGCGCGGCGCGGCCTCGACCACGCTGATGTCCAGGCGGAAGCGCTGCTCGTCGCCCAGGCTGTCCAGCAGCTCGCGATGAGCCTCGATCAGCTCGGCCGACAGCTCCACGCCCGTCGCTCCGCCGCCGACAATGGCCACGCGCATGATCTTCTCAGGTGAGAACGAGGCCTTGGTGAAGGCCGCCAGCAGCCGGACGTGGAAGGCCTCGGCGTCCTCGGTGCGCTCCAGCAGGTGGGCCAGCTCAGCGCCGGGCGTGCCGAAGAGGTTCGAGCCGCTGCCGATCGCCAGCACGCCATAGGTGAAGGTGATGGCGCGTTCGGGCGCCAGCACCTGACCATCCTCGCCGATGATCGCCTTCAGGGTCAGACGCTTGGCGGCGGGATCGAAGGTCGCCAGTTCGCCGAGCAGGAAGTTGAAACCGTTGCTGCGGCCCAGGATCGAATAGGAGATGCCTTCCTGATGGACGTCCAGCGTGCCGGCCGCCACCTCGTGCAGGGTCGGCTTCCAGATGTGGAAACTGGAGCGGTCGATCAGCAGGACGCGGCGCTTGCCGTGTCGGCCGCCCAGGCGTCGGCCCAGCCGCGAAGCCAGTTCCAGTCCGCCGGCGCCCCCGCCGACGATGACGATGTCGTAGTGCATCACCGTTCCCTTAATATTCATCAATCGGTGAAAATATAGGATCGTGACCGATGTTACGCCAGTCGCGCGACACTGCCCTAAAAGAGAAAGAGGGGGCACAAACGAAAAAGGCCTCCCCGGAGGGAGGCCTTCATGACGTCGTCTAGATCGGGTTTTCCGCCAGGCGCTTGTCGAGATAGTCGCTGACGCTCTTCTCGACGCTGGGCAGGTGCTCGGTCCAGAAGTGGCTGGCCTTGTCGATGACTTCGTAGTCGATCGTGATGCCCTTCTGGGTCCGCAGCTTGGTGACCACGCGCTCCACCTCGACCGGCGGGGTGATGGTGTCGGCCGAGCCCGTCAGGAACAGGCCCGAGGCCGGGCAGGGGGCCAGGAAGCTGAAATCGTACATGTTGGTCGGCGGCGACACCGAGATGAAGCCGTCCGTCTCGGGGCGGCGCATCAGCAGTTGCATGCCGATATAGGCTCCGAAGTCGAAGCCGGCGACCCAGGTCTGGCTGGCGGCCGGGTTCGAGGTCTGCAGCCAGTCCAGCGCCGTCGCGGCGTCGGCCAGCTCGCCGATGCCGGCGTCGAACTCGCCCTGGCTGCGGCCCACGCCGCGGAAATTGAAGCGCAGGGTCGCGAAGCCACGCTTCATGAACAGGTGGTACAGCTGCACCGAAACCGGGTGGTTCATGTGCCCGCCCGCCTTGGGGTGCGGGTGCAGGATCAGCGCGATCGGCGCTGTCTCGGTCTTGCCCGGAGAATAGCGACCTTCGATCCGGCCGGACGCGCCGGTCAAAATCACATCAGGCATATCGTCCCCTTCAGCTGGCGGACGGTCCGTTTCCGGCCCTTTTCGGGACCAGAATACTTGACCGCCGCGCTTGGTCTTCCTAAATCGCAGCCGCACAGCGGGCTGGAGGGCTCGCGCGCGAAGTCGCGGCTTGTAGCACACGCAAAAGCCGATGCGCGCGGAATCTGCAAGGGGTAAGGCGATGCGCCTGAGCACCAAGGGACGATACGCGGTCATGGCGATGACCGACCTGGCCAAGCGCCAGGACGAAAGCGAGGGCCGCGCCGTGGCCCTGGCCGAGATCGCCGCGCGCCAGCAGATTTCGCTGTCGTATCTGGAGCAGCTGTTCGCGCGCCTGCGCCGCAAAGGCCTGGTGATCAGCGCTCGCGGGCCCGGCGGAGGCTATCGGCTGGCCAAGGCTTCGGACGAAACCTTCATCTCCGACATCGTGCTGGCGGTGGACGAGCCGCTGCGCGCCACGCGCTGCAACTTCACCAAGGGCCAGGCCAAGGGCTGCATGGCCGGCGGCGAGCGCTGCATGACCCACGGCCTGTGGGAAGAGATGGGGCGCCAGATCCACGGCTACCTCGCCAGCGTGTCGGTCGCCGACGTGCTGAAGGGCGAGCTGCGGCCGGCCCGCGCGCTGGAGATGGCGGCCGAGTGAGCATCCCCCGCACATCGGTCTATCTCGACTACAACGCCACCGCGCCGATGCGGCCGGAGGCGAAGGACGCGCTGGTGCGCGCCCTGGAGAGCCCGGCCAATCCCTCGTCGGTCCACGCCGCCGGCCGCGCCGCGCGCGACATGGTCGAGCGCGCTCGGGCCGAGGTCGGGGCGCTGGTCGGCGTGCCGGCGGGTTCGGTGACCTTCGTCAGCGGCGGCACCGAAGCCAACGCGCTGGCCATCCAGAGCGCCAAGGTCGATCGCATCATCATTTCCGCCATCGAGCACGACGCAGTGACCGAGACGGCCAAGGCCTCGGGCCTGCCGGTCGAGGTCTTGCCGGTCGATGGCGACGGCGTCGCCGATCTGGCCTGGCTCGCTCAGGCGCTCGAAGCGCCGGGCAAGGCCTTGGTCTGCCTGATGCTGGCCAACAACGAGACGGGCGTCATCCAGCCGGTGGCGCAGGCCTCGGCCCTGGTGCGCGCCGCCGAAGGTCTGCTGCATGTCGACGCCGTTCAGGCGGCCGGCAAGATCGCCGTCGATTTCTCGGCCCTTGGCGCTGACACCATGGCGCTATCGGCTCACAAGCTGGGCGGACCGCAGGGCGTGGGCGCCTTGGTCGCCGGCACGCGCGCCAACGTCACCCGCCGCCAGCACGGTGGCGGCCAGGAGCGCGGTCGCCGGGCCGGCACCGAGAACGTGGCGGGCATCGCCAGCTTCGGCGCGGCCGCCAAGGTCGCCCAGGAAAACCTTGCCTCGCTGGCCGAACAGGCCCATTGGCGCGACGCCTTGGCCCAGCGGCTCAAGACGGAAGGCGCGGTCGTGCTCGGTGAGAGCGCCGATCGGTTGCCGCAAACCCTGTGTTTCGCCGGCGAGGGCTTCGGCTCCGAGGTCCAGGTCATGAACATGGACCTGGCCGGAGTCATGGTCAGCGCCGGCAGCGCCTGCTCGTCGGGCAAGGTCAAGGCCAGCCGCGTGGTGGAAGCCATGGGCCGGTCCGACCTGGCCCCGTTCGCCCTGCGTGTCAGCGGCGGCTGGGCCAGCACGGAAGACGATTGGATCAATTGCGGCGACGCCTGGCTCGCCGCCTGGAAGCGTATCGGCGCCCGGCGCCGGGAGGTGGCGTAATGGCCGCGGTCAAAGAGACTGTCGAAACCGTCGCCGCGCTCGAGAAATACGAGCACGGCTTCACCACGGACATCGAACAGGAGTTCGCGCCAAAAGGGCTGTCAGAGGACATCGTCCGCTTCATCTCGGCCAAGAAGGACGAGCCGCAGTGGATGCTGGACTGGCGGCTGGAAGCCTATCGTCGCTGGCTTGAGCTGGAAGAGCCGACCTGGGCGAAGGTGAACTTCCCCAAGATCGACTATCAGGACAGCTACTACTACGCCGCGCCCTCGACCAAGGAAGGCCCCAAGAGCCTGGATGAGGTCGATCCCGAGATCCTGGCCGTCTACGCCAAGCTGGGCATCCCGCTGAAAGAGCAGGAAGTCCTGGCTGGTGTCGAAGGCGCGCCGCGCTACGCCGTGGACGCGGTGTTCGACAGCGTCAGCGTCGTCACGACCTTCAAGAAGGAACTGGCCGCCGTCGGCGTCATCTTCTGCTCGATGAGCGAGGCGATCCGCGAACATCCGGAACTGGTCCGGCAGTACCTGGGCAGCGTCGTGCCGACCTCGGACAACTATTTCGCCTGCCTCAACAGCGCGGTCTTCTCGGACGGTTCGTTCGTCTACATCCCGCCGGGCGTGCGCTGCCCGATGGAGCTGTCGACCTATTTCCGGATCAACGCCAAGGATTCCGGCCAGTTCGAGCGCACCCTGATCATCGCCGACAAGGGCGCATACTGCTCGTACCTCGAGGGCTGCACGGCCCCGATGCGCGATGAGAACCAGCTGCACGCGGCCGTGGTCGAGCTCGTCCTGCTGGACGACGCCGAGATCAAATATTCGACCGTCCAGAACTGGTATCCGGGCGATCCGGAAACCGGCAAGGGCGGCATCTACAACTTCGTGACCAAGCGCGCCGACTGCCGTGGCGACCGCTCCAAGGTGTCGTGGACCCAGGTCGAGACCGGCTCGGCCATCACCTGGAAGTATCCGTCCTGCGTGCTGCGCGGCGAAGGCTCATCGGGCGAGTTCTACTCGATCGCCGTGACCAACGGCCACCAGCAGGCCGACACCGGCACCAAGATGATCCATCTGGGCGCCAACACCCGCTCGCGGATCGTCGCCAAGGGCATCAGCGCCGGCAAGTCGACCAGCACCTATCGCGGCCTGGTCTCGGCGCACCCGAAGGCCAAGGGCGCGCGCAACTTCACTCAGTGCGACAGCCTGCTGATCGGCAAGGACTGCGCGGCTCACACCGTGCCCTACATCGAGGCCCGCAATGGCCAGTCGGTGTTCGAGCACGAGGCCACCACCACGCGCCTGTCGGACGACCAGCTGTTCTACTGCCAGCAGCGCGGTCTTTCCCAGGAAGAGGCCGTGGCCCTGCTGGTCAACGGCTTCGTCAAGGACGTGCTGCAACAACTGCCCATGGAGTTCGCCGTCGAGGCCCAGAAGCTCGTGGCGATTTCTCTCGAAGGATCCGTCGGTTAAATGCTCGCTATCAAGAACCTTCACGCCCGCGTCGAGGACAAGCCGATCCTGAAGGGCGTCCAGCTTGCCGTACCCGCCGGCGAAGTCCACGCGATCATGGGGCCGAACGGGGCCGGCAAGTCGACCCTGTCCTACGTGCTGAGCGGCCGTGGCGGCTATGAAGTCACCGAAGGCTCGGCGAGCCTGAACGGCGACGACCTGCTGGCGCTGGAGCCCAACGAGCGGGCGGCCAAGGGCCTGTTCCTGTCGTTCCAGTATCCGCTTGAAATCCCGGGCGTTCCGGCCCTGACCTTCATCCGCACAGCCCTCAACGCCCAGCGCCGCGCGCGCGGCGAGGACGAGATCGCCGCGCCGGCCTTCCTGAAGCTGGCCAAGGAAAAGGCTGCAGCGCTGAAGATCGACTTCGAGATGCTCAAGCGCGGCCTGAACGTCGGCTTCTCGGGCGGCGAGAAGAAGCGGATGGAGATCTTCCAGATGTCCATGCTGTCGCCGAAGTTCCTGATCCTGGACGAGACCGACAGCGGCCTCGACATCGACGCGCTGAAGATCGTGTCGGAAGGCGTCAACGCCCTGCGCTCGCCCGAGCGTGGCATGCTGGTCATCACCCACTACCAGCGCCTGCTGGACTACATCAAACCCGACAAGGTCCACGTGCTGGCCGCCGGCCGCATCGTCGCCTCGGGCGGTCCGGAACTGGCGCTGCAGCTGGAAGCCGAGGGCTACGACAAGTACGCGAGCGTGGCGGCGTGACCCTTTCGACCGCCCTCAAGACCGGCGACGTCACCGCGCTGCCGTCGCGGCGCGACGAGGACTGGCGCTGGACCGACCTGCGGGGCCTGTTGCGGACCCTGCCGCTGGCCGCGCCGGCGCATGATGGCGACATTCCGGCCGGTCCGTTCGCCGGGCTCGCCAACGCCGAGACCGTGTTCGTCAACGGCCATCGCGTCGCCGACGCCGAGGCTGCCTCGGGCGTCGTGGCCCTGCGCTTCGTCGCCCTGGCCGACAAGGCCTCGCAGACCGCCAGCCACAGCCTGGTTGTGAAGGCCGGCGAGACCCTGGTCCTGCTGGAAAGCCACGAAGGTCGCGCCTCGGCTTATGTCTCCGACGTCGCGCTGGACATCGCCGTGGGCGAGGGCGCTTCGGTCGAACGCATCATCCTGGTCGAGGACGATGCTGAAGCGGTCAACGTTGTCACCGCCGAGGTCTCCCTGGCGCCCGGCGCCCAGTACGCCCAGACCGTCCTGACCTCGGGCGCACGCCGCCAGCGGATCGAGACGCGGGTCAGTCATCCGGGCGCGCATGCTCAGGTCCGCCTCGACGGCGCCTATCTGCTGGACGCTCAGCGCCACGCCGACCAGACCACGGTCGTCACCCACGCCGGCGTCGACGGCGTCACCAGCCAGCTGACCAAGGGCATGGTCACCGACCAGGCGCGCGGCGTCTTCCAGGGCCGCATCGTCGTCTCGCCCGGCGCAGACCAGACCGACGCCCGCATGGGCCACCACGCCCTGATCCTGTCGGACAAGGCCGAGATCGACGCCAAGCCCGAACTGCTGATCTTCGCCGACGACGTCTCCTGCGCCCACGGGAACACGATCGGCGCCCTGGACGAGGAAGCCATCTTCTACGCCCGCCAGCGCGGCATCCCGGAAGCCGAGGCCAAGGCCATGCTGACCGTCGCCTTCGTCGGCGAGGTGGTCGAGCGCATCGAGCATGACGGCGCCCGCGCCATCGCCGCCGCCTGGGTCGCCCGCAAGCTGGGGAGCCCCGAATAATGGCGCTCGATATCGAGGCGATCCGCGCCCAGTTCCCGATCCTGCAGCGCACCGTCCACGGCAAGCCGCTGATCTATCTGGACAGCGCCGCCAGCGCCCAGAAGCCCGACGCGGTGCTGGACGCCATGACGGGCCTGGCCCGCACCTCGTACGCCAACGTCCATCGCGGCCTGCACACGCTGGCCAACGAAACGACGGAAGCCTATGAAAAGGCGCGCGAAACCGTCGCCAAGTTCATCAACGCCGAGCGCGACGAGGTCGTCTGGACCAAGAGCGCGACCGAGGCGGTGAATCTGGTCGCGTCGTCGTTCGGTCTTGGCCTGAACGCCGGCGACGAGATCGTGATCTCCGAGATGGAGCACCACGCCAACATCGTGCCGTGGCACTTCCTGCGCGAGCGCAAGGGCGTCGTGCTGAAGTTCATTCCGGTGCTGGACGACGGGCGCCTCGACATGGAGGCCTTCAAGGGCCTGCTGTCCGAGCGCACCAAGATGGTCGCCGTCACCCACATGTCGAACGTGCTGGGCACGGTCAACGACGTCGCCGAGATCGTCCGCCTGGCCCACGCGGCCGGCGCGCCGGTGCTTTTGGACGGCTGCCAGGCCATCGTCCACGCCAAGGTCGACGTCAAAGCGCTGGACGTCGATTTCTACGTCTTCAGCGGCCACAAGCTCTACGGCCCGACCGGCATCGGCGTGCTCTACGGCAAGGCCGAGCGCCTGGCCGCGCTGCCCCCGTACCAGGGCGGCGGCGAGATGATCGCCTCGGTCTCCATGGAGGAGATTAGATACGCCGACCCGCCGCATCGCTTCGAGGCCGGCACCCCGGCGATCCTGGAGGCCGTCGGCCTGGGCGCGGCGATCGAGTGGCTGAACGGCCTGGATCGCGACGCCGTTTTCGCCCACGAGCACGCCCTTTATGAGCGCGTCGCCGAGCAGCTGCGCGGCGTCAACGGGATCAAGATCCTGGGCGAGGCGCCCGGCAAGGGCGCGGTGCTGTCGTTCACCGTCGAGGGCGCCCACGCCCATGACATCGCCCAGGTGCTGGACCGTTACGGCGTCGCCGTCCGCGCCGGCACCCACTGCGCCGAGCCCTTGATGCGCCGATTTGGCGTCACGTCGAGCGCGCGCGCTTCGTTCGCCCTATATAACACAGAGGCCGAGGCCGACGCGTTCGTCGACGCGCTGGCCAAGGCCCGCAGTTTCTTCAGTTGAGCCGCCCATGACCGACGCCGCCGCCTCTTCCGAACCTGTCTCGGCTCTCTCCAAGGAGGAGCTGAACAAGATCACGGATCAGCTGATCGAGAAGCTGAAGTCCGTCTACGACCCGGAAATCCCGGTCGACATCTATGAGCTGGGCCTGATCTACAAGGTCGATGTCAGCGACTCCAAGGACGTGGCCATCGACATGACCCTGACCGCGCCGGGCTGCCCGGTGGCTGGGGAAATGCCGGGCTGGGTCCGTGACGCGGTCATGGAGATCCCGGGCCTGAAGTCCTGCGCGGTCGAGCTGGTGTTCGAGCCGCCGTGGGACGCCTCGCGCATGAGCGACGAGGCCAAGCTGCAACTGAACATGTTCTGATCGGTTCGAAAGCCATGGAAGCCACGATCACCGCACGTCCCCGCCGCCCGCGCCCCAAGGTCGTCACCCTGACCGACGCCGCGGCCGCACGCGTGAAGGAGATCATGGCGCGCGCCGACAAGCCCTATGCCGGCCTGCGCGTCGGCGTGAAGAACGGCGGCTGCGCCGGTTCGGAATACATCTTCGAATATGCCGCCGAACGCGGTCCGCTGGACGAGGTGGTCGAGGACAAGGACGTCACGATCCTGATCGAGCCCAAGGCCGTGCTGTTCCTGATCGGGACCGAGATCGACTACGAGATCACCAAGCTGTCGTCGAAGTTCGTGTTCCACAATCCGAACGAGACCGACGCCTGCGGTTGCGGCGAGAGCGTCACCATCCAGCCCGCCGCCGAAGCGCTCGACTGATGCTGGCCAAGACGCCGTCCTGCGTCGAATGCGGCCTCGCTTGGGGCGCGCCGCGCTTCAAGCACGAGGACGAGGCGCCGCTCTACTGGTCGGACACCGGCCTGCTGTGCTCCTCGACCTGCGCCCAGACCCACTTCGCCAAGCGTCGGGCCGAGGGCACGTTCGCGGGCGTTCCGGCGGAGTGCCCGGTCGAGGTCTAGAGCCAAACCCCGGTGACCTGCATCGTGCCGATGAAGCCGAAGAACCAGGTCATGGGCGCCTGTGGTAATGCGAACATGACAGCCGGGACCCTGTAGCCCTTGGCCGCCAACGGCGCGGCCACCGTCAGGGCGAGACTGGCGTAGAAGAAATACCAGAGACTGTCGGCGATCCAGGCTGGCCGGGCGACCGGTGGAATCGACGCGGGCTCTACCGCGAAGGCGATCCCCCAAGCCGCCGCGACAAGGGGCGGAAGCGCGGACGAGAACGCCAAGGTCACGGTCAGCAGGCGAGGGCGCTGGCCGATTTTTCGCGCCAGCAGGAAGATGCCAAGACCCCACAGGGCCTCGAACGCCAGGATCCCGAGCATGATCAGGCCGTGGCTTGGGCGGGCTTGGCCGCCGCCGGCACGTTCTTGCGCCCGTTCCACTCCACCAGCACCGACGGCTTCACCGCCTCGCCGCGCGCCTGAGCGATCAGTTCGTTGGTGCGGCCTTCGATGGTCGTCTCCATCAGCTGCATGAACGCGTCCTTCTCCAGGCCCTGGGGCAGGGCGGGCAGGAACTCGACGGTGGCCGTGCCGGCCGTCTTCAGCTTGTCGGTCTGCTTCCAGAAGCAGCCCAGGTTGGTGGCCACCGGCACCACCGGCAGGCCGAAGTCCTTGCTCATGTAGTAGACGCCCGTCCGGTAGCGGAACCGCTCGCCCGGCGCGGCCAGGTGGCCCTCGGGATAGATCAGGATGCGCCGGCCCTCGGCCACGACCTGGGCGGCGCTGGCCGACAGCGCCTTGCGGGCTTCCGGACCGCCGCAGCTGTCGACGACGATGGCCCCGAACTTCTTCAGGATGGCCTCGACCAGCGGGAACTTCTCCAGGTGGTCGCCGGTGACGAAGGAGAGGTTGTCGACATTGGCGAACATCACGAAGCCGTCGCCCCAGCTGTGGTGCTTGGCGGCGATGATGAAGGGGCCCTTGGGCAGATTCTCCTGGCCCTTAAGCTGCACCTTCACATCGGCGAAGAAGCTAAGCGCCCACAGCATCCGCTGGCTGTAGAGCCGCAGGGCGAAGGCTACCGGCTTGCGCCCCGGCAGCAGCGCCGAAAGGGCAGCCGACAGGCCGTAGAAGATCGACAGGACCCAGTAGTAGGCGTTGAACATCGCGCTGCGCATGAGCGTCTGATCCTTAGCGGGCGAACAGCACGGCCTTGACGGCCGCCGTCATCAGGGGAGCGTGGGCCGAGAGGGCGTCGTCGCCCAGGCGGCCATAGGCCTTGTTCTGCGCGGTCTGGGTGATGACCCCGATGGCCATGGCCGCCAGCACGCGGGGATCGCCCGGCGGCAGCTGCAGGTCCATCATGGCGCGCTTGATGATGTCCTCGACCAGGGTGACCGGATCGCGGCCGTCCTCCTGGTAGTAGGGCAGGAAGTGGTGCAGTTGCAGCAGGTGGAATGAGAACAGCAGCCAGTCCTCGTCGGCCACCGCGCAATAGGCCCGCACCAGGGCCTCGGCCTTGGCCTCGACGCCCTGGACCGCGCCGGCCTCGTCCTCGATCAGGGCCGACAGCCGTCGGTGGCAGTCCATGAACAGGCCGACGGCCAGCGCGTCCTTGCTCTTCCAGTGGCGGTAGATCGCGCCTTCGGAAACGCCGGCGCGGGCGGCTATGGTCTTGGTGGTGGCCGCGTCGACGCCTTCGGTGACGAAGGCCTCCAGGGCGGCGCGTTCGATGCGGGGTTTGGCGCTCATGCAGAGAGCATCTCATGGCGTTCAAAATTAGCAAGTGAGTGTTCACTTACATTTTCGTGATGGACAGCCGCGAGCGACCCGGCGACACACGGCCATGGTCCAGACGGTGCTTATCTATTCCATGGGCGAGGTGATCGGCGATGGCCTGATCAAGCTGCCCTTCATCGCCGGGCTGCGCGCGGCGTTCCCGGAGGCCCGCATCAGCTGGTGCGCGGCCAAGGGCGAGACGGTCTACACGACGGCGCTGAAGAACGTCATGGCCGGCTATGTCGACGAGGTGATCCTGGACGGCGCCAACGGCGCGGGCGCGCTGGATAGCCTGCCATGGAGCAAGCCGTTCGGCGGCCGCAAGTTCGACCTCGTCATCGACACCCAGGAGAACCTGCGCCGCAGCGGCGTGGCCAGGCGTGGCGCGGGGCGCTTCTTCTCGGCGGCGCATCAGGCTCGCGCCAAGGACTGGCCGGTCGCCGTCACCGATCGCCTGGCGCGACTGCTGGACCTGGCCACGGACGGGCAGGGCGCGCCCAAGCCCCTGGCGCTGACCAACCCAGACGCCCTGAAGGCCGCCGAGTCCCTGCTGCCGGCCGGCCGGACTTATGTCGGCCTGGCGCCCGGCGCGGGCGGTCAGGACAAGCGCTGGCCGCTGGAGAACTATTTCGAGCTGGCCCGCCGGATCGTCGCCAACGGCTGGACGCCCGTGTTCCTCTTCGGCCCCGACGAGGCCGAGGACGCCGCCATCGCCGCCCAGGAGGTCCCGCAAGCCCTCCAGCCCGAGCGCAACCGCACTGACGGCTTCACGGCCGTGAAGGGCCCCCTGCTGGTCATCGCGTTGGCCAGCCGGCTGGCGGCTGGTGTCGCCAACGACGCGGGCCCGGGCCACATGCTCGCCGCCGGCGGCGCGCCGCTGCTGTCGCTGCAGCAGGACCGCCGCAAGTCGGTGAAGTTCCGTCCCGCCGCCCAGCGGCTTGAGATGCTGGTCGCGGAGGACTACGGAAGCGGCATGGGCGCCCTGCCGGTCGACGCGGCCTGGGACGCGCTCAACAAGTTGGTGTCCGGAGTCGCCTGAATGTCCATCCTCGCGCCGATCTCGGCGGGCGAACTGGTCGACAAGATCACCATCCTGCGGGTCAAGGCCCAGCGCATCGGCGATCCGGCCAAGGAAGCCAATGTCCGCAAGGAGCTGGCCCTGTTGGAGGCCACGGCGGCTCAGCACCTGCCCGACAACGCCGACATCGCCCGCCTGACCGAGGAACTCACGACGGTCAACGCCGCTCTCTGGGATATCGAGGACGGCAAGCGCGACTGCGAGCGCCGCCAGGACTTCGGCCCGGACTTCGTGGCCCTGGCCCGCCGCGTCTATATCGACAACGACAAGCGCGCCGCGATCAAGCGCGCCATCAACGAGGCCGCAGGCTCGGAGATCGTCGAGGAGAAGAGCTACAAGCCCTATCTTCCGACGTCGGAAGAATGAGCCAAGTCGTTCGCGACGCTCGGGAAATGGTTGCGGGTATGACGCCGGCGCTCCAGAGCGGCCAATACGTGTTCTGCGCCGCCGGCGATCGCGACTGGGCCGCGCTCCAGCCCTTGGCCATGTTCCGCGAGGCCGAGGGCGTCAGCCTGATCCTGGAGCGTGGCGCGGCGGCAGCGGCTGGCTTCCCGGTCGAGGCGCCGATGGCCCTGATCACGCTCAACGTCTATTCGGCCCTCGACGGCGTCGGCCTGACCGCCGCTGTGGCCACGACGCTGGCCCAGGCTGGCATCGCCTGCAACATGGTCGCGGCGCTGAACCACGACCATGTTTTCGTGCCGGCCGAGCGCGCCGACGAGGCTGTCCGGATCCTGGTCGACCTCCAGGCGTCCGCTAGCGCCCCCCAAAACTAGCGCCCTTTGAACGCCGCCGCGCGCTTCTGGAGGAAGGCGCTGACGCCTTCCAGGAAGTCCTCGGTCTTGCCGGCGAACTTCTGGGCCTTGCGTTCGGCGTGCAGCTGGCCGGTCCAGTCGCTGTCGAGGCTGTCCCAGACCAGCTTGCGGATCGCGCCCAGGGCGGCCGGGCCCTTGGCCAGTTCGAGGGCCAGCGCATGGGCGGTCGGGATCAGCTGGTCATCCGGGACGCAGCGGTTGACCAGGCCCCATTGCAGCGCCGTGGCGGCCGGGATCTTGTCGCCCAGCAGCATCATCTCCATCGCCCGCGCCTTGCCGATCAGGCGGGGCAGCAGGTAGGTCGAGCCGCCGTCGGGCACCAGGCCGATGCGCCGGAAGGCCTGCAGGAAATAGGCGCTCTCGCCGGCCACGATGATGTCGCCCATCAGCGCGATCGAACAGCCGACGCCGGCCGCCGGACCGTTCACCGCCGTGACGATCGGCAGCGGGAAGTCGCGCAGCAGGGTCATCAGCGGGTTGTAGGTGTTCTCCAGCGCCGAGCCGGCGTCGGGCTTGCCGTCGACATCCAGCTCGCGCCCGGCCGCGCCGCCGCCCGACAGGTTGGCGCCCGAGCAGAAGCCGCGGCCTTCGCCGGTCAGGATCACCGCGCGCGCCTCGACCTTGCCGGCCGCGATGGAGGAGAAGGCGTGGATCAGCTCGCGGGCGATCTCCAGGCTGGCGGCGTTCAGCGTGGACGGATCGGCGAGGGTGACGGTGGCGACGCCGTCCTGGGTCGAGACACGGATCTTCTGATAGTCCACGGCGCTGCTCCCTTGGTTCGTTGGGAGAATTCTAGGCGCCTTTGCCCTTTGGGAAGGCCAGTGGAATCTTCAGGGGGAAATTGGAATCTTCAAAAGGAAACGCCGCCGATCGTGAGACCGGCGGCGCCAAAGGTAGGTCTTCTGCTGAAGCTGTTTAGGCCGCGTTGGCCGAGGCCGGCATGGATTCCGCCGCCGTGACGCGGTTGCGGCCGCCGCGCTTGGAGGCGTAGAGCGCCGCATCGGCGCGTTCCATGACCGAGTGGCCGCTTTCGTTCGGCTTGCGCTCGGCGAAGCCCGACGAAATGGTGATGGCGCCCAGGTCCTCGTTGGTCGAGCGACGCTTGAGCATGCGCGAGGAGACCTCGACGCGGATCTCTTCCAGGGTGGTGGCGACGATCGAGGCGGCTTCGCGCGGGAAGATCATGGCGAATTCCTCGCCGCCGTAGCGGGCCGCGAAGCGCGGCGGCGCGGCGACGCGGCCGATCACCGAGGCGACGTAACGGATGACCTGATCGCCCGTCTGGTGACCCCAGGTGTCGTTGAAGCCCTTGAAGTGGTCGATGTCGAGCACGGCCAGGCAGATCGTCGTGTCGCTGTCGTCGGCGTCCTGACAGGCGCGATCCAGCTCTTCGTCGAAGGCCTTGCGGTTGGCCAGGTTCGTCAGGCCGTCGGTGGTGGCGTCGCGACGGACCTGTTCCAGGTGCTCGCGCAGGCGCTCGACTTCCGAGGTGGATTCGGCCAGGCGCGTTTCCAGCGACTGGTTTTCCTTGTGCACGCGGCGGGTGGCTTCGGCCAGGTTGCCGACCACGGCCTTGATGGCTTCGACGTCGGTCGTCTTGTCCAGGCTCTTGCTGGCGCCGGCCAGTTCCTTGCCGAAGGCGGCGTTGGACTTCTGGGCGTTCTGGATGGCCTTGGAGACCGCTTCCAGTTCCTTGGAGAGGATGTCGCCGGCGTCGCGGATCTGTTCGTTCAGGCGCGCCTTGGGCAGGTAGGTCGCGGCGAGCTCTTCGCTGACCAGTTCGGTCATCGGCTCGCCCAGCGAGATCAGGCGGGTCAGCTCACGGGCCAGGGCGCCGTCGGGATCGGCCACATAGTGGGTCCACAGCTCGAAGTTCAGCGCGGTCGGCCACACCTGGTGGCGCTCCATGAGCTCCAAGGCGCGCGAAGCAATCTTGTAGGCCTCGGGACCGCGCAGCGTGGTTTCGACGTCCGACATCTCTTCTTCCCCCGTGGGCGGTCCCCCTTGCGGAAACGCCGACGCTTGGAGCGCGACCTTAGGGGGGAGAGTTCTTACGATGCGTTAAGAACGACGTTCTCTTGCGTAAGAAACGACCAGCGCTCATGGTGATCATCGATAAGATGAGCGCCGCGCCGCCTCGGCCGGGCCAGGGGAGGGAGCCAGCATCATGAATGCGCCGGTGAATCTGTCGTCCGACGCCCACAAGGCGGTGATGAACGACATCCTGCAGCGACAGAAGGCCGCGCACCTGCGCGACGGCGCGCCAAGCATCGACAAGCGAATCGACTGGCTGAACCGCTGCATCGATCTGCTGGTCGGGCACCAGGTCGAGATCGCCAAGGCCGTGAACGCCGACTTCGGCTCGCGCTCGCCGGAGGCCACCTCGCTGACCGACGTGGCCGGCTCGATCGGGCCGCTGAAGTTCGCTCGCGAGAACGTCGCCAAGTGGGCTCGCCCCGAGAAGCGCAAGACGACCCCGGCGATCCTGGGCCTGTTCGGCGCCAAGGCCAGCGTGCAGTGGCAGCCCAAGGGCGTCGTGGGCGTGATCAGCCCCTGGAACTTCCCGGTCAACCTGACCTTCGCCCCGCTGGCCGGCGTGTTCGCGGCCGGTAACCGGGCGATGATCAAGCCGTCGGAATTCACACCGGCCACCTCGGACCTGCTCAAGGCGATGTTCGCCAAGGCGTTCTCGGAAGAAGAGGTCGCGGTGTTCGTCGGCGGGCCGGAGGTCGGCCAGGCGTTCTCGGGGCTGGCCTTCGACCACCTGGTCTTCACCGGCGCGACCTCGGTGGCGCGGCACGTGATGCGGGCGGCGGCCGAGAACCTGGTGCCTGTCACCCTGGAGCTGGGCGGCAAGAGCCCGGTGATACTGTCGCGCGGCGCTGACATCGCCACGGCCGCGGCGCGGATCATGAACGGCAAGACCCTGAACGCCGGCCAGATCTGCCTGGCGCCGGACTATGTCCTGGCCCCGCAGGAAGACGTCGAGACCTTCGTCAAGGAAGCTCAGGCCGCCGTCGGCCGCTACTTTCCGACGATCAAGGATAATCCCGACTACACGGCCGTGGTCGCCCAGCGCCATTACGACCGGGTGAAGGGCTATGTCGACGACGCCCGGGCCAAGGGCGCTCGCATTGTCGAGATCAATCCGGGCGGCGAGGACCTCTCGCAGCAGGAGCATCGCAAGATCGCCCCGACCCTGATCCTGGATCCCACCGACGACATGACGGTGATGCGGGAGGAGATCTTCGGCCCGGTGCTGCCGGTAAAGGGCTACAAGACCGTCGACGAGGCCGTGGCCTATGTGAACGCCCGCGACCGGCCGCTGGCCCTCTACTGGTTCGGCACGAACGAGGCCGAGAAGGATCGGGTGCTGGCCAACACCACTAGCGGCGGCGTCACGGTCAATGACGTGATCTTCCACGTCGCCCAGGAGGACCTGCCGTTCGGCGGCGTCGGCCCGGCCGGCATGGGCGCCTATCACGGCCACGACGGCTTCCGCGAGTTCAGCCACCGCAAGGCGGTGTTCCAGCAGTTGAAGAAGGACATCGCCCCGATGCTGGGCCTGCGCCCGCCGTACGGCGAGGGCATCCGCAAGTACCTGGCAGGGCAGATCAAACGCTAAACCTTGTCATCCCGGCCGCAGCGAAGCGGAGAGCCGGGACCCAGGGGCGACTGCAGTGCGCCGGCCCCTGGGTCCCGGACAAGCGCTACGCGCTTTCCGGGATGACACGTTTTAAAGGTCATGCTCCAAGCGGCGCATGACCGCGCCGCTTTCCCTGCGCCCCATCGTCGAGGCCAGCGACCTGCCGCCCGTGCTGGCGGCGGAGCTGCGCGAGCGGTTCGCGCGGGGCCAGACCGGAGTGGCGTTCGCGCCGGAGCATGACGCCTCGGTCGGCGCGCCGTGGGGCGCCTTGGCCGGCCCGGAGGCCGCCGCCTGGCAGTTCGACATCAACGCTCCGCTGCCGGTCAACGTGCCGGCGCTGTGCGCGATCGGCGAGAGCTGGTGGTTCCCGCGCTTCGGCGGGCTGATCGGGACGGACGGCGCGCTCTACAACGCTACGATCGGCGAGGCGCGGCATGGGTCGCAGGACCTGTCGGCGATGCCGGGCGTGCAGGGCGACCGGTTCACGCCGCCGGCTTCGGCGCCGCAGATCGAGGCCGGGGCTGTGTTCCTGCCCTGGGGCGCGACCTTCAACTACGGTCACTTCGTCATCGACGCCCTGCCGTCGCTGCTGGCGCTGGAGCAGGCGGGGCTTCTGGACGGTGTGCCGGTCCTGGCCCCGAAGCTGACCGCCTGGCAGCGCGACCTGATCGCTCTGGCCTTCCCGGGGATCGACCTGCGCGAGGTCGAGGCGCCGGTCGTGCGGCTGAAGCGGGCGGTGTTCGCCACCAGCATGGACCACTTCCTGCACCACCCGAACGGCCTGGTCGCCGATGTCGCCGCGCGGGTGCTCGAGCGCGCGCCGGTCGGGCAAGGCGCCAAACGCGTCTATCTCTCCCGGCGTGGCCAGTCGATGCGGGTGATGGTCGGCGAGGCGGCCTTCGAAAAGGCCCTGATGACGCGCGGCTTCACGATCGTGCGGCCCGAGACCCTGGGCGCGGCCGAGCAGGTCGCCCTGATGCGTGACGCCGAGGTACTGGTCGGCGCCAGCGGCGCGGCCCTGGCCAACGCCGTCTTCTTGCCGAAGGGCGCGCGGGTCGTGGAGATCCAGCCGCTGAACTTCACCAGCCAGTGGGTGCGGGCGGCCTGCCGCCAGGTCGGCGTCGACTGGCGCGGTTATGTCTGCGCGTCACCGGCTCCGGCGCGACAGGCGCCGGTGCTGGCCAGGCTTCGCCGAGGCTTCAAATTCGCCTTCAAGCCGTCCTTGGACGACCTGCTCAGCGTGGTGGATCAGGCGCTCTAGAGGATGCCCTTGCGGCCCGGAGCCCACGGGTCGAGCGACTGCTGCTCCTCGCGCTTGACCATGCCGTAATAGCCGGCGAACCAGACGATCAGGAAGGTGACGAGGCCACCCCAGAAGCCGCCCGGCGTGGCGAACCACACCGTCAGGCCACTGATGCTGGAGGCCAGGCCCAGCATCGCCCAGCGCAGCAGCACCGCGAACGCGTGATAGGTCTTTTCGTGCGCGATCAGCACGGCTTGCTTGTCGAGTTCGGGTTCGATGGCGGCCATGTTCAGTCCTCCCATTCTTGTCGCCAAATTGGCTTATTGGGCGCGACCGGGCCGGACTCCGGCGCGATCGAGCCGAAAACGTCAGCGACGATAACAGCGTTCCGTCAACTAGGCCATGGCCGCGCCGTCTCGAACCGTATCGATGAAGGCGCGAAGGGCCGGGCTCATCTGCCGTTGCTGGGGAAAGCACAGGTGGTGGCCCGGGAAAGACCCGCACCAGGGCTCCAGCATGGGGACGAGACGGCCTTCGGCTATGGCCTGACGCGCGGTGCGTTCGACCGGGAAGGCGATGCCGACGCCGTCGAGCGCGGCCTGCAGCGCCATCTCCTTGCTGTTGACGATCAGCGGCCCGTCGACCTCGACCTCGAACCAGGCGCCGTCCTCGAGGAATTCCCAGCGATAGGGCTGTGTGTGGCCCGGCCAACGCCAGCGGATGCAGTCGTGGCCCAGCAGATCGCGCGGATGGGCCGGCAGGCCACGCTCGGCCACATAGCTTGGCGCGGCGACCGGCACCTGCCGCAACGGCGGCTCCAGCGGTACGGCGATCATGTCGCGCTCGATCACCTCGCCGATGCGGATGGCGGCGTCGAAGCCGGCGGCGACGGTGTCGACCACCTCGTCGTCGATCGTCACGTCCAGCACCACCTTGGGAAACGCGCGGCGGAACGTGGGCAGGATGGGCTGGATGAAGCGCTCGGCCGCGGAGCGGAAGGCGTGGACGCGGACGGTTCCTGAGGGGAGGTCCTGATATAGCCGCGCCTGGCCGACGGCCTGGCTGAGTTCGGCGACGGCTGGCGCGGCGCGGCGAAGCAGGGTCTGGCCCGCCTCGGTCAAGGAGACGCTGCGCGTGGTGCGGTTCAGCAGGCGGACACCGATCTTGTCCTCGAAGGTGCGCACGATCTGGCTCAGGGCCGATGGCGTGACGCCTAGCGCCTCGGCCGCGCGCGTGAAGCTCAGCGCCTGGCCCACGGCCACGAAGGCGCGCAGGTGGGCGAAGTCGCCGCCCGTCAGCATCGCGTCCGCCGCCGCCTGGGTCATTCTTTAGTCAGCCTTACAAACTCGATCAGAATTGACCGTATTATGTAGTGGCTTGAGAAGGCGCACAAGGTGCGCCTCACAAGGAGCAGGCGATGACGAAGCATTGGTTCATCACGGGGATTTCACGCGGGCTGGGTCTCGCGCTCGCCAAGGCGGCGTTGGCGCGCGGCGACACCGTGATCGGCACGGTCCGCTCGGGCGCGCCACCGATCGACGCTGGACCGGGCCTGCTGCACGTCCTGACCCTGGATGTCACGGACGGCGCGGCGATCGACCGGGCGGTAGATGAGGCCTTCCGCCTGGCCGACGGGCGCCTGGACGTTGTGGTCAACAACGCGGGCTATGGCCTGCTGGGCGCCTTGGAGGACGCCACCGACGCCGAGGCCGAGCGGCTGTTCGCCACCGACGTCTTCGGCCCGTTCAAGGTGATCCGGGCGGCCCTGCCCAGGCTGCGGACGCAAGGGGAGGCGCGCATCCTCAACATCACCTCGATCGCCGGCCGCGCGCCGGGGGCGGCCTCGGGCCTCTACGCGGCGGCCAAGTTCGCGCTGGAGGGGCTGACGGTGTCGCTGAGTCAGGAAGTCGCCCCTCTGGGTATCAAGCTGACCGCCGTGGCGCCCGGCGCCTTCCGCACGGACTTCCTCTCGGCCCACTCGATCCGCCTGAGCGAGACGCGGGCCAAGGGCTATGACGCCACGGTCGGCAAGGCGAGCGAGGCGTTCTCGTCCATGGCCGGCCAGCAGCTGGGCGACCCGGATCGCGCCGCCCAGGCCCTGTTGCGCATCGTCGACGCGCCCGATCCGCCGCTGCATCTGCTGCTCGGGTCCGACGCCCTGCGCCGGGCGCGCGCCAAGCTGGACGCGGTGCAGGCCGAGATGTCCGCCTGGGAGGCGCTGACGGTCAGCACGGACTTCCCGCAGGCCTAGAAAACCGGGTCGCGAGAAACGAAAAAGCGCCGGACGAGCGATCGTCCGGCGCTTCTGCATTCTCGATGATCCGAGGCCTATTTGCCGCGCGGCGGGCGGACCAGGAAGGCCGGGATGTCGTTGCCGAAGCCGACCACGCGACGGTCGTCGTCGTCGCGGTCACGGACCGGCTGGACGCCGCGCACGGGACGCTCGGGGCGCTCCGGACGTTCGCTGCGCTCGGCGCGTTCAGCACGCTCCGGACGCTCGGCGCGAGCGGGGCGTTCCGCGCGTTCGGGGCGCTCGGTTTCGGCGGCCGGGGCGGCGGCGCGCGGTTCGCGCTCACCACGCGGCTCGCGTTCGCGGCGCGGGCGGCGCTCGCGGGCGGGACGTTCCTCGGCGACGACGGCTTCAGGCGTCTCGGCGACGACGACGGCTTCGGCCGGCGCGTCGGCGGCGGCTTCCTCGGTGCGGCGACCACGGGCGCGGGGCGAGGGACGCTCACCGCGTTCGCCACGATCGCGATCACGGCTGCCGCGCTTGCGATCGCGATCGCCCTCGCGCTTCACCGTCACGGCGTTCGAGTAGTCGAGCTCGAGCTTCTCTTCGTCCGGGGTCGAGCCGATCAGCTTGACGACCTTGTCGAAGCCCTTGTCGTCGGCCGGGGTCACCAGCATGTAGGTGATGCCCGTGCGCCCGGCGCGGCCGGTGCGGCCGATGCGGTGGACGTAGTCGTCGGCGTGGTGCGGGACGTCGTAGTTGAAGACGTGGCTGACGGCCGGGATGTCCAGGCCGCGCGCGGCGACGTCCGAGGCCACCAGAATCTTCAGCGAACCATCGCGGAAGGCCGCCAGGGTCTTGGTGCGCTGGCTCTGATCCAGATCGCCGTGGATGGCGGCGGCGTCGAAGCCGTGCACTTTCAGCGACTTGGCGACGATGTCGACTTCGGTCTTGCGGTTGCAGAACACGATGCCGGTTTCGATGTTGGCCTTCTCGACCAGGGCCCGCAGCGCCAGGCGCTTGGCCTTGGGATCCGAGGAGGGGACCTTGACCAGCAGCTGGGTGATGTTGGCGTTGGTCGTTGCCGGCTTGGCCACCTCGATCCGGACCGGGTCCTTGAGGAACTGCTTGGTCAGGCGGGTGATTTCCGGCGGCATGGTCGCCGAGAAGAACAGGGTCTGCTTCTTGGGCGGCGTCATCTTGAAGATGCGCTCGATGTCCGGGATGAAGCCCATGTCCAGCATGCGGTCGGCTTCGTCGACGACCAGGAATTGCACGCCGGTCATCAGCAGCTTGCCGCGCTCGAAGTGGTCGAGCAGGCGGCCCGGCGTGGCGATCAGCACATCGACGCCGCGATCCAGCTTCTTCTCCTGGTCGCCGAACGACACGCCGCCGATCAGCAGCGCCCACGAGAGCTTGGTGCCCTTGGCGTACTTCTCGAAGCTGGAGGCGACCTGGTCGGCCAGCTCGCGGGTCGGGGCGATGACCAGGGCGCGCGGCATGCGGGCCTTGGCGCGGCCCGACTGCAGCTTGTCGATCAGCGGGAGGGTGAAGGCGGCGGTCTTGCCGGTGCCCGTCTGGGCGATGCCGAGCACATCCTGGCCCGCGAGGGCGACGGGGATGGCCTGGGCCTGAATGGGGGTCGCAGTGGTATAGCCGGTGTCGGCGACCGCCTGCAGGGTCGTGGGCGAAAGCCCGAGGTCGGAAAATTCGGTCATTTACACGCTGGTCTGAAACCCGGAGCCGCCCGTGCTTGGGCGAGCGGGCAGCGCGGATTCGCCAGACCTGCTCCGAAGTTGGGGATAAATAGGCTGAAACCCGGCAAAGTCAATGCTGACAAGGCGATAGGAAGTGTTCGGAAGATGAGCGACGGCGGCTGGAGAAGTTCCGCGAAAGCCTGGATCGCCGACATGGGCGATACTGGCGACTATGGCCGACAGTACGTGCTCGACGCGCCGATGATCGCGCGGTTGCGGCGCCTGACACCCGGCAAGGCCCTGGATGTCGGCTGCGGGGAAGGGCGGTTCTGCCGGATCCTGCGCGCCGAGGGCTTCGAGCCCGTGGGCCTGGATCCGACGCCGGAGCTGCTGGAGGCCGCGCGGGCCAAGGACCCGGACGGCGCCTATGTCGACGGCCGCGCCGAGGCGTTGGACTTCGAGGGCGGCAGCTTCGACCTCGTGGTCAGCTGTCTTTCCCTGATCGATATCGAGCCCGCCGGTGAGGCGATCGCCGAGATGGTCCGGGTGCTGAAGCCTGGTGGGACCCTGCTGGTCGCCAACCTGACCAGCTTCTCGACCGCCCGCGCCAACGATGGCTGGCAGCGGAACCTGCTGGGCCAGCGCAAGCACTTCGCCATCGACCGCTATCTGGAGCCGCGCGCCAGCTGGGACGAATGGCGCGGCATCCGGGTGCTCAACTGGCATCGTCCGCTGAAGGACTACATGCAGTGGTTCCTGGCGGCGGGCCTGACGCTCACGCACTTCGACGAGCCCGAGCCGCACGGCGGGCCGCCCGACCGTGCTGACAGATACCGGCGAGCGCCCTGGTACGTCATCATGGAGTGGCGCAAGCCCTGAGCCCGCTCTATATCCGCGAACACATGACCATCGACCACGACTCCCGCCTTCGGCGCCTTCGTTTCCGCGCCTGGCATCGCGGCTTCCGGGAAGCGGACCTCATCCTGGGCCCGTTCGCGGACGTCCATGGCCCGAACCTGACCTCCGAACAGATCGACACGCTGGAGACCCTGCTGGAGGAGTCCGACCGCGAGATCTACGCCTGGATCGTCGGCCAGGAGCCGACGCCGGAAAGGTTCGAGACCGACGTCCTGGCGATGATCCGCGCGTTCAGGTTCGAGGCGCACGCTTCGCGCCCGATGGGAGACGGCGCTTAACAGCATGAGCTATGACGCAAAGCAGATCGCCAAGGCCGCCGGCGGCCTGACCCTGGCCGGCGCGCCGGAAGGCTTTGACGCGCTGGTGATGGCCGACATCGCTCGCGCCCGAGGCGGCCTGACCGCCTTCGTGGCCCGCGACACCGCCCGCGCCGGCGCCTTCATCGACGCGCTGAAGTTCTTCGCCCCCGAGGTCGAGGCGGTGCTGCTGCCCTCGTGGGACTGCCTGCCTTACGACCGCATCGGCCCGTCCTCGGGCGTGTCGGCCACGCGGATGGCGACCCTGTCGCGCCTGGCCCGGGGCCTGGGCGACAAGAAGGCGGCCATCCTGGTCATCGCCGCGCCGGCCTTGCTGCAGCGCGTGCCGACCAAGGACGTGCTGCTGCGGGCCAGCTACTCGGCCAAGGTCGGCAATGTCGTCGATATCAAGGACCTGGAGCGCTATTTCGCCGTCAACGGCTACGCCCGCGCCTCCACCGTCTCCGAGCGCGGCGAGTTCGCGATCCGCGGCGGCGTCATCGACGTCTATCCGCCAGCCGCCGAAGAGCCGGTGCGTCTCGATCTCTTCGGCGACACGCTGGAAAGCATCCGCGCCTTCGATCCCGAGACCCAACGCTCGACCAAGCAGCTGAAGGAGATCGATCTCCTGCCGGTCAGCGAGGCGCTTCTGGACGCCGACGGTATCTCGCGGTTCCGCAAGGGCTATGTCGCGCAGTTCGGCGCGCCTGGCGATGATCCGCTGTACGCCGCCGTGTCCGAGGGCGGCCGCCGCGCCGGTCTCGAGCACTGGCTGCCGCTGTTCTACGAGCGGATGGCGACGCTGTTCGACTATCTGCCGGATGGGTCGCTGATCGGCGTCGACCACCAGGCGGCCGAGGCCCGCGACGAGCGCCTGGCGATGATCGCCGACGCCTATGACGCCCGGGCCAGCGCCGACCGCAAGTCGGCCTACCGCCCGCTGGCGCCCGAGGCCCTCTACCTGACCGCCGCCGAGTGGGACCGAGAGCTCACCGACCGCACGCACCGCCTGTTCACGCCGTTCCAGCCCCAGGGTCTGGACGTCGTCGACATGGGCGCGAAGCTGGGCCGCGTGTTCGCCGCCGAGCGGGCCCAGGACAGCGTCAACCTGTTCGAGGCCACCGCCGACCACGCCAAGAAACTGGCCGCCGACGGCAAGCGCGTGCTGTTCGCCTCGTGGTCCGAGGGCTCGTCCGAGCGCCTGGGGACCATGCTGTCTGACCACGGCTTGAAGAAGATCCCCTATGCCGGCTACTGGCAGGCGGCCAAGGCCAATGATCCGAAGACCCCGCAGCGGGTCGTGCTGCCGCTGGACCACGGCTTCGAGACGGAAAACCTGGCGGTCATCTCCGAGACCGACATTCTGGGCGACCGCCTGGCCCGCCCGCGCAAGAAGCGCCGCGCCGCCAACTTCCTGGCCGAGGCCTCGGCCCTGACGCCGGGCGATCTGGTCGTCCACATCGACCACGGCATCGGCCGCTACGAGGGCCTCAAGACCCTCGATGTCCAGGGTGCGCCGCACGACTGCCTGGACCTGATGTACGGCGGCGAGGCCAAGCTCTATCTGCCGGTCGAGAACATCGACCTCTTGACCCGCTACGGCGCCTCGGATCCCGACAGCGTCCAGCTGGACAAGCTGGGCGGCGCGGCCTGGCAGGGCCGCAAGGCCAAGGCCAAGGAACGTCTGCGGGTCATGGCCGAGGGCCTGATCCAGATCGCCGCCGCCCGTCAGCTGAAGTCCGTGGAAGAGACCGACGCGCCGCAGGGCGTGTTCGATGAGTTCTGCGCCCGCTTCCCCTACGAGGAGACGGACGACCAGCTCAGCGCCATCCACGACGTGCTGGAGGACCTGTCGTCCGGCAAGCCGATGGACCGCCTGATCTGCGGCGACGTGGGCTTCGGCAAGACGGAAGTGGCGCTGCGCGCGGCCTTCGTGGTGGCGATGAGCGGCAAGCAGGTGGCGATCGTCTGCCCGACGACGCTGCTGGCCCGCCAGCACTACAAGACCTTCAAGGACCGCTTCCAGGGCTGGCCTATCAAGGTCACGCGCCTGTCGCGCCTGGTCACCGGCAAGGAAGCCGCCGAGGCCCGGGAGGGCCTGGCCGACGGCACGATCGAGATCGTGGTCGGCACCCACGCGGTGCTGTCCAAGCAGGTCTCGTTCAAGGACCTGGGCATGGTCATCGTCGACGAGGAGCAGCACTTCGGGGTCAAGCACAAGGAGAAGCTCAAGGAGCTTCGCGCCGACGTGCACATGCTGACCCTGACCGCCACGCCGATCCCGCGCACCCTGCAGATGGCGCTGTCGGGCATCCGCGAGATGTCGATCATCGCCACCCCGCCGGTCGATCGCCTGGCGGTGCGCACCTACATTAGCCCGTTCGATCCGGTGACCCTGCGCGAGGCCCTGCTGCGCGAGAAGTACCGCGGCGGCCAGTCCTACTATGTCGTGCCGCGCATCAAGGACCTGGAGGACATCGAGAAGTTCCTCCGCACCCAGGTGCCCGAGGTGAAGTATGTCGTCGGCCACGGCCAGATGGCGGCCACCCAGCTGGAAGACGTGATGACGGCCTTCTACGAGGGCCAGTACGACGTGCTGCTGGCCACGACGATCGTGGAAAGCGGCCTGGACATCCCGTCGGCCAACACCCTGATCGTCCACCGCGCCGACATGTTCGGCCTGGCCCAGCTCTATCAGATCCGGGGTCGCGTCGGTCGTTCCAAGGCCCGCGCCTACGCCTATCTGACCACGCCGGTCGAGAAGTCGCTGACCCTGTCGGCCGAGAAGCGCCTGCAGGTGCTACAGTCGCTGGACAGCCTGGGCGCCGGCTTCCAGCTGGCCAGCCACGACCTGGACCAGCGCGGCGGCGGTAACCTGCTGGGCGACGAGCAGAGCGGCCACATCAAGGAGATCGGCGTCGAACTCTACCAGCAGATGCTGGAAGATGCGGTCGCCGAGCTTCGCCAGCGCCAGGGCCAAGAGGCTCTGCTGGAAGACCGGGGCTGGTCGCCGCAGATCAATACCGGCGCGGCCGTGATGATCCCGGACGAATATGTGCCGGACCTGAACGTGCGCCTGTCGCTCTATCGCCGCCTGTCCGACGCCGAGCAGGCCGCCGATCGCGAAGCCCTGGCCGCCGAGATGATCGACCGCTTCGGCCCGCTGCCGCCCGAGACCGACTCCCTGCTCAAGGTCGTCGCCATCAAGGGTCTGTGCCGCGAGGCCAATGTCGCCAAGATCGACGTCGGGCCCAAGGGCGCGGTCGCCAGCTTCCGCAACGACACCTACGCCAATCCGCTGGGGCTGATGCAGTACGTGGCCAAGAACAGCATCATCTGGAAGGTCCGTCCCGACCAGAAGGTCGTGGTCAAGGGCGAGTGGGACACCCCGGCCCAGCGTCTCGACGCGGCCGAGAAGATTCTCACCGTCCTGGCCAAGCTCGCCAAGGAATAGCGCCGGGATCGGATGAGGCGGGGAGGGGTTGTCTTCCGGTAGTTCCTAGAAGGAAGCGCCGGAATGCTCCGATCCATCCTCATCGGCCTGTCGGCCGGGTCCCGTTCGATGACGCCGCTGGCCGCGGTCAGCGAAGCCGCCCACGGCGGCCACCTGCCGGCCGACAACGGCGCGCCGTCCTGGCTGGGCAGCGACTGGATGGCCGCAGGTTCCAAGGCCCTGGCGGCCGGCGAGCTGTGGGGCGACAAGCTGCCGTCGGCCCCGGACCGCATCGTGTTGGCTGGCATCCTCGCGCGGATCGTCACCGGTGGCCTCGCAGGCGCGGCCTTGGCGCCGAAGCGTCAGCGGTATCTCGGCGCGGCCCTGGGCGCCGGCGCGGCGGTGGCGGCGTCCTATGTCACCTTTCACGCCCGCATGAAGGCCATCCGCCATTTCGGCCAGACGCGCAGCGGGCTGGTCGAGGACGCCTTGACCGTCGGCGCGGCGCAGTTGGTGACGCGGGCGATGCCGCAGCGGGGGCTGTGATGGCGGAGGAGCTTGAGCCGGAGAAGGAACCGGCTGAGCCGACGCCGGAAGAGACCGAAGGTGTCCGCCGTCAGCGCGAGCATATCGAGGAGCTGGACGGCGAAGACCCGCTGCGCGGCGGCGTGGCGGACTAGCTCAAATCCCATCCGAGTGCGGGAATTGAACCTCTCTCAACGACACAAAGCTTGTCATCCCGGCCGCAGTGAAGCGGAGAGCCGGGACCCAGGGGCAACCGCACTGGGCTTGGCCCCTGGGTCCCGGACAAGCCCTGCGGGCTTTCCGGGATGACAAGAATTGGGGGCGTCACGCTCCTGGGTGGCGCACGAGCGTTCACGCACCTTCATCCCCGACTCCAAAACCTGCCGTACAGTCTACCCACCTCGTCGCGAGGAAAGGGCGCATGGCCAGCGACCGTTGCGGCGGCGGGGGGTGATCGAGCGGGCGCGCTCATCGGTGCGGTTTCGGCCGCAACTGCATCCCTCTGGCGGCGGTCGGCCCTGGAACACAGAAACGACGTGGGATGTCGGGCCGAGGAGGCGATAGGCGGCTGGAAACAGCCGCATCCGGGACCAGGCTTCGCGGCCCGGCCCGCCCGTCGGAGGCTTCAAAGGCGAACAGGCGCGAACAGCGTCGGGACGTCACGCTTCCGGAAAACGATCACGCGGAGCGTTCGGGCTTCGTCGAAACGGTACCAAACCACTCACACTCCGGGCGTGGCCCGGCGCTCCGCGTCCCTTTCCATCACCTTCAGCGGCTCGCCGCGTGAAGCGGCGAAACCGCGCCCGTCAGTCGGCGAAATAGGCGACGTGGATGTGCATGTGACCGATGTCCTTGCCCAGGAACACCAGGCCGCGATCCGCCTTGGTCTGGACGTGCTGCACGATCTCGTCGCGCGAGCAGACGATGGTGTCGCCGTTGCGCGTGTCGGTCAGCTTGACGATCTCGGGCACGCTGGTGGCCGGCATCAGGGCCGAGATGCCGTTGGCGGTCATGACGCCGAACTGGCGCCACTTCTGGGGGCGGGCTTCCTTGCCGTTCCAGTTCTCGCCCAGACGGGTGCTGGCGATGTGGCGGACCGGGATGTCGCTGATGCCGAACAGGTTGTCGCGTCGCCATTGCTGGTAGAACCAGCTGTCGACGCTGCCGGCCGAACAGAAGTTCTCGCTGACGATGTTGGGCCAGCTGTCGCGGATGGCCGTGGCGCGGGCGTTGAACAGCTGGAAGTAGCCGTTGGGCTCGAAGTTGACGACGTCGCTCTGGCCCTCGACCACCTGGCTGTCGATGCGGCTGGTGAAGTAGAGGCAGCCCGGGTTCCACGAGTGCGACATGAAGAGCTCGTAGAAGCCCTCGTGCATGACGATGTCGGCGTCGGTGAAGACGATCCAGTCGGCGTCCTTCAGGCCCTTCAGGCCGTCATTGAGCATCTTGCCCTTGTTGAAGGCGTGGTCGTCCTCGAAGCAGCGATCCGAGATCACCAGGGTCGCGCCGTTCTCCTTGACCACCTCCTGGGTGCGGACGTCGTCGCTGGTCGTGACGACGATGATCTCGTCGAACTCGCGCATGTTGCTGGGCAGAGTGAGGGCCAGGTCGTCGCCATAGCCGACCGAGGTCAGGACGCAGACCACCCGGCGCGGCTTGGTCGAGTTGTGGCCGATGCCGACGCGGCGGCCGGAACTGGCGTCGCCGACATAGTTGTCGCGCGTCTCGACCTGGCGCTTCTGCATGTGCAGCTCGGGATCGAACATCTCGTAGGCGCGCTTGCGGATCGCCGGGCTGCCCAGCTTCTTGAGGATCTGCTTGTGCTCGGCCGAGATGATGTCGCGGTCCAGCAGGTCCAGCTGCGACGGGCCCGGCTGGGCCAGGCCGCAGTAGTTGCAGAGGTCCAGCTGGTCCTTGAAGTCTTCCGGCGTGCGCTGCCACCAGCCGTGCTCGACCGGCCAGGCGCGCTCGCCGTTGAAGTACAGGCGGTCGATCGCGCCGGCGACTTCGCAGAAATAGGCGCCCTTGTCGTTGATCGTCGCCGACCAGAGCTTCTGAACCCAGCAGTTGTCGCGGTTATATTCCCACTCGGCGTCCGACATGCCGGTGGCCTGGGTGTAGTCCTTGCGCGAGATCAGCAGCGCCTGGTGCTGGCCGGCCGTCTCGTGCGTGTTGGTGTTGAAGTGGCTGTAGACCTCCATGATGGTCTCGTAGTTCTTGTAGAACCCGTTCCCCAGGCTGGTCCAAAGCCCGCGACCGTTCGAGCGGTCGAACAGGCGCTGCGTGGCGAAGTCGTTGAAGTCCTTGATCGGCGCCTTGCCGTTCGAGGTGTTCTCGCCGCCCCACAGCTCGGCGAACCGGCGCGAGATCTGCTCGAAATTGCCGTGCAGGGTGGGCTCGCCGGCAATGACGCCGATGACCTTGTTGGGAGCGTTCCAGCCTTCCATGCTCCGGACCGAGCGCTCGAAGGTCTCCAGCTCCATGTCGCGGCGCTGGGTCTGGTGCGGGATCAGACGCGTGCAGTTGCTGCAGGCCAGGTGGCACTTGGTGCTGATGTCGATCTGGACGATGTCCATGTCGGCGGGCGAGCGCATCGGGATCTCCGTTCCGGTCGCGGCCGATTCGAGGCGCGATGGTTAACGCCGAAGATGCCTATGTTAACCAATGCGGTCGATAACACTGATCGCCGCACCCTGCATTTAGAGCTGCAGGCCGTAGAGCCGGCGATCGCGCCGTTCGCCGTCGCGATGCACCGCGCCCTTCAAATAGCCCTCGGCCTTGAAGCCCAGCTTCTCCAGCAGCCGTTCGGCGCGGTTGTCGCCGACGTGGATGCTGGCCACCAGGCTCTTGAGGCCCTTGGCGGCGGCGTGGGCGAGGAGGGCGCTGACGGCTTCGGCGCCGAAGCCCTGGCCCCAGCCCTTGCGATCGACCACGAAGCGGATCTCGGCGCGCTCGTGGCGCTTGTCGATGTCGATGAAGTCGCAATAGCCCAGATAGGCCCCGCTCAGCGTGTGGCGGATGCTCCAGTAGGCGGCGTCGCCGGCGGTCATCTCGTCGACCTGGGCGGCGACGCGGCTGGCCACCTCGTCGGGATCCTCGATCGGCTCCTGGTCGAGATTGGACATCACCTCCGCGTCACTCAGGAACGGATAGATCAGGGGCGCGTCGTCGACCTTCAGCGGAGCGAGGGTCAGGCGTTCGGTCTCGAGGATCATACGGTCCGACGGTCTAGCTTCAGGGGTTGCGTTTGGGAGCACGCTTCCCAGCTATGGCGCGGAGCGCTCGCTAGTGGTAGAGGGGCCGCTTCGTTTTTCGCGCGGCATTTCGCCCGCGCCCGGATCGAGAATACATTCCACATGCTTATCGGCGTCCTGCTGGCCATCAATATCGTCGTCTGCCTCGGTCTGATCGGGGTGGTGCTGCTGCAACGCTCCGAAGGCGGCGCGTTGGGCATGGGCGGCGGTAACACCGGCTTCATGACCGCTCGCGGCGCGGGTGACCTGCTGACCCGCATCACCTGGATCCTGTTCTCGGTCTTCCTGCTGATCAGCCTGACGCTGACGATCCTGACGGGTCGCGCCAACACCGGCGGTTCGGTCGCCGATCAGGTCAAGGGCCTGGACGCCAAGACCCTGAACGCCGCCCCGGCCCCGATCGCTCCGCCGCCGGGCTCGCTGAACTCGCTGCCGGCCTCGCCGGACAGCCAGCCGGGCGCCATCCAGGCCCCGACCCCGCAGATCAATACGCCGGCCCCGGCCGCCGCCCAGCCCTCGCTGCTGGCCCCGACCCCGGCCCCGAAGGCCGAGGCCAAGAAGCCGGCGGCCAAGCCTGCCGAAAAGCCCGCAGCGGCCGCCCCGACCCCGACGGTCGCGGCTCCGCCGGCGGAACAGCCCAAGCAATAACCGTCCCAAGACGGCCTTCCACTGACCCCCGAGGGCGACCTCGGGGGTTTAATCTTGTTGATGAACGCAGGTCTTTTTCCGGCGTCGTCGAATCACGGGTAAGCTGATCGCCCATGACGCGGTACATTTTCATCACCGGCGGCGTGGTTTCCTCGCTTGGCAAGGGTCTGGCCTCGGCGGCGCTCGGCGCGCTGCTGCAAGCGCGTGGCTACACGGTTCGCCTTCGTAAGCTCGATCCCTATCTCAACGTCGATCCGGGCACGATGAGCCCGTATCAGCACGGCGAGGTCTTCGTGACCGACGACGGGGCGGAAACCGACCTCGACCTCGGCCACTACGAGCGCTTCACGGGTGTCTCGGCCAAGAAGGCCGACAACATCACCACGGGCCAGATCTACAAGACGATCATCGAGAAGGAGCGCCGCGGCGACTATCTCGGCGCGACCGTCCAGGTGATCCCGCACGTCACCAACGAGATCAAGGACTTCGTCCTGTCGCCCGCCATGGACGAGACGGGCAAGAAGCCGGTCGATTTCGTGCTGGTCGAGATCGGCGGCACGGTCGGCGACATCGAGGGCCTGCCGTTCTTCGAAGCCATCCGCCAGCTGCGCCAGGACCTGCCGCGCGGCCAGAGCTGCTACCTGCACCTGACCTTGCTGCCGTTCATCAAGACGGCCGGCGAGATGAAGACCAAGCCGACCCAGCACTCGGTCAAGGAGCTGCGCTCGATCGGCATCCAGCCCGACATCCTGCTGTGCCGCTGCGAGCAGGAGATCCCGGCCGAGGAAAAGCGCAAGATCGCCCAGTTCTGCAATGTCCGCCCCAGCGCGGTCATCCAGGCGATGGACTCGGCCTCGATCTACGCCGTGCCGATCGACTATCACGAGCAGGGCCTGGACGCCGAAGTGCTCGACGTCTTCGGCATGAACGATGCGCCGGCTCCGGACCTGACGCGCTGGAAGACGATCGACAACACCGTCCAGCATCCCGACGGCGAGGTCACCATCGCCGTCGTCGGCAAGTACACCGTCCTGAAGGACGCCTATAAGTCGCTGATCGAGGCCCTGCATCACGGCGGCCTGGCCAACAAGGTCAAGGTCAACCTGGATTGGGTCGAGAGCGAGACCTTCGAGGGCGACGAGGGCGCGGCCGCGGCCCGCCTGGAGAACGCCCACGCCATCATGGTGCCCGGCGGCTTCGGTGAGCGGGGCGCGGAAGGCAAGATCAGGGCGGCCCAGTTCGCCCGTGAACGCAAGGTGCCGTACTTCGGCATCTGCTTCGGCATGCAGATGGCGGTCATCGAGACCCTGCGGAACGTCGCGGGGATCAAGGACGCCAGCTCGTCCGAATTCGGCCCCACCGAGCGTCCCGTGGTCGGCATCATGACCGAGTGGATCAAGGGCAACGAGACGGTCCAGCGCCGCTCCAACGACGACCTGGGCGGCACCATGCGCCTGGGGGCCTATGACGCGGTCCTGACGGCCGGTTCGAAGGTCGCCGAGATCTATGGCTCGACCGACATCAGCGAGCGTCACCGCCACCGCTACGAGGTCAATATCGGCTATGTCCACCTGATGGAGGACGCGGGCCTCAAACTGACCGGCCGCTCGCCCAACGGCGTGCTGCCCGAGATCGTCGAGCGGGACGACCATCCGTGGTTCATCGGGGTGCAATATCACCCGGAACTGAAGAGCCGTCCGTTCGCCCCGCACCCGCTTTTCGCCAGCTTCATCGCCGCCGCGAAGGAGCACGGACGGCTTGTGTGACGGATTTTCCCCAGGTGCTTGCGTCTGGGGAGAGATTCGGGCATAAGCCCCCGCTCACGCGGCGGCCTGGGTCGAACCCTAGTCGCCGCTCTCAATTTTCACGCTCAGCGAGCAGAGTCACTTCGATGGCCGTTCCCAAAAGAAAAACTTCGCCTTCTCGCCGGAACATGCGCCGGTCGCACCACGCCCTGGGCGCCAACTCGTTCATCGAGGACAAGGACACCGGTGAGCTGCGCCGTCCGCACCATGTCGATCTGAAGACCGGCATGTACAACGGCAAGCAGATCCTGACCCCGAAGGAAGACTAAGGTCTCCTTTCGTCAGTGACGATTTCGAAAACGCCGCCTGGTTCGCCCGGGCGGCGTTTTTCGTCGTATTTTCGTCGTGCGCCCAAAAAACGGTGTTAGCCTTCCGCATAGGGAGGATGCCCCCATGCTCACACGCCGAAACATCACGGCGGGACTGGGATTTTCGTTAGCCGCGTCGCCGGCTCTTGCCGGGTCCGCGATCCCCGTTCCCGTGAACCAGACGCCACCGCCGCAGACCGCCGCGCCGCTACCCGACGAACCCGTGCTGATCCTGGACGCGTCCGTGGACGACGACGACCGCCTCACCGTCGAGGTTGAAGTCAACGGGCAGGGGCCCTTCAACTTCGTGGTCGACACCGGGGCAGGGCGCAGCGTCCTAACGCCCAGCGTCGCCGAAAAGCTGAAACTGCCAGCCGGCCCCAACATCCTCATCCACGGCATCTCCAGCGCCATCACCAGCCCGACCGCTCGCATCCAGAGCATGCAGGCCGGCGAGGCCAAGCTGGGCAGCGCGACCTTACCGGTGCTGCCGTACGAACGGGTCGGCGCCGATGGCTTGCTGGGCGTCGACATCCTGGACCGCCGCAACGTGGTTATGGACTTCAAGAAGCGTCAGCTGCTGATCCGCCGCAGCCGATTCTTCTCGGAGCTGAGCCGCCGCGCCGATGAAATCTCGGTGCCCGCCGACGCCCGTTTCGGTCGGCTGACCCTGACGGACGTCCGCATAGGCGGCAGTCGCGCGACCGCCTTCATCGATTCCGGCGGCGGGGTCTCGATCGGCAACATGGCTCTGCAGCGCGCGATCGCTGCCCGCCGTCGTCGCTCGGCCGACTTCGTAAAGCAAGCGCGGCTCGTGACCGCCGGCGGTGAGATCTATCTGGGCGAGTTCCGGGTCGTGCCGTCGATCAACATGGGCAATCTGCAGCTGACCAACATCCCGATGGCTTTCGCCGATGTGCACATCTTCGACGTCTGGGGGCTGAACGACCGGCCCGCGGCGCTGATCGGGGCCGACGTGCTGAAGCTGTTCGCCAAGGTCGAACTGGATTTCGGCTCGGACCGCGTGCTGTTCAAGCTGGGCCAGAAGAACGGCCTGACGCCGATCTACAACGTCTGAGCCTACTGAAAGCGACCACGCCTTCCCTTTGTGACCGATGATCAGTCGGCCGCTTAAAGGGAAGTCAAGTTGCGCCCGAAGCGCATGGCGGCTAAAGCCACCGCGCCTTTTGGCCTTGAGGAGCAGTCCATGACCGAGATCGTCGACATCATCGCCCGCGAAATTCTCGACAGCCGGGGCAACCCGACCGTCGAAGTCGACGTGATCCTGGACGACGGCGCGTTTGGCCGCGCGGCGGTGCCGTCGGGCGCATCGACCGGCGCTCACGAAGCCAACGAAAAGCGCGACGGCGACAAGGCCCGCTACCTGGGCAAGGGCGTCCTGCAGGCCGTGGACGCGGTCAATGGCGAGATCTTCGACGCCCTCTCGGGCGTGGACGCCGAAGACCAGCGCCGCGTCGACAACCTGCTGATCGAGCTGGACGGCACGCCGAACAAGGCCCGCCTGGGCGCCAACGCTATCCTGGGCGTCTCGCTGGCCACGGCCAAGGCCGCCGCCGAGTCGGCCGGCCTACCGCTCTACAAGTACGTCGGCGGCGTGAACGCCCGCGTGCTGCCGACCCCGATGATGAACATCATCAACGGCGGCGCCCACGCCGACAACCCGATCGACATCCAGGAATTCATGATCCTGCCGACCGGCGCGCTGAGCTTCCGCGAAGGCCTGCGCATGGGCGCCGAGATCTTCCACAGCCTGAAGAAGGCCCTGAAGGACGCCGGCCACAACACCAACGTCGGCGACGAGGGCGGCTTCGCCCCGAACCTGGCGTCGGCCGAAGCCGCGCTCGACTTCATCGTCAAGGCTGGCGAGAAGGCCGGCTACAAGGCCGGTGACGACTTCGTCCTAGGCCTGGATGTCGCCTCGACCGAGTTCTTCAAGAACGGCAAGTACGAGCTGGAAGGCGAGGGCAAGTCGCTCGACCCGGCCCAGATGGTCGATTACCTGGCCGGCCTGGCCGGCAAGTTCCCGATCCTGTCGATCGAGGACGGCATGGCCGAGGACGACTTCGAAGGCTGGAAGCTGCTGACCGACACCCTGGGCAAGAAGGTCCAGTTGGTTGGCGACGATCTGTTCGTCACCAACCCCAAGCGCCTGCAACTGGGCCTGGACCAAGGCCTGGCCAACTCGATCCTGGTCAAGGTCAACCAGATCGGCACGCTGTCGGAAACCATCGACGCCGTCGATCTGGCCCACCGTCACGGCTACACCAGCGTCATGAGCCACCGCTCGGGCGAGACCGAGGACTCGACGATCGCCGACCTGGCCGTCGCCCTGAACTGCGGTCAGATCAAGACCGGCTCGCTGGCCCGCTCGGACCGCACGGCCAAGTACAACCAGCTGCTGCGCATCGAGGAAATGCTGGACGACCAAGGCGTCTACGCCGGCCGCAAGGCGTTGAAGGTCCGCTAGGACGCTTCAGCCCGGCTGAACACGACGAGGGCGCGGTTTCCGAAAGGAGGCCGCGCCCTTTCCTTTGCGCGCTGCGGGGCAGGCGAGGGGGCTCGGTGATGGCGATTCTGCATCCCCCAGGACCCCGGATCGGGCTTCCAGAAGGGTTAGCGCGCCAGTTAACCCACAAATTTTCTAAAAGCTCGGCAGTGGTTTCAAACGAGACCATTTCGGCGTTGTTCGCGGTCGCGAAATGGCTTCGCCCATGCAGTATCTAGATGCGCGTGAAACGATCTCACGTGAAAGCATCGCTCGCCTGATCGGCGAACAGGCAAAGACCCTTCTCAAAGCCCGGATTTAGAAGGCGTTAAGCACGGTCTGCGACTCTGTGAGTCCCTCTCCGGGACCCAGAGATGTTCGCCCGACTGCAACCCTTCCTGCCGACTGCGGCGATCTTTTTCCTGATTTTCTACTTCGCCTTTCACGCTTTGACGGGTGATCGAGGCCTGCTGTCCATTTCGCAGCGCAATGCGGACCTCGCAGCAAAAACAAAGGAACTCAGGAAGATACGCGCGGAGAGGATGGACCTCGAGGCCCGTGCTCGTCTATTACGCAGCGGCAGTCTGTCGGCTGATCTCCTGGAGGAGCGTGCGCGTTCCCTCCTAGGATATGCCGACCCGAGGGACTATGTGATCCGCGTCAAGCGTCCGAGCTGACGGGTCGCCTATTCCTGGAATCGGCTGCTGGTCAGTTCGCGGATCACACAGGTCCAAGGATTGATCTTGGCGATACACCAGGGTGTTTCCTTCGCGGAACCGACGATTTTTCGGCGGGAAACACTCTCAGGACGAAGGCCGCGATGAAGATTGGCCAGGGAGATTTGAATGGCGCGTACGCGCAAGGCTGAGGCCTCTGAGGCGAAGGGCGTAGACACCGGTGTCAACGACTTCGTCGGCAAGGACGAACTCCTGAAATTCTATCAGGACATGCTGCTGATCCGCCGCTTCGAGGAGCGCGCCGGCCAGCTGTACGGCATGGGCCTGATCGGCGGTTTCTGCCACCTGTACATCGGTCAGGAAGCCATCGCGGTCGGCATGCAGTCGATCTCGCAGAAGGGCGACCAGATCATCACGGGCTACCGTGACCACGGCCACATGCTGGCCGCGGGCATGGATCCCCGCGAGGTCATGGCCGAGCTGACCGGCCGCGCTGGCGGCTCGTCGCGCGGCAAGGGCGGCTCGATGCACATGTTCGACATCGAGACCGGCTTCTACGGCGGCCACGGCATCGTCGGCGCGCAAGTCGCGCTCGGCACCGGCCTGGCGCTGGCCAACAGCTACAAGGGCAACGGCAACGTCTCGTACGCCTATATGGGCGACGGCGCGGCCAACCAGGGCCAGGTCTACGAGAGCTTCAACATGGCCCAGCTGTGGAAGCTGCCGGTCGTGTACGTGATCGAGAACAACCAGTACGCCATGGGCACCAGCGTCGAGCGGGCCGCCTCGGAAACCGCGTTCCACAAGCGCGGCGTCTCGTTCCGGATCCCGGGCGAGGAAGTCGACGGCATGGACATCGTCGCCGTTCGTGAAGCCGGCGCGCGCGCCACCGAGCACGCCCGTAGCGGCGCGGGTCCCTACATCCTCGAGATGAAGACCTATCGCTATCGCGGTCACTCGATGTCGGACCCGGCCAAGTACCGCACCAAGGAAGAGGTCGACGAGGTCAAGACGACCCGCGACCCGATCGACCACATCAAGGAACGCTTGGCCAAGGCCGGCGTGACCGAAGACGACCTGAAGGGCGTCGACGCGGAAGTGAAGCGCATCGTCGCCGAGGCCGCCGAGTTCGCCCGCACGAGCCCCGAGCCTGATCCCTCGGAACTGTATACCGACGTCTACCTGGAGGCCGCCGAGTGACGGACATCCTGATGCCCGCGCTTTCCCCCACGATGGAGGAAGGCACCCTGGCCAAGTGGCTCGTCAAGGAAGGCGACACCATCAAGGCCGGCGACGTGATCGCCGAGATCGAGACCGACAAGGCGACGATGGAAGTCGAAGCCGTCGACGAAGGCGTGGTGGAAGCCATCCTGGTTCCGGCCGGCAGCGAGAACGTCAAGGTCAACACCCTGATCGCGCGCCTGAAGGGCGAGGGCGAAGCCGCGGCTCCGGCCGCTCCGGCTGCCGCTCCCGCCGTTGCTGAAGCCGCTCCGGCTCCGGTCGCCGCTGCTCCTGCGACTGGTGGCCCGATCTCGGCCGCCTCGACCTTCGCCGATCCGGAAATTCCGGCCGGCACGCCGATGAAGAAGATCACGGTCCGCGACGCCCTGCGCGACGCCATGGCCGAGGAAATGCGCAAGGACGACCGCGTCTTCCTGATGGGCGAGGAAGTCGCCCAGTACCAGGGCGCCTACAAGGTCAGCCGTGAGCTGCTGCAAGAGTTTGGCGACAAGCGCGTCATCGACACCCCGATCACCGAGCACGGCTTCGCCGGCATGGGCGTCGGCGCGGCGATGGCCGGCCTGAAGCCGATCGTCGAGTTCATGACGTGGAACTTCGCCATGCAGGCGATCGACCACATCATCAACTCGGCCGCCAAGACGCTGTACATGTCGGGTGGCCAGATCAAGTCGTCGATCGTGTTCCGCGGCCCGAACGGCGCGGCCTCGCGCGTCGGCGCCCAGCACAGCCAGGACTACGCCGCCTGGTACGGCAACGTGCCCGGCCTGAAGGTCGTCGCGCCGTATGACGCGGCCGACGCCAAGGGCCTGCTCAAGGCCGCCATCCGCGATCCGAACCCAGTCGTCTTCCTCGAACACGAGATGATGTACGGCCACGAGTTCGACATCCCGGACGTCGACGACTGGGTCGTGCCGATCGGCAAGGCCAAGGTCCGCCGCGAAGGCACGGACGTCACCCTGGTCGCCTACAGCCGCATGGTGGGCTTCGCCCTGAAGGCGGCCGAGGAGCTGGAGAAGGAAGGCATCTCGGCGGAGGTCGTCGACCTGCGCACGATCCGTCCGATGGACCACGCCACCGTCCTGGAAAGCGTCAAGAAGACCAACCGCCTGGTCACGGTCGAGGAAGGCTGGGGCCCGATGGGCATCGGCGCCGAGGTCGTCGCCCGCATCACCGAGTTCGGCTTCGACTACCTGGACGCCCCGCCGCTGCGGGTCCACCAGGAAGACGTGCCGCTGCCCTATGCGGCGAACCTGGAAGTCCTGTCGCTGCCTTCGGTCGAAAAGATCGTGAAGGCGGCCAAGGCGGTCAGCTACCGCTAAGAACGGCGCGGCCCTTGCTCCTGAAGAGCAGGGGCCGCATCGTCTTGGCCAACGAATTCATCCCGCTTCAAAGCGGGGTATCGCGGACGGCGGCCCGGCAGACTATGCAGGCTAAAACCGTCCCGAACGATTGAGGAAAAAGCTCAATGTCGATCGACATCCTGATGCCCGCCCTGTCGCCCACCATGGAGGAGGGAACCCTCGCCAAGTGGCACGTCAAGGTCGGCGACACCGTCAAGGCCGGCGACGTGATCGCCGAGATCGAGACCGACAAGGCGACGATGGAAGTCGAAGCCGTCGATGAAGGCGTTATCGAAGCCATCCTGGTCGACGCCGGGACCGAGAACGTCAAGGTCAACGCCCTGATCGCCAAGCTGGCGGGCGAGGGCGAAAGCCCCGCGCCGGCTCCGAAGGCCGAAGCGCCCAAGGCCGCCGCTGCCGCGCCGGCTCCGACGGCTGCTCCCGCCGCCGCTGTTCCGGCCGCCCCCGCGCCGGCCGCTCCGGTCGCCGCTGACGGCTCGCGCGTCTTCGCTTCGCCGCTGGCTCGCCGCCTGGCTTCGGCCGCCGGCCTGGACCTGAAGGGCATCAAGGGCACCGGCCCGCATGGCCGCGTGGTCAAGACCGACGTCGAAGCCGCCAAGTCGGGCGCTCCGGCCGCCAAGGCCGCTTCGGTTGCCGCGCCCGCTGCCGCCGCTCCGGCCGCCGCCGCGCCGCGTCAGGTCCAGTCGCTGGAGCAGCAGGGCATCCCCGCCGGCTCCTACGACCTGATCCCGCTGGACGGCATGCGCAAGACGATCGCGCGTCGCCTGACCGACAGCTTCCGCGACGTGCCGCACTTCCCGCTGGTCATCGATCTGGAGATCGACGCCCTGCTGGCCGCGCGCGCCAAGATCAACCACCTGCTGGAAGGCCAGGGCGTGAAGGTGTCGGTCAACGACATCATCATCAAGGCCGTGGCCGTGGCCCTGAAGCGCGTGCCGGAGGCCAACGCCTCGTACACGCCGGAAGGCATCGCCATGCACAAGCACGCCGACATCGCCGTGGCCGTGGCCATCGATGGCGGCCTGATCACCCCGATCGTCCGCGCCGCCGAGACCAAGGGCCTGGCCCAGATCTCGGCCGAGGTGAAGGATCTGGCCGCTCGCGCCAAGTCCAAGAAGCTGAAGCCCGAGGAATTCCAGGGCGGCACCTTCTCGGTCAGCAACCTCGGCATGTTCGGCATCAAGCAGTTCGCCTCGATCATCAACGAGCCGCAAGGCGCGATCATGAGCGTGGGCGCCGGCGAGCAGCGTCCGGTGGTCAAGGATGGCCAGCTGGCGGTGGCCACCGTGATGACCGTGACCCTGACCTGCGATCACCGCGTGGTCGATGGGGCCATCGGCGCCAAGTTCCTGGCGGCCTTCAAGCCGCTGATCGAAGAGCCGCTGACCCTGATCGTCTGATCTAAGTCGCGGTAAGGGGACGGCTATGTCGGTCTACGACTATTCGGCCAAGACGCTGGACGGCCAGGACGTGAGCTTGGCCGACTATCGCGGCCAGGTGCTGCTGATCGTGAACACCGCCAGCAAGTGCGGTTTCACGCCTCAGTACGAAGGCCTCGAAGCGCTCTACAAGGACTTCAAGGGCCGTGGCTTCACGGTCCTGGCCTTCCCCTGCAACCAGTTCGGCGCTCAGGAGCCGGGAAACGCCGAGGAGATCGCGAACTTCTGCTCGCTGACCTACGACGTGACCTTCCCGGTGATGAGCAAGATCGACGTCAACGGCGCCGACGCCCACCCGCTCTACAAGTTCCTCAAGAAGGAACAGAAGGGCCTGCTGGGCACCGAGGCGATCAAGTGGAACTTCACCAAGTTCCTGATCGGCAAGGACGGCGAGGTCGTCGAACGTTTCGCGCCCACGGTGAAGCCCGAAGACCTCAAGGTCGCGGTCGAGGCGCTGCTTTAGTTTCTCCCGGATCGGCTCGCGGGCCGATCGATCTAGGCCGTCCGGCTCCTCCCGGGCGACGTCCAAGCTAGGGTTAGATGAACATGTCCACGGAATTCGATGTCGTCGTCGTCGGCGCCGGTCCTGGCGGCTATGTGGCCGCGATCCGCGCCAGCCAACTGGGTCTGAAGACGGCCATCGTCGAGCGTGAAAACCTGGGCGGTATCTGCCTGAACTGGGGCTGCATCCCCACCAAGGCCCTGCTGAAGTCGGGCGAGATTTACGAGCAGCTGTCGCATCTCGCCGACTACGGCCTGTCGGTCGAGAAGCCCGGCTTCGACTTCCCCAAGATCGTCGAGCGCTCGCGCGGCATCGCCAAGCAGATGTCGTCGGGCATCGCGTTCCTGATGAAGAAGCACAAGATCGAGGTCATCGAGGGCGAGGCCAAGCTGGAGAAGGGCAATCCTGCTCCCAAGCTGGTCATCGCCCTGAAGGCCGGCGGCAGCCGCACGGTCCAGGCCAAGAACGTCATCCTGGCCAGCGGCGCCCGCGCTCGCGAGATCCCGGCCATCGGCGCGGTCTCGGACGGCGACAAGATCTGGACCTATCGTGACGCCCTGGCGCCCAAGACCATGCCCAAGTCGCTGGTCGTGATCGGCTCGGGCGCCATCGGCATCGAGTTCGCCAGCTTCTACCGGGCCCTGGGCGCCGAGGTGACCGTCGTGGAAGCCCTGGACCGCATCATGCCAGTCGAGGACGCCGAGGTCTCCAAGGCCGCCCAGAAGGCTTTCGAGAAGCGCGGCATCGCCTTCCGCATCGGCGCCAAGGTGTCCAATGTCGAGAAGACCAAGGACGGCGTCTCGGTCACCGTCGACGTAGGCGGCAAGATCGAGCAGCTGACGGCCGAGAAGTGCATCGTCGCCGTCGGCATCGCGCCGAACAGCGAAGGCCTGGACGCCGTCGGCCTGAACCTGGACCGTGGCCATGCCGTGACCGACAAGCACTGCAAGACCAATGTCGCGGGCCTCTACGCCATCGGCGACATCGCCGGCGGCCCGTGGCTCGCCCACAAGGCCAGCCACGAAGGCATCCACGCCGCCGAGGCCATCGCCGGCTACAAGACCCCGAACGTCCACTCGCCGATCCCGGGCTGCACCTACGCCAACCCGCAGGTCGCGTCGGTCGGCTACACCGAAGCCGGCGCCAAGGCGGCCGGCATCGAGGTCAAGGCGGGCCGCTTCCCGTTCCGCGTCAACGGCAAGGCCGTGGCCGCGGGCGAGACCGAGGGCTTCGTGAAGACCGTGTTCGACGCCAAGACCGGCGCCCTCATCGGCGCCCACATGATCGGCCACGAAGTGACCGAGATGATCCAGGGCTTCGTCACCGCCATCACCCTGGAAGCCACCGAGGAAGACCTGCACGGCATCGTCTACGCTCACCCGACCATGTCGGAAGCCATGCACGAAGCCGCTCTGGACGCCTACGGACGAGTCCTGCACATCTAGGCCTCGTTTGAGGACACTGGATGGCGCGCAAGGCCGCGACGACGACGGACGACGCCCTAAACAAGACGGGGCCGGACAAGGTGAAGCCAGCCAAGGCGCGGAAGGGGTCCAAGACGACCCTTTCCGAGGCCAATCTGGTCGACCTGGGGCCCGAGCGCCTGGCCGCCATCCTGCTCGATCTCTCCAGCGACAGCCACGTCAAGCGCGTGCTGCGGCTGGAGCTGTTCGCGGAGTCCAACACCGAAGGTCTGGCGCTGGAGATCGGCAAGCGCCTGGCGACGGTCGGCAAGTCCTCGTCGCGCATCAATTGGCGCAAGCGCGCGGCCTTCGCCAAGGACCTAGATTTGCATCGCGGGATGATCGAGCGGCTGGCGCAGGACGACGCCAACGCCGCTCTCGACCTGATGCTCGATCTGCTGGACATGGCGACGCCGACCCTGGATCGCCTTAGTCAGGCCGAGGGGCCGATCGGCGACGTCTTCCTGGCCGCCCGGGATGGCATCGGCGCGATCGCCGCCAGCGCCCTGCCGGACCCGATCGCCCTGGCCGACCGCATCGCCAACCTGCTGCGCCGCGACGACTACGCTCAGTTCGGGCCCGTGGTGAATGCTCTGGGCCCTTTGCTCGGCAAGATGGGACAGGCCCACCTCCGCGAGACGCTCGAGAAGCTGCTGGCGGCCCGTTCGATCCGCGACGCCCGCAGCGCGATCTATCGGGATGCCCTGCGCCGCCTGGCCGATGCCAGCGGCGATGTCGACGCCTTTGAAGCGACCTTCGCGCCGGAACTGCGCAAGACGCCTCTGGTCTCGGCCGAGATCGCCCGCCGCCTGCTGGAAGCCGGCCGTCCCGAGGACGCCCTGGCCACGCTCCATGCCGGCGCACCGAGCGAAAAGTCCGGCCGCCACCAGAGTTCGCTGGAAGAACGCTCGGCCTGGGAGGAAGCGATGCTGGAGGCCCTGGAGGCCACCGGCCATCACGACGAGGCCCAGAAGCGCCGCTGGGCGGAGTTCGAGCGCACGCTCTCCATTCCGCGCCTGCGGAGCTACCTGAAGGGCCTGCCGGACTTCGACGACGTCGAGGCCGAGGACCAGGCCAAGGCGGTCGCCAAGCGCTTCCCACAGTTCGACACGGCGCTGGCGTTCCTGGTGTCCTGGCCCGACCTGCCGGCCGCCTCGCGCCTGGTGCGGGATCGCGCCGGTGAGATCAACGGCGCCGACGACACCCTGATGGTCGAGGCCGCCCGTCGGCTGGAAGGCGCCTATCCGATGGCCGCGACCCTGCTGCTGCGAGCGTCGATCCAGTATGTGCTGACCTATGGTGTCGCCACCCGCTACGCCGAGGCCGCGCGCCAGCTGCTGGAGGCGGAGTCGCTGTCGGTGATGATCGGCGACTTCGGCGAATATCCCGACCACGAAGCGTTCGTGGCCGACCTGCGCGCCATGCACAGCCGCAAGCAGGGCTTCCGCACCGAATTGGAAGCCCTGGGCGCGACCTTCTAGGGTCGCTTGCGAACCTGGGCGTCCAGGCTCCACTCACCGGGACCTTGGAAGACGAAGTACAGGAACAGGAAGCAGAACAGGATCGCCGCCTCGCCGCCGTTCAGCGCCGGCCAGAAGCCCTTGCTGCCATGGGCCAGGAAGTAGGCCACCGCCATCTGGCCCGACAGGATGAACGCCACGGGCCGCGTGAACAGGCCCAGGACCAGCAGACCGCCGCCGACGACCTCCAGCCACGCCGCGACGACCAGGATCGACGGCAGAGGATCGGGCGCGCCGGGCTGAGCGGCCGGGAAGTGGAACAGCTTCATCAGGCCGTGCTCCATGAAGAGCAGGGCGGCGATGATGCGCAGCACACTCAGGACGCGCGGAGACCAGACGGCGAGACGTTCCATGCTTCTTCCCCCAAATCGGCTTTAGGCGGCGCGGGTGTCCGTCTCGGCCATCCGCTGGATGGCGACATAGTCGGTCTTGCCGCTGCCCAGCACGGGCACCTCGGTCACCTTGAGGATCTTGCGCGGCACGGCCAGTTCGGGCGCGCCGATCGTCTGGGCGTGGGCGACCAGGGGGCCGACATCGGCGTCGGGACGGTCGGTGACCAGCACCAGCTTCTCGCCCTTCTTCTTGTCAGGCATCGAGATCACGGCGTGACGGCCGTTGGGCCACACGGCCGAGGCCAGGTCCTCGGCGGCGGTCAGGGAGACCATCTCGCCGCCGATCTTGGCGAAGCGCTTCACGCGGCCCTTGATGGTGATCCACAGGTCGTCGGTGACCGTGACCACGTCGCCCGTGTCGTGCCAACCGCCCTCGGGCGCGTCGACGCCGCCATCCTCGCGCAGATAGCCGGCCATGATGTTGGGACCGCGCACCAGCAGCTTGCCGCCCTCGGGGATGCCTTCGACCGGCTCGATCTTCCAGTCCTGGCCCGGCAGCAGTCCGCCGACGGTGCCACGACGGTTGTCGGTGGGCTTGTTGACCGCGATGACCGGCGAGGCCTCGGTCGCACCGTAGCCCTCCAGCACCGGCACGCCGCCGAACTTCTCGGCGATGATGTTGTGCGTCTCTTCGCGGACCTTCTCAGCGCCGCAGACGATGAACTTCAGGCCCGACAGCTCGTCGCTCTCGGCCGAGCGGGCATACTGGTTGACGAAGGTGTCGGTCGCCAGCAGCACCGAGCCGCCGACGTCCTTGATCAGCGGCGGGATCTGCTTGGTGTGCAGCGGCGAGGGGTACTGGAACGCCTTCATGCCGGTCATCAGCGGCAGGATCACGCCGGCGGTCAGGCCGAAACAGTGGAAGACCGGCAGCGGGTTGAAGAACACCCAGGCCGGGTCCAGCGCGATGTGGGCGGCGATCTGCTGGGCGTTCGTCACCAGGTTTGCCTGGGTCAGGACCACGCCGCGCGGCGCGCCGAAGCTGCCCGAGGTGAACAGGACGACGCCCGTGTCGGACGGCTTGGCTGGCGCGCGGAACTGGCGCGGGAAGAGGCCGGCGGCGGCGGCGAACAGCTTGTCGCTGAAGCCGATCGTGCCGCGCACGTCTTCCAGATAGGTGATTTCAGCCTGCTCGCCGATGGCATCGACGATGTCGTGCAGCTTGCCCAGCTCGATGAACTTGTGGGCGGTCAGCACGCGCTTGACCTTGGCCAGCTTGCAGGCGGCCTTGATGTTGCGCAGGCCCGCCGTGAAGTTCAGCATGGTCGGCACGCGGCCGAAGGCGTGCAGGGCGAAGAAGGTCACCACCGAGCCCGCGCCCGACGGCAGCAGCACGCCGACGTTCTCGCCCGGCTTGGTCATGGCCGCGATCTTGCGACCCAGCGCGAAGCTGGCCCGGATCAGGTCCGTATAGGACAGCGGATTGCGATCCTGGTCCTCCAGGATCGGTTTCTTGGCGCCGTACTTGTCGCGGGCGTCGATGAGGGCGTCGAAGATGGCCTTTTGGCCAGCTTGCGCGTCGTAAGCTACCGCCATACCGGCGAAACCTCCCCGAAGAGCGAAAGCGCGCTCCCGTTCTTAAACGTCGAGTCTGCCGGGGAAGGTCCAGCTTTGCAAGAAAGAGTCACAAAGCGTGAGGCTCACCCCTTGCGGCGCAAGGCTTTGTCGGGTGCGCGAGCCTTGGTGAAATCAACGATCGCGGCCAGCCAGAGCTGTCGGACGGCGTCCGATTCCATGTGCAGGGCGTGTCCCGCGTTTGAGTAGCGGGTCTCCTGGCAGCTCGTCATCGCCGCGCAAAGCCGGGTCTGGGGCGAGGCCGAGACGGCCTTGTCCTGGCCGGCGGTCAGCATCAACGTCGGCACGCTTGTATGGCGGATATCCTGGGCGGCAGCCTCGGAGGCGTCGAAGAAGGCGGCGAACCAGCCCAGGCTCCGCCCGCCCATACGCAGGTCGGGATTGGCCAGCATCCAGGCGGCCTGGACCTTGCTGCGCTCCGCATCGTGGGTCAGGCCGCCGTCCGTGGCGTCACGCCGCCAGCCAGGCTGGTTCGGGGTCTTGATCCAGCCCAGGCGCAGGAACCGCATGGCCGGCGTGAATTTGGTGAAGTCCGAACGGGGCCGGGGCAGGGCGGTCAGGCCGAAGGCGGGCGAGGATAGGACCAGGCCGTCCATGGCCAGTCCCTGCTCGGCGGCGCGCAAGGCGACCAGGCCGCCCTCGGAATGGCCCAGCACGATCAGCGGCGTATAGGGACTGGGCCGGACCACGCCCTTGACCAGGGCGCGGACGGCCGCGACGTCGGGATCGAAGCTGTCGATGTGGCCAAGATCGCGCCAGGGCGTCTTGCGTTCCGAACCGCCCTGGCCCTGGCGCTCCAGCACCCATACCGAAAAGCCCTGGTTGGTCAGGTCGGTCACCGTCTCGAACCAGGCCTCGGCGCTTTCGCCATAGCCGGTCAGGATCAGGATCGAGGCCTTGGGCGCGACGGGCGGAGACGCGACGCCGTAGCGCTGCACCAGACCCTGGCCGCTGCGGACATAACCCCAGGCCCAGCCTTGCGGCGGATAGAAGCGTGAACTCAGCGACGGCGGGGTCCGGCTGTCGGCGAAAGGCGCGCGAGAACCCCCGTCTCCGCAGGCGGAAACGGCCAGGATCGGGACCAACGCCAGGGCGATAGCGGTAAGGCGGCGACGCATACCTGGACACTCATTTCGCGCGTTGCCGACTTAAGCAAGATCAAGCGCTTGATCCGCGAGCCAAGAAGACCGATTTAGGCGCCATGGCTACGGTGATCGACACCCTCAAGGCTCGCGGCCCGGATGACCGGGCGGTGCGCCATCCCGAAAAGCAGAACCGCCCGGACACGCCGGTGCTTCGCAAGCCTGACTGGCTGCGCGTGCGCGCGCCCGGCTCGGGTCAGTACAACGAGACCAAGGGCATCGTGCGCGAGCACAAGCTGACCACGGTCTGCGAGGAAGCGGCCTGCCCGAACATCGGCGAGTGCTGGAGCCAGAAGCACGCGACCATGATGATCATGGGCGAAATCTGCACCCGCGCCTGCGCCTTCTGCAACGTCACCACCGGCCTGCCGACCCAGCTGGACCCCGATGAGCCGCGCCGCGTGGCCGAGGCCGTCGCCAAGATGGGCCTCAAGCACGTGGTCATCACCTCGGTGGACCGCGACGACCTGCTGGACGGCGGCGCCCGCCACTTCGCCGAGGTGGTCACGGCCATCCGCGCGGCGGCCCCGGGTACGACGATCGAGATCCTGACCCCGGACTTCCTGCGCAAGGACAGCGCCGAGAACGTGGTGATCGACTCCCGCCCGGACGTCTTCAACCACAATCTCGAGACCGTGCCGCGGCTCTATCTCAAGATCCGCCCCGGCGCGCGCTACTACAACTCGCTGCGCCTGCTGGACCGCGTGAAGCAGCGCGATCCTTCCCAGTTCACCAAGTCCGGCCTGATGGTCGGTCTGGGCGAAACCAAGGAAGAGGTCATGCAGGTCATGGACGACATGCGCTCGGCCGGCGTCGACTTCATCACCATCGGCCAGTACCTGCAGCCGACCCGCAAGCACGCCGCCATCGACCGCTTCGTGACGCCGGAAGAGTTCAAGGCCTATGAGGCGATCGCCCGGGCCAAGGGCTTCCTGATGGTCTCGTCCAGCCCGCTGACGCGCTCGTCGCACCACGCGGGCGAGGACTTCGCCAAGCTGCAGGCGGCCCGCCGGGCCCTCGACGCCCGCACGGCGTAAAAGCCGTGCATCGTCACGTGGTGACGCGCGTGCTGCCGTACGCGCCGGAGCAGCTGTTCGAGCTGGTCGGAGACGTCGAGGCCTATCCGAAGTTCGTGCCGTGGATCACCGGCATGCGCACCTGGAACGGCCGCGTCGACGGAGCCGTCAGCACGGTCGACGCCGAGGCCCAGGTCGGCTTCTCGTTCCTGAAAGAGAAGTTCGCCACCCGCGTGCGCCGCGATCGCGACGCGCTCAGTATCGACGTCAGCCTGCTCTACGGTCCGTTCAAGCGCCTGGCCAACGGTTGGCGCTTCGTGCCGGAAGGGGACGTGACGCGCGTCGAGTTCGTGATCGACTTCGCCTTCAAGGCCACGCTGCTGGACGGCATGCTGGCCGCCAATATCGACAAGGCGGCCAACAAGCTGATCGCCTGCTTCGAGGATCGCGCGAAACAGATCTACGGCGAGAAGGCCTAGTCCTTTTTCGCCACCGCTTCTTCGATCCGCTCCTCGAAGTCGCCGAGGTTGCCGAACAGGTTCTCGATCGCGAAGACCAGGCCGAACACCCGCGCGGCGTCGTCGAATTCCAGTTCGCGGGTCAGGCCCTTTTCGCGCAGGCCTTCGACGCAGGCCTGGAAGCTCTGATGGACCTCGGCGAAAGCCAGGCGATCCGGACGCGCGCCGCCGGCCAGCAGGTCGGCCGTGCCGCGCAGGAACCCGGCGCTGGCCTCCAGCATGTCGGCGGCGGCCGGGGCCAGGCCTTCGGCCGGCAAGGGCTCGCGCAGGGTGCGGCCGACCATCACCGTGTCGTTGCGTAAGCGCCAGAGCGTGCGGGGCAGGGCGTCGGACACCGAGCGCTCGCTGAGCCTGGTGGCATTCTCGCGATCGGCCTCGGTCATCGAGGTCTGCAGCTTGGCCAGCGCCGCGCGCAAATCGTCCTGGGCCTTGAGATAGTCGGTCGGGCCCGGCGTACCGCGCAGCATCAGGATGTAGCTGTCTAGGATATGGGCCTGCAGGCCGGCGATCTTCTGAACGCTGGTCACCACCGAAGCGTGGGCGCGGGCCGGAAAGATCAGCAGGGTGGCGGCGACGCCGACCAGGCTGCCGACGGTGATCTCGGCCACGCGCAGGCTGGCGGCGACCAACGGGTCCATGTGGGTCGCCTGACCGATCAGCATGATCACGGCCGTGACCGGCGCGACCTTCAGCGCCGGCCTCACCGAAACCACGAACGCCAGGAGCGCCACGGTCACGCACAGGATCAGTCCGCCGAACTCCGGGAACTTGGCGTGGAAATAGGCGGCGACCGCACCGGCCAGCGCGCCGACCACCGTGCCCATGAAGCGCTCGATCGAGGCGGTGATCGTCGCGCCCAGGCTGGACTGCACCACGATCACGGCGGTGAACACGGCCCAGTAGCCCTGCGGCAGGCGCAGCAGCGTCGCCAGCGCGAAGGCCGCGCCGACGGCGGCCGAGACGCGGATGGCGTGGCGGATCTCGGTCTTGCGGGCGGCCGCGGCCTTCAGCGCCTTCTGCGAGAGGCCGACGCCGGCGAAGCGTCTCCAGTCGCTGGGCGCGGTCTCGGGCACCTAAGCCACCGCCTCGCGCAGCATTTCCAGCGCCGTCCGCACCGCCGCCAGTTGCACGGCCTCGCGGGTCTCGCCGGCGAAGTGTTCGTGCCGGTGGACGACCGAGCGGTTGGCGCGGGCGACGGCGAAGTGGACCGTGCCGACCGGCTTCATCGGCGTGCCGCCGCCGGGGCCGGCGATGCCGGTGATGGCTACGGCGACATGGCCATTGCTCTCGCGCAGCGCGCCTTCGGCCATCATCCGCGCCACGGGCTCGGAGACCGCGCCGTTGTCGGCGATCAGGTCGCCCGGCACGCCCAGCATCTCGGACTTGGCGCGGTTGGTATAGGTGACAAAGCCGCGCTCGAAGACGTCGGATGCGCCCGAGATCGCGCAGATCGCGCCAGCCACCAGGCCGCCGGTGCAGCTCTCGGCCGCGATCAGGCGCAGTGACTTGGATCGCGCCTCGTCGATCAGCAGTCGGGCCAGGGTCTCGATTTCCAGCGGGAACATCGGCGTCTCCGGATTCGTCTTTGAGTTTAGCCCGTTCAGGCCGGGGTCTCGACCGCCACGACGGCGGAGGCGGCCAGGCCCTCGCCGCGGCCGGTAAAGCCCATCTTCTCGGTCGTGGTCGCCTTGACGCTGACGCGGTCGAGGGGAAGGTCCAGGATCTGCGCTAGCTTCTCGCGCATGGCCAGGCGGTGCGGTTTGATCTTGGGGCGCTCGCAGATCAGCGTCACATCGATATTGACGATGCTCCCGCCCTTGGCGGCGACCAGGTCGGCGGCGTGCTTCAGAAAGAGGTCCGAGGACGCGCCCTTCCACTTGTCGTCGGTCGGCGGGAAGTGGTCGCCGATGTCGCCTTCGCCGATCGCGCCCAGGATGGCGTCAGTCAGGGCGTGCAAGCCGGCGTCGGCGTCGGAGTGGCCGATCAGGGTCTCGTCGTGCTTGATCGCCACGCCGCACAGCCAGACCTCTTCGCCCGGGCCCCAACGGTGGGCGTCGAAGCCTTGGCCGACTCGGGTGATGCGCGCGGCGCCGGCGAGCCGTTCGGCCATGGCGAAGTCCTCGGGATAGGTGAGTTTCATCAAAAGCGGATCGCCCGGCGCGATGGCCACGCGGCCGCCGGCGGCTTCCACCACCTGGGCGTCGTCGGTCGGCTCGCCCTGCGTCCAGGCGGCGTAGGCGGCCAGCAGGGTTTCGCGGCGCGCGGCCTGGGGCGTCTGGGCGCGCCAGAGGTGTTCGCGGGAGGTCGTGGTCGGGCTCTGGCCCGGCTCGGCGCGCTTGAGCGTGTCGGCGACGGGCAGGGCGGGGAGCACGGCGTCGGCGGTCTCGAGCGCTTTCAGCACGCCTTCGATCGTCGCGCCGGTCAGGAAAGGGCGGGCGGCGTCGTGGATCAGGACAGGTTCTTCCGCCGGGCGATGGGCGAGAGCGGCCAGGCCCGACTGCACCGACAGCGCCCGAGTCGCGCCGCCCAGCGCCGCGCGCCAGTTCGGCAGGCCCTGGAGAACCTCGGCGAGCGCTTTTTCGCCTTCCTGTGTCGTTACGATGACAATGTCCGTCGCACCGCCCGCTAAAAGGGCTTCTACGGACCAGCGCAGGACCGCTTTACCCGCCACGGGCCGCCATTGCTTGGCCTGGCCAGGACCGGCTCGGCTTCCCGAACCGGCGGCGACGATCACGGCGGAAAAGGTCATGGCGGCTGTTTAGTCCGGTGGCCGCGCTTGTCCAGTCGAAGCGGGCTTTACTGCGCTGCAACAATGTGCCTAAAAAGAATGCTGTGGGGATGATCATAAAATGAGCAACAAGCTCGAGGTCGGCGGGGTCGCCGTCCCTGGTCGTGTGTGGATCGCACCCATGACCGGAGTGTCGGACCTGCCCTTCAGAGAAACGGCCACGGCGCTCGGCGCGCCCTATGTGGCGACGGAAATGGTGGCCTGCGCCGAGTTCGCGCGCGGACGGCCCGATGTCGTGCGCCGCGCGGCGGTGGGCGAGGGGCTGCCGCTGATGGTGGTCCAACTGGTCGGGCGCGATCCGGGCCTGATGGCCAAGGGCGCGCGCATGGCCGCCGACGCGGGCGCTCAGATCGTCGACCTGAACTTCGGTTGCCCCGCCAAGGAAGTGTCCGCCGGCCAGCAATCGGGGTCAGCCATCATGCGCGAGCCTGACCTGGCCGAGGCTCTGGTCAGCGCGGCGGTCGAGGCCGTCGATGTTCCCGTCACCGTCAAGATGCGGCTGGGCTGGGACGACAATCTGCGCAACGCCCCCGACATCGCGCGCCGCGCCGTGGCGGCTGGCGCCAAGGCGATCACGGTGCACGGCCGCACGCGTAGCCAGTTCTACAAGGGCGTCGCCGACTGGACCGCCGTCGCGGCGGTGAAGCAGGCCGTCTCGGTGCCGGTGCTGGTCAATGGCGACATCATCGATGGCGAGACCGCCCGCCAAGCTCTTGAGCAATCCGGCGCCGATGGCGTGATGATCGGGCGGGGCGTCTATGGCCGCCCCTGGATCGCCGGCGCCATCGAGGCGGCCCTCGAAGGCCGCGGCTTCGTCGAGCCTGACGCCGAGGAGCGCCTGGCCATCGCGCTCACCCATTTCCGCCGCAGCCTCGAATTCTATGGCGAGCCGCTGGGCCTGAAGATGTTCCGCAAGCACCTGGCCTCGTACATCGAAGCCGCGCCCTGGCCGGAGACGGCCGAGGAACGCCGGGCCGCTCGCGCAACCCTGTGCCGACTTGAAGATCCCGCCGCCGTGGAGGCCGCCCTGCGCGACCTGTGGCTGGCGGGCGGGAGATTAGCCGCATGACCGACCGCGCCCGCGTCCTGGGTGGTGTCACCCCCGAAGCCCTGAAGGCCGCCGCCTTCGACCTCAGTCCCGAACCGGCGCTGGTCGTGGATCGCGAAGGCGGGCTGGTGGCCGTCAACGAAGCCGCCGAGGCGCTGTTCGGCCACGGCCTGTCGCTGCTGGCGCGCGGTCGCTTCCGCGCCGCCCTGCCGCCGGGCTCGGTGCTGGTCTCGCTGCTGGACCGGGCGATCTTCGAGGGCGCGCTGGTCCGCGAGCATGGCGTCGAGGTCAATCTGTTCGGCCAGCCTCCGTTCGAGGCGGATGGGGCGGCAGCGCCCTTGGGCGACGGCTCGGTGCTGCTGACCCTGCACGTCAAGGGCGTGCTGGGCGTCGATAAGGCCGCCGACGCGGCCGGCCTGCGCTCCGTCGTGGGCCTGGGCAAGATGCTGGCCCACGAGATCAAGAACCCTCTGGCCGGCATCCGCGGCGCGGCTCAACTGCTCAAGACCGGCGCCAGCGCCGTCGACCAACCTCTGGCCCAGCTGATCGTCGACGAGACCGACCGCATCCGCCGCCTGGTCGACCGCATGGAGGCCTTCTCCGACCAGGCCCCGACCCCGCGCGAGCCGGTCAATATCCACCAGGTGCTGGACCGCATCCGGGCCCTGGTCGTCAACGGCGTCGCCGACGGCCTGACGCTGAAGGAAAGCTACGATCCGTCGCTGCCGCCGGTCTGGGGCGACGAGGATCACCTGATCCAGATCTTCCTGAACCTGACCAAGAACGCCGCAGAGGCCGCCCACATGCGCGGCGACGAGCGCGGCCAAATCTCGATCCACACCGCCTGGCGCCCCGGCGTCCGGGTGCGCGGGGCCGACGGCAAGACCGCCAGCGGCGCGCCGATCGAGGTCAAGATCATCGACAACGGCCCCGGCGTGCCGACCAGCCTGCGCGACCACCTGTTCCAGCCCTTCGTGACCACCAAGGCCAACGGCACGGGCTTGGGCCTGGCCCTGGTCACCAAGCTGGTCACCGCCCACGGCGGCCTGATCGACTTCGAATCCGAGCCCGGCCGCACCGTGTTCCGCGTGCTGCTGCCGGTTGCCCCCGACACCATCTCTGGAGACGCCTGAGCATGAACGCCGCGAGCAAGAAGATCCTGATCGCCGACGACGACAGCTCGGTGCGTCTGGTCCTGAGCCAGGCCTTCACCCGCCTGGGCTACCAGGTCCGCGCCACGGGCAACGCCACCACGCTGCTGAAGTGGGTCACGGACGGCGAGGGCGACCTGGTCGTCACCGACGTCATGATGCCCGACGAGAACGTCTTCGACGTGCTGCCGCGCATCCGCAAGGAACGGCCCAAGCTGCCGATCATCGTGATGAGCGCCCAGAACACCCTGCTCACGGCGGTCAACGCCGCCGACGCCGGCGCGTTCGAATATGTCTCCAAGCCCTTTGACCTCGATGACGTCACCGCCGCCGCGCGCCGGGCCCTGTCGCGTCCGGCCGACGCCGAGGCCTCCAAGGCCCAGGCCCGCGCCATGCGCGACGAGCGCCTGCCACTGATCGGCCGCTCGGCGCCGATGCAGGAGGTCTATCGCACCATCGCCCGCCTGGTCGGGGCCGACCTGACCGTGCTGATCCTGGGCGAGAGCGGCACCGGCAAGGAGCTGGTCGCCCGCGCCCTGCACGAGCTGGGTCGCCGTCGCGACGGCAAGTTCGTGGTCATCAACCTGGCCGCCGTGCCGCGCGAACGGGTCGAGACCGAGCTGTTCGGACGCGGGGAGGGCGACAATGGCCGCCTGATCGAGGCTGACGGCGGCACCCTGTTCCTGGACGAGATCGGCGACATGCCGCTGGACGCCCAGACCCGCCTGCTGCGCGTGATCGACGGCACCGAGCCGGTGATCAACCCCAAGACCGGCCGCCGACCCAACGTGCGGATCATCGCCGCCACCAATCGCGACCTGCGCGGCCTGATCCAGCAGGGGCTCTTCAGAGAAGACTTGTTCTTCCGTCTGAACGTCGCCCCCGTGCGCCTGCCGCCGCTGCGCGACCGCGCCGAGGACATTCCGGACCTGGCTCGCACCTTCCTGCTGCGCGCCGCTCGTGAGGGCCTGCCGGCCAAGACCATCGACCAGAGCGCCCTGGATCGCCTGAAGACCCATCCGTGGCCGGGCAACGTCCGCGAACTGGAAAACCTGATGCGCCGGATGTGCGCCCTCTATGCCGAGGAGCTGATCACCGCCCGTATCGTCGATCGCGAGCTGCAGGACCACACGCCGGCTGTCCGCTCGGAAGAGGGGCCTCTGACCCTGTCGATGCTGGTCGAGCGCCACTTGGCCTCGCACTTCGCCGACCAGCCCGACGGCGTGCCGCCGCCCGGCCTCTACGACCGCATCCTGGAGGAGGTGGAGCGTCCGCTGATCCAGCTGACCCTGTCGGCGACGCGCGGCAACCAGGTGCGGGCCGCCGAGATTCTCGGCCTCAACCGCAACACCCTGCGCAAGAAGATCCAGGACTTGGGCGTGGAGATGACGCGGGGTCGTCGATAGCTTGAGCGCTCACGCGCTCGGAGCGGCCGCTGAAGCTTTCTCGGCACATAGCTGTTGAATTTGGGACACACGCTCCTAAACTCCACGGCGATGTCTTCAGTGGCTTACGCGACAGGATCGGAAGACCCGCCGACTCGGTTCAGCCGGGCCTGGTGGCGGGAGTTCCTGCGGTCGCGCTACCTGACCGCCGGAGCCTATGCGCTGGCCGTGATCCTGACGGTCGCCAGTGTCGCCCTGGCCTCGTCGCCGCCCAAGACCGATTCGATCAGCACGGCCTCGACGGTCATCCTGGTGGTGCTGGGCTTCAACCTGGTGCTGATCCTGGGCGTTGCCACCGTGGTGGGCTTGCGCCTCTACGACCTGATCGATGCCCGGGCCAGCGACGCCGGCGCCCGCCTGCACCTGCGTTTCGTCGGTTTGTTCTCGCTGGCGGCCGTGGCCCCGGCGGTGATCGTGGCGCTGTTCTTCGGCGTCTTGGTCAACCGCGGCGTGGACGGCTGGTTCAGCCAGCGGGTCCAGACCGTGGTCGGCAATTCGGCCAAGGTCGCCAACTCGTATGTCGAGCAGCAGACCAAATATATTTCCGAGCATATCGGCCCGATGGCGGCCAACCTGAACGAGGCCGCGCCGGCCCTGGCCCATTCGCCGGTGGCCTTCGGTCACTTCCTGGCCGACGAGACCAAGAACAACGGCTTCGCCGCCGCCTATATCCTGGACCGCGACGGCCGCATCCTGGCGCGGGCCGAGCTGCGCGACGCGCCGCCGTTCCTGGCGCCGCCGCCCTCCAGCTATGTCGCCACCGACAGCGGCGAGGTCACGGCCCAGCGCTTTGTCTCGGCCGACCTCTTCCGGGCGCTCTATCGCCTGAAGGCCTTTCCGGACGCCTATCTCTATGTCGCCAGGCCGATCGAGAAGGGCATCCTGACCCACCTGATCGAGACCCAGGACGCGCTGGTCTCGTACCGCGACGCCGAGCGCAGCCGCGTCCGCATCCAGGCGATCTTCGGCCTCAGCTATCTGGAGACGGCGCTGCTGGTGCTGGTCGCCGCCATCTGGGTGGGTATCGCCGCCGCCAACTCGATCGCCGGCCCGGTGGCCGGCCTGGTCGAGGCCGCCGGCCGCGTCTCCAGCGGCGATCTCGACGCCCGGGTCGAGGCCGACACGGGTCCTGAAGAGATCCGGGCGCTGTCCAACGCCTTCAACATGATGACCAGCGAACTGCAGTTGCAGCAGGCCGCGCTGAAGGCCGCCAGCCTGGACGCCGAGGGTCGGCGCCTGTTCATCGAGACCGTGCTGTCGGGCGTCAGCGCCGGCGTCATCAGCCTGGACGAGTACGGCAAGGTCTCGGCCGTGAACCGCCGCGCCGTGACCCTGCTTGGCCTGCCCAGCGAGGCGCTGGGCGTTGATCTGATCCAGCTGGCCCCCGAGTTCGAGACGGTGATGGAGGCGCTGCAGGAGAGCCGTCCCGACACCGACGTCGAGGTCGACATCCAGCGCGAGGGCGAGACACGCCGCCTGCGGGTCCGCGCCGCCGGTCACGTGGCCGAGGGCCTGGTTTTGACCTTCGACGACATCACTCGCCTGATGGCCGCCCAGCGCAACGCCGCCTGGAAGGACGTGGCGCGTCGCATCGCCCACGAGATCAAGAACCCGCTGACCCCGATCCAGCTGTCGGCCGAGCGCCTGCGCCGCAAGTATCGCAAGGAGATCGCCAGCGACCTGGAGACCTTCGACCGCTGCACCGAGACGATCATCCGCCAGGTCGGCGACATCGGCCGGATGGTCGACGAGTTCTCGGCCTTCGCCCGGATGCCGGCGCCGCGCTTCGAGCCGGCCAACCTGACCGAGATGCTGCGCCAGGCGGTGTTCGCCCAGCGGTTCCAGGACGGTGAAATCGAGGTCAAGCTGCAGGAAGCGAGCGGTGAGGATGTTTGGATCACCTGCGACGAGCGGATGATCGGCCAGGTGCTGACCAACATCCTGAAGAACGCCGGCGAGGCTGTCGGCGCGCGCCGCTCGGCCACGCCCGACATGACAGGCCGGATCACGGCCAGCCTGAGTTCGGACGCCGACGACCTGTGGGTGACGATCGAGGACAATGGCGTCGGCTTGCCCGCCAAGGACCGCGATCGCCTAACCGAACCCTATGTGACCACCCGCGAGAAGGGCACAGGCCTGGGCCTGGCCATCGTCAAGCGGATCATGGAGGACCATGGCGGCAGCCTGGTCCTGACCGACGCACGCGAGCTTCCCGGAGCTCGCGTGATCCTGAAATTCCCGACGACCGTACGACTGCACGCCGCTGCTCAGAGTGGCGTTGAGGAGATGATATGAGCGCCGACGTTCTTGTGGTCGATGACGAAGCCGATATCCGCGAGCTGGTGGCCGGCATCCTGGAGGATGAGGGCTATGCGGTGCGCACGGCCGCGGACTCCGACCAGGCCCTGGCCGCGATCCGAGCTCGCAAGCCCGCTCTGCTGGTCCTGGACATCTGGATGCAGGGCGGGGGCATGGACGGCCTCGAGCTGCTGGACATGGTGAAGGCGCTGGACGCCGACCTGCCGGTGATCATGATCTCGGGCCACGGCAATATCGAGACCGCCGTCAGCGCCATCAAGCGCGGCGCCTACGAGTTCCTCGAAAAGCCGTTCAAGTCCGACCGCCTGCTGCTGATCGTCGAGCGCGCGCTTGAGGCGGCTGGCCTGCGTCGCGAGAACCGTCGCCTGCGGACCCAGACCCTGGCTCCCGACGGCCTGATCGGCAAGTCGGCGCCGGCCCAGGCCCTGCGCCAGTTGATCCTCAAGGTCGCCCCGGCCAACAGCCGAATTCTCGTCTCGGGCCCGCCCGGCTCGGGCAAGGAGCTGGTGGCCCGCCTGATCCATGGCGCCAGCACCCGCACCAAGCAGGAGTTCGTCGCGGTCAGCGCCGCCGGCATGGCCCCCGAACGTCTCGACGTCGAGCTGTTCGGCGAGGAGGGCGAGAACGGTCGTCCGCGCAAGATCGGCGTGTTCGAACGCGCCCACGGCGGCACGCTCTATCTCGACGAAGTGGCCGACATGCCGCGCGAGACCCAAGGCCGCATCCTTCGGGTGCTGGTCGAGCAACGCTTCCGTCGGGTGGGCGGCGACAACGACGTCCAGGTCGATGTGCGGGTCATCTCGTCCAGCTCCCGCGACCTGCGTGACGAGATCACCAGCGGCCGCTTCCGCGAGGATCTTTTCCACCGCCTGAATGTGGTGCCGGTCCGCGTGCCGGGCCTGGCCGAACGGCGCGAGGACATCCCCGAGCTGATCGCCTATTTCGTCGACAAGATCAGCGAGGCCACCGGCCTGGCGCGTCGCCGCCTGGGCGAGGACGCCCTGGCCACGCTGCAGGTGCAGACCTGGCCGGGCAATGTCCGTCAGCTGCGCAACAACGTGGAACGGATGCTGATCCTGGCCTCGGGCGAACCGGGCGAGGTGATCACCGCCGAGATGCTGGCCGGCGCCGACCAGCCCAGCGCCGGCAACGCCGGGGCGATCGGGGCCGAGCGGATCATCGCCTTGCCGCTTCGCGAGGCCCGAGAGCTGTTCGAGCGTGAGTACCTGAACGCCCAGATCCTGCGGTTCGGCGGCAACATCTCGCGCACCGCCAATTTCATCGGCATGGAGCGCTCGGCGCTGCACAGGAAGCTGAAGTCCCTGGGCGTGGCCGGCGCCCGGGCCGAAGAGGAAGAGTAGATGTCGCGTTTCGCCTATGTGAACGGCCGCTTCGTGCGTCACGGCGAGGCCGCCGTCCATATCGAGGATCGCGGCTACCAGTTGGCCGATGGCGTCTACGAGGTCTGGGCCGTGTTCGACGGCAAGCTGGCCGACGCCGAGGGCCACTTCGCCCGGCTGTGGCGCAGTCTGGACGAGCTGCGCATCGCCCATCCGATGAGCCAGGCCGCGCTGCTGCTGGTCCTGCGCGAGGCCGTGCGCCGCAACAAGGTCAAGGAAGGGCTCTGCTACCTGCAGATCACCCGCGGCGTCGCCAAGCGCGACCACGCCTTCCCGAACCCGGAAGTGCCGCCCGCGATCGTCATCACCGCAAAGTCGCTGGACCGCGCCGCCACCGAGGCCAAGGCGGCCAAGGGCGCTTCGGTGATCTCCGTGTCCGAGAACCGCTGGGGTCGCTGCGACATCAAGTCGATCGGCCTGCTGCCTAACGCCCTGGCCAAGCAAGCCGCTCGCGAGCGCGGCGCGCTGGAGGCCTGGTTCGTCGACGACATGGGTCTGGTGACCGAAGGGGCCTCGTCCAACGCCTGGATCATCGACGCCGAAGGGGCCCTGCGGACGCGGGACACCCAGGCCAATATCCTGCGCGGCGTCACTCGCTCGACCTTGCTGGAAGTGGTCCGCGAGACTGGCCTGCCGTTCAGCGAGAAGCCCTTCACGATCGCCGAGGCCCAGGCCGCCAAGGAGGCCTTCATCACCGGGGCCGGCTCGCTGGTCACGCCGATCATCGAGATCGACGGGGTCAAGCTAGGCGGGGGCAAGCCGGGTCCGGTGGCGATCGGCCTGCGACGTTCCTATATTGAGCGCGCGCGTCAAAAAGCCGTCTGAGATCGGAGCAATATCCGGCGAGGGCGTCTTTAGGCCGCGCGGCTTTGCGGAAATTTTCGCTGCGACCTTGTCGCTTTCAGCGAAAAATCCTCTAGCATGGCCTTGTTTGTGTGGGGGGCGTGTTGCCCTCCGATAACAATGAGAGGGGAACCCCCGATGTCTGCCGAGAAGAAACAAAACCTCCAGGACACGTTCCTGAACAGCGTGCGCAAGTCGAAGACGCCGCTCACCATTTTCCTCGTCAACGGCGTGAAGCTGCAAGGCGTGGTCAGCTGGTTCGACAATTTCTGCGTCCTCCTGCGTCGCGACGGCCAGTCGCAACTGGTCTACAAGCACGCCATTTCCACCATCATGCCGGCCCAGCCTGTCCAGCTCTACGAGCCCAGCGCTGACTCCGACGACTGATCCGAGACTACTTGTCCAAATCTACATCCAGGTCGATTGACCACGCCGCGCCGATCCTGAAGGCGCTTGTCATCCATCCGGCGCGGCAGCTGCGCGGCCAGGCGGCCCTCGAGGCCCGGGATCCCAAAGCCCGGCTCGAGGAAGCCGTCGGCCTCGCCGTCGCGCTCGATCTCGACGTCGTCGAGACGGTGATCGCGCCCCTGCGCGCCGTCACCCCCGCCACCCTGTTCGGCAAGGGCAAGATCGAGGAGTTCGCCGCGATCTGCGAGGTCGAACACATCGACGTCGCCGTCTTCGACGACCAGCTCACGCCCATCCAGCAGCGCAACCTCGAAAAGGCGCTGAAGGTGAAGGTCGTGGACCGCACCGGCCTGATCCTCGAGATCTTCGCCAGGCGGGCCCGGACTCGCGAAGGCCGTCTGCAGGTCGAGCTGGCCAGGCTCGAATACGAGCGCTCGCGCCTCGTCCGCACCTGGACCCACCTTGAGCGGCAACGCGGCGGCACCGGCAACACCGGCGGTCCCGGCGAAACCCAGATCGAGCTCGACCGCCGCCTGATCCGCGACAATATCCTGAAGCTCAAGAAGGAGCTTGAGGAGGTGCGTCGCACGCGGACCCTGCATCGCAGCGCCCGCAAGAAGGTGCCGTATCCGACGGTCGCCCTGGTCGGCTACACCAACGCCGGCAAGTCCACGCTGTTCAACCGCCTGACCGAGGCGGAGGTCCTGGCCAAGGACATGCTGTTCGCGACGCTGGACCCGACCCTGCGCACCGTGAAGCTGCCCGACGGGCGGCCGGCGATCATGTCCGACACCGTCGGCTTCATCTCCGACCTGCCGCACGAGCTGGTCGAGGCCTTCCGCGCCACCCTCGAGGAGGTGCAGGAGGCCGACGTGGTCCTGCACGTCCGCGACGTGGCCAATCCCGACAGCGAGGCCCAGGCCCGCGACGTCGAGACGGTGCTGGCCGAACTGGGCGTCACGCTCGACGAGGGCAAGACCGTCGTCGAGGTCTGGAACAAGATCGACCTGCTGGGCGAGGACGACCGCGAGGTCGTCGAGGGCCATGCCCGTCGCAAGGAGGCCTCGGCCGTCTCGGCCGTCACCGGCGAGGGTTGCGAGGCCCTGCTGCGCCGGATCAGCGGCCTGATCGACGATTCCGCGCCGGTCGAGATCCAGCTGAAGGCCCAGGACGGCCAGGCCATCGCCTGGATCTACCGCAATGGCCGGGTGCTGAGCCGCTATGACGGTCCTGACGGCGACGTCACGATCGTCACCCGGCTGGACAGCCAGGCGCTGGGCCGGTTCGAGCGCCAGTATCCCGGCGCCCTGGTCGGGACGGTCGACTAGGCTTCTTTCTCGGCCGCCTTGGCGTCGTTCCATAGGCCATCCATTTCCGCCAAGTCGGACTGGTCGGGCGTCTTGCCGCGCTCGGCCAGCTTGGCCTCGACGAAGCCGAAGCGGCGGGCGAACTTGGCGTTGGTGGCGCGCAGGGCGTCTTCCGGATCGACGTCCAGCTTGCGGGCCAGGTTGGCGCAGACGAACAGGATGTCGCCCAGCTCCTCGCGGGCCTTGGCCATGTCGCCGGCCTCGATCTCGACCTCGATCTCGGCGGTTTCCTCGCGCAGCTTGTCCAGCACCTCGCGGGCCGAGGGCCAGTCGAAGCCGACGCGGGCGGCCCGCTTGGTCAGCTTGACGGCGCGGGTGAGGGCAGGGAGGCCGGCCGGCACGTCGTCCAGCACGCCCGTCTTGGCCTTGGCCTTGCGCTCCTGCGCCTTGAGTTCCTCCCAGCCGGCGACCTGGGCCGAGAGGTCGTCATAGGCGTGGTCGCCGAACACGTGCGGATGGCGACGGATCATCTTGTCGGAGATCGCCGCCGCCACGTCCTTCAGGTCGAACGCGCCCTGTTCCTCGGCCATCCGCGAATGGAAGACGACCTGCAGCAGCAGGTCGCCCAGCTCGTCGCGCAGCTCCGGCAGGTCGTTGCGCTCGATGGCGTCGGCGACCTCATAGGCCTCCTCGACCGTGTAGGGCGCGATCGTCGCGAAGGTCTGCTCCAGGTCCCAGGGGCAGCCGCCGTCTGGATCGCGCAGCTTGGCCATGATCTCGACTAGGCGAAACAGCGGATGTTGATCTTCAGCCGGCGGGGCCAGGGGCGGGGACTTGCTCTGGGACGACATTCGGTTCCGGCTCCGCTGCGGGGGCGTCCCCTTGGGCCGCATCCCGCGCCGAAAGCTGGCGCTGGATCTCGGCGACGCGGGTCGCATCCAGCGGATAGCGCAACATGACGACGGCGACCACCAGTCCCATCGCCGCCGGCACCACGGCGTACATGGCGATCAAGGCGTTGTCGCCCGAGACGGTCGGGACCTTGGGGTCGAAACCCAGCCATTGCAGGACCGGGAAGGCCCCGATCGCCAGGGCGTAGCCCAGCTTCACCGTGCCGGTCAGGATGGCGTAGAGCAGGCCGGTGCGGTCGACGCCGCCCTGCAGCCGCTCCTCGTCGCCGATGTCGGCCATCATGGCGCGCACCAGCACCGGCGCGGCCGTGTAGGGGATGCCGGCCAGGATCAGGATGATCGTGCCGATCCCCGAATTGCCCACCGGCGTGAAGACGGCGGCGATCTGGACGAAGGCGTAGACCACGGCGGCGACGGCCAAGGCCCGGTGCTTGCCGATCCGCTTGGCCAGCATCGGCCAGATCGGCGCGCTGACCAGGGCGGCCAAGAAATAGACCAGCAGCAGCACGCCCGACTGGGTCTTGTCGAACTGCTTGATGCGCTCGAAGAAGAACAGGAACAGCGCCCCGGCGATGCCCGGCGCCAGGCCCATCAAGAGGTCGGCGAACAGCAGCAGGCGCACCGACGGGCGGCCCAGCAGCGCCAGATACTGCTTGATACCAGCCGCGTGCCTCACCAGCGGCGCGGCCGGCTCGCCGACCACGCGCACGGCGGTCAGGATGGTGATCGGGAGCAGGGCGATGATGAACCAGCCCATGGCCCGCACGCCCTCGGCATGCTCGGTCTTGAACACGCCGACCAGCAGCGGCGGCAGGCACAGGACCAGGATCATGCCGACGACATTGCCCGCCTGCCACCAGCCATAGACGCGCGAGCGCTGCTGGTAGTCGGAGGACAGCACCCCGCCCCAGGCGGTGTGCGACAACACGACCATCGAATAGCCGGCATAGGTGACCAGCAGCCAACCCCACAGATAGAAGGCGCTGGCGCCAGGCTGACCCATGAACAGGGCCAGAGCCCCGATGCCCACGACCGGCATGCCCGCCAGCAGCCAGGGCCTGAATCGGCCCAGCTTGGTCCGCGTCCGGTCCATGACCCCGCCGAGGAACGGGTCCAGAGTGATGTCGATCAGCCGCACGAACAGGAAGGCCGCGCCGACCGCGGCCAGCGACAGCCCGATGGTGCTGACGTAGAATTCCGGCAGATAGACCACCAGCGGCAGGCCCAGCGCCGCGATCGGGATGTTGGGCGAAGCGAAGGCCGCCAGGGCCCACGACGACACCCTCTGGGATGGATGGCGCTCGGACATCGATACTCCTCCCCGCGCTGTTGGTCGCGCTCGGACACTAAGGCCGCTGAACGGCCGTTTGAATGAGTGTGCGAGCATTGTCGGTCGAGCGCCAGCCTCTTCCTGAACCGGCGCGTGCGTTTGCACTTCACGCGGCAGGCCGCTGAAGATCAAGGAAAGGGACGCGGAGCGCCGGACAGCGTCCGGAGTGTGAGTAGTGAATACCGTTTCGACGAAGTCCGAACGCTCCGCGTGACCGTTTTCCGGAAGCGCGGCGTCCCGACGCTGTTCGCGCCTGTTCGCCCTTGAAGCCTCCGACGGGCGGGCCAGGCCGCGAAACCTGGTCCTGGGTGTCCGGGTTTCCCCGAACCTGTCGTCTCCTCGGCCCGACATCCCACGTCGTTTCTGTGTTCCAGGGCCGACCGCCGCTAGAGGGATGAGGTTGCGGAGCTTCCCCGCACCGACGAGCACACCCGCTCGATCACACCCCGCCGCCGCAACGGTCGCTGGCCATGCGCCCTTTCCTCGCGACGAGGTGGGGAGAGATTACGGCAGGTTTTCAGGCCGGGGATGGAAGGGCGTGAACGCCCGTTGAGCGCTCTAGAGCGTCACGCTGCCCATTCTTGTCATCCCGGAAAGCGCATAGCGCTTGTCCGGGACCCAGGGGCCAAGCCCCGTGCGGTTGCCCCTGAGTCCCGGCTCTCCGCTTCGCTGCGGCCGGGATGACAAGCTTTGTGTCTTTGAGAGAGGGGTTCAACGCCCGCACTCCGGCGGGATTTCCCCTCGCTCACCCCATTTGCCTTCCGCGCAACTTCCGCTATCAGCGTTCGTCGCGGCGCGCGTAGTGCGTCGCAACAATGACCGTGCTGGCGCCCGAGAGGGCTTAATAGGGAATGCAGTGCGGGGGCTTCGGCCCCCAAATCTGCGGCTGTCCCTGCAACTGTAAGCGGCGAGTTCTAGCGTCACATGCCACTGGGGTCCTCGGACCCTGGGAAGGCGGCGCCAAGAGCGATGACCCGTGAGCCAGGAGACCTGCCAGCATGGGTCGCTCTTGCCGTGGCCCAGGGGATGGCCAAGGCGCGGAACCCCGTCTGAGCGACGAGAAGCGGTGGAGAGCCGCTCGACCGGTACGGCCGGCGCTTCAACGCGTCCGCGCCGCCGGGCCGTCGACCCGTGGGCACCGCTCCCGGGAGGCTCTTCGCCATGTCGCACGGACGCACATGGGGGGCCTTATGCCTAAGACGATTTCGCACGCCGCCATCGCGGCGGCTCTACTGTTCCCGCTGGCCGCGCACGCCGCCGCCGACAACGATCCGGCCAACGCCATCGACCAGGTGGTGATCACCGCCAAGAGCCTGGAAGAAACCCTGCCTCAGGAGCTGTCGCGCTACGGCAGCGACGTGGCCATCGTCACCGCCGCGCAGATCAAGGACGGCGGCTTCGTCGATACCGTCCAGGCGCTGCAGACCCTGACGCCGGGCCTCTACATCGCGCCCAGCGCCGGCCCGTTCAGCTATGTCGACCTGTCGCTGCAGGGCTCGCGCACCCAGGACGTGCTGTGGACCGTCGATGGCGTGCGGATCAACAATCGCCTCTACAACTCGACCACGCCCGTCGACACCCTGCCGGCCAGCATGATCGAGCGCATCGAGGTGCTGAAAGGCGGGCAGGGGCTGTTCTACGGCACCCAGGCCTCGGCCGGCGTGATCAATGTCGTCACCCGCGCCTTCTCCGATACGACCAGCGGCGAGCTGACCATCGGCGGCGGTGAGAACAAGACCGTCCACGCCGACGGCTATGTCCGCGGCGCCTTTGGTCGCCACAAGTACGTCGTCTATGCCAACAAGGACGAGAGCGACGGCTTCGGGCAGTATGACGTCTTCCAGCCCAGCGCGACCGACCGCAAGCGCGGCTACGACGTCGTCACCCTGGGCGCCAAGTACGGCTTCGATTTCACGCCGGACCTGCGCCTGCAAGCCAACTGGCAGCACACCGACGCGCGCCTGGACAACCTGTCGCCGCGCCTGGTCCGCAAGAGCTACAACGACCGCGACGAGGACATCCTCAGCGCCCGCCTGGACTACACGCCCGACGGCCCGGCCCAGTTCTTCCTCAAGGGCTATCTGCACGACTGGGACACGACCTACGAGAACGTCCAGAACGGCGCGGCCGGCCCGGTCGTTGTCTATCCGGCCGGCACCTACTGGGGCTATCGCGACTACGGCGCCAGCGCGCTGGTGAAGCTGAACCTGAACAAGGGCTTCGAGTACGAGCTCGGCTACGACTTCCAGAACTTCAAGGGCCGCGACGAGGTGCTGCTGATCGAGGGCAAGACCGAGCAGGTCCATGCCGTGATCGCCCAGATCCGCACCACGCCGGACCTGATCCAGAACGCCCTGTTCACCGCCGGCGTCCGCTACAATCACGGCCAGGGTTCGGACACCACGGTGTGGACGCTCAGCGGCCGCTATGACGTGACGCCGTCGTTCTATGTCGAGGGCGTGGGCGGGACCTCGTTCCTGCTGCCCGACGCCGAGCAGCTGTTCGCCATCGACCCGGATTCCACCCACGGCAATCCGGACCTGAAGGCCGAACGCAGCAAGAACCTCAATGTCGCGGCCGGCGGCGTGCTGGGCGAGGCGGTGCGCTGGAAGCTGACCGGTTTCGCCCGCCGGATCGATAACCTGATCAGCGACGTCTACGACAACCCGGCCTATCCCGAAGGCCTCTATGTCAATGTCGCGGGCCAGGTGCGCGTCTCGGGCGCCGAGGCCGTGGTCCAGGCCCGGCTGAACGACGCCTTCAGCCTCAACGCCAGCTACACCCATACCAAGTCGCGCAACCAGGGCTCGGACCTGCAGCGCGACCGCACGCCGACCGACTTCGCCAAGGCCTCGCTGGACTTCGCCCCGACCGGCAAGCCGTACGGCGCGGATCTGTCGGCGACCTGGACCGGTGACGTCTGGCAGACGGTGTCGGGCTTTGGCCGCATCAACTATGGCGATGTCGTCGTGGTCGATCTGGCCGGGCACGTATTCCTGGACGGCGCGGCGCGTCACCATCGCCTGGGGCTGCGGCTGCAGAACCTGTTCGACAAGGACTACGCCGCGCGTCTCGGCTCAGCGGCCAAGGACGGGTCGACCAGCCGCTTCCTCTACCGGAACCTCGGCGTGCCGCGCACCGCGAGCGTCCGCTACAGCTACGCGTTCTGATCATGGGGGCGACGTTCAACTGGCGGCCCGCCTGGAAGGTCGGCAAGCGCTGGCTGTGGTTCGTCCACCGCTGGCTGGGCGTCGCCGCCTGCCTGCTGTTCGTGCTGTGGTTCGTCTCCGGCCTGACCATGATGTACGTGCGTTTCCCACATCTCGAAGAGGCCGAGCGGGTCGCGCACAGCGCGCCGATCGACTGGGGCAGGGTGCGGCTGGGTCCGTCGGTGGCGGTCGACAAGGCCGGCGCCAAGGCGTTCCCGGCCGACCTGACCTTGTCGATGTGGGGTGGCGAGCCGGTCTATCGCGTGGTCGAAGGCCGCAAGCGCGTCGGGGTCTCGGCGGTCGACGGCCGGGTGCTTGGCGCGGTCGACGCCGAGCGGGCCAAGGCCGTGGTCGCGGCCGCCTGGCCCGAGGCTTCGCCGCGCTTCCTGCGCACGCTCGAACGCGACCAGTGGACCGTGGCCCAGAGCTACAACGCCGCGCGGCCGCTGCACTTGTTCGCGCTGAACGATGCGGCGGGGACGCAGGTCTATGTCGGATCCAAGGGCGGCGAGATCGTACTCGACACCAATCGAACCGAGCGGTTCTGGAACTGGCTGGGGACGGTGCCGCACTGGCTGTACTTCACCAGCCTGCGGGCCATGCCCCAGGCCTGGGCCCAGGTCGTGCTGTGGACCTCGGGGATAGGCATGGTCAGCGCCGTCACCGGCCTCTGGATCGGCCTGCTGCGCGTGCGGCTCAAACGTCGCTACGCCGGCGGGCGGATGTCGCCCTATCGCGGCTGGATGACCTGGCACCATCTGACGGGCCTGGTCGGCGGGCTCTTCGTCCTGACCTGGGTGTTCAGCGGCTGGATGTCGATGAACCCCAACGACTGGGGCGGGCCGGGCGACGCGGTGATGCTGGGCCGCAAGGCCTGGATGACCGCGCCGGCCGCGCCTTATCCGCTGGAAGCCGCAGCGTTGAAGGATCGCCACGGCGACCGGCTGGCGCGGTTCTACTGGCTGGGCGAGCGACCGCTGATGCTGGTCGACGATGGCGCGGCCAAGGCGGTGCTGGATCCGGCCAGCGGCCGCCGCGTGACCTTCACCGACGGCGAGCTGTTCTCCCGCGCTTCGACGCTCGTGCCGGGCGCGCATCTGGTCATGCGCGATCGCCTGACGCAGGACGACGCCTACTGGTACTCGCACCACGACAAGGCGCCGCTGCCGGTGTTGAGGGCCGGCTTCGATGATCCCGCCCGCAGCTGGTTCTATATCGACCCGACCAGCGGCCGGATGGTCGGTGTGGCCGACGACTCCCTGCGACTCTACCGCTGGACCTTCTCGGCGCTGCACAGCCTGGACTTCGGGTTCCTGCTAGCCCACCGGCCGTTATGGGACATCGTGGTCTGGCTGCTCAGCATCCTGGGTCTGATTATCTCGGTCAGCGGCGTGGTGATCGGCTGGCGGCGGATCACCAAGCCTGCGGCTTGAGGCGTAGCGGCAGGCCGGCGGCTATGAAATAGACCTCGTCCACGGCCTGCGCGAGCCGCTGGTGCAGCCGTCCCGCCTCGTCGCGGAAACGGCGGCCCAGCGGCGTCTCGGGCACGAGACCCAGGCCCACCTCGTTGCTGACCAGCCAGAGGCGGGCAGGGCAGGCGGCGACGGCTTCGACTAGCGCGGTCGCCGCCGCGCCAACGTCACGCTCGCCCAGCATCAGGTTCGACAGCCACAGCGTGAGGCAGTCCACGACCGCTACGGCGTCGGCGGGGAGGGCGGCGATCGCTTCGGGGAGCGCCAGCGGGGCCTCGACCGTGGTCCACGATTCGCCGCGCTCGGCTTGGTGGCGGGCGATGCGCTCGGCCATCTCGTCGTCGAAGGCCTGCCCGGTGGCGATCAGCACTAGACGCCCACCGCTGGCGCTTTCCGCCGCCTTCTGGGCAAAGGCGCTCTTGCCGGAACGGGCCCCGCCCAGCACCAGGATCGACGTCATGGAAGCTCCACATTGACCGTGTGCGGCGCAGCATATAGGGCTGACCGCGCGTCAGGCTCCTCGAAAGAGGATTAAAAGGGAACGAGGTTCAAGACCTCGGCTGCCCCCGCAACTGTAAGCGGCGAGTTCTAGCGTCACATGCCACTGGGGTCCTCGGATCCTGGGAAGGCGGCGCCAAGAGCATAGACCCGTGAGCCAGGAGACCTGCCCGGCGCGGTCGTTCATCGGTTGGCCGGGGTGCGCCAAACGAACGGGTTTTCCCGAGAAACGGCAGTCCAGGACCGCGCGACGGTCCAGCGTACGCGTGAATTTGCGGGTGCGTCGGCTGGCGCGCGGATCGTTTCGAAGAGGAAGACCCATGATCCGAGCTTTTCTGAGCTCCACCGCTCTCGCTACCGTCCTCGTCGCCGGCGCCGCCATGGCCGACGAGCAGAAGGCCCCCGAGGCCGACGTCGCCGGTAAGGCCGGCGCCAACGGCGTCGCCGAGCTGGTGGTCACCGCCACCCGCACTGCCCAGCCCATCCAGAAGATCGGTCAGTCGGTCACCGTCCTGACCCAGGCCGCCATCGAGGCAAGCCAGGCGATCTCGGTCACCGAACTGCTGGCCCAGCAGCCGGGCGTCAGCTTCACCCGCAACGGCGGGCCGGGCACGACCACCAGCCTCAACATCCGCGGCGCCGAGACCCAGCACACGGTCGTGCTGATCGACGGCGTCAAGCTGAACGACCCGTCCTCGACGCAGGGCGGCTTCAACAGCGGCAACCTGCTGGTCGGCGACATCGCCCGCATCGAAATCCTGCGCGGCGCCCAGTCGACCCTGTGGGGCAGCCAGGCCATCGGCGGCGTGGTCAACATCGTCACCGCCGACCCGACCACGCCATTCGAGAGCTCGGTCGAGGCCGAAGCCGGCGCGCGCAAGACCGGCTACTTGCGGGCCGGCGTCGGCGGCGCCTCGGACAAGATCACCTGGCGCCTGGCCGGCGGCTACTACACCACCGACGGCTTCTCCTCGTACAAGGTCGGCAAGGAGAAGGACGGCTACCAGAACACCGGCGTCTCGGGCCGCGTCCGCGTGGCGCTGACCGACAACGTCTCGGCCGAGGTCCGCTCGGTCTATTCGAAGGGCAAGAACGACTTCGACGCCTTCAACGGCGACAGCGCCGAGTTCGCCCGCACCGAGGAACTGGTCGTCTACACCGGCCTGAACTTCGCCCTGCTGGACGGCCGCTGGAACAACCGCCTCGGCTACGCCTACACCGACACCGACCGCGAGAACCTGAACCCCGCGCGTCCGACCGGCCCGATCACCTTCGACGCCGCCGGCAAGAACAAGCGCGTCGAATACCAGGGGGTGTTCGCGATCTCGGACATCTGGACCGCCACCTTCGGCGGTGAGAGCGAGAAGTCGCGCATGCGCACCCGCTCGCCCACCCCGACCACGCAGAACGCCCCGTTCCGCACCGGCCGCGTCGGCGTCGACAGCGTCTACGGCCAACTGCAGGTCGAGCCGGTCCAGGGCCTGACCCTGACGGGCGGCCTGCGCTACGAGGACCACGACACCTATGGCAGCCACACCCTGGGCCAGGTCGCGGCCGCCTATGCGCTGAACGAGGGCAACACCGTCCTGCGCGCCAGCTTCGGTCAGGGCTTCCGCGCCCCGGGCCTTTACGAACTCTACAGCGAATACGGCAACACCAACCTGTCGCCGGAAGAGTTCGACAGCTGGGACGCCGGGATCGAGCAGCGCTTCTTCGGCGGCAAGGCCCGCGCCTCGGCCACCTGGTTCCACCGCGAGGCCGACAACGAGATCCGCTTCTTCTCGTGCGCCTCGGGCTCGACCGCGGCGCTGTGCAATCCGGGCGGGATGTTCCGCTTCGGCTATTACGACAACGTCCAGAAGACCAAGGCGCAGGGCGTCGAGCTGATCGGCGAGGTCAAGCCGACGACCGCCCTGACGATCACCGCCAACTACACCTACACCGACGCGGAATCGAACTCCGGGACCACCAAGGGCAAGCAGCTGACCCGTCGCCCGAAGAACATGGGCAACCTGTCGGCGACCTATGTCTGGCCGGTGAAGCTGTCGACCACGGTGGCGGTGCGTTACGTGGGCAAGACCTTCAACAACGACACCAACACCCAGGTGGTGAAGGGCTACACCCTGGTCGACCTGCGGGCGGCCTATCCGATCAATGAGACCCTGGAGGTCTTCGGCCGAGTCGAGAACGCCTTCGACAAGGACTACCAGACCATCCTCAACTACGGCACGCCGGGCCGTGGGGCCTTCCTGGGCCTGCGGGCGCGCTTTTAAGCCTATGAGGGCGTCGATACCCACCATCGGCGCCTTCCGGCACGGCGGCCGTCTCCGCGAGGCGATGGCCGCTTTTCCGGACGCGCCGCGTCCCTGGCTGGACCTGTCGACCGGGATCAATCCCGAGCCGTGGTCCGGCCAGCGGGCGCCGACCGACGCCCTGCGCCGGCTGCCGGACCCGCATGAGCTGGCCGAGCTCGAGGCCGTCGCCGCGCGCGCCTTCGGCGTCGCCGACGCCGGCCGCGTGGTCGCGACCTCGGGCGCGGAGGCGGCGCTGCGGCTGCTGCCCGGCCTGATCGGCGGCGGGGAGGTCGCGCTGTTGGCCCCGATCTATGGCGGTCATACCGAGAGTTGGTCGGCCTCGTCGCCCAGCCTGGCGGCATCGCTGGACGACCCGCGCGCCGTCAGCGCCGACGTGTTGGTGCTGGTCAATCCGAACAACCCCGACGGCCGCCGCATCGACCGCGAGACCCTGGCCGCCCTGGCCGCCGAGCGCTCTGACGCCGGCCGCTGGACCGTGGTCGACGAGTCCTTCGGCGAGGTTGCGCCCGAGCTCAGCGTCGCCGACTTGGAGATCGACCGGCTGGTGACCCTGCGCTCGTTCGGCAAGTTCTATGGCCTGCCGGGCGCGCGTCTCGGTTTCCTGATTGGAAACAAGGTCTTCGCGCGAGAATTTCGTGTCCTGCTCGGCGACTGGCCGGTCGGGGCCGACGCGCTGGCTATGGGCCTGGAAGCCTATGCCGACGATGCCTGGCGCACTCAGACCCGAACATGGCTGGCGACCCAGGCCGCCGCCATCGACGCCGCACTGGTCGAGGCGGGCCTGAAGCCGCTCGGCGGCTGCGATCTCTTCCGCTGGGTCGAGACGCCGGACGCCCACGGCCTGTTCACCCGGCTCTGCGCCCAGGGCGTGCTGACCCGGCCGTTCGCGGATCGCCCCGACCGACTTCGCATCGGCCTGCCTTCGCGCAATGAATTCAAACGCTTCAAGCGTGCTCTTCAGGCGGTGACGTCATGAACCGCCGCGAAGCCATCGCCGGCGCCCTAGCCATGACGGCGGGCGCGCCACTGCCAGCGCCCAAGCGCATCGTGTCGTTGAACAGCTGCCTGGACGCCATGCTGGTGCACCTGGCCGACCGCGGCCAGATCGCCGCCCTCAGCCACTACGCCCGCGAGGAACAGGGCTCGACCGTCGCGGCCCAAGCCAAGACGCTGCCCTACACCTGGGAAAGCGCCGAGGAGGTCATCGACCTGATGCCAGACCTCGTCCTGGCCAGCCAGCACTCGGCCTTGGCGACCCGCAATGCGCTGAAACGCCTGCACGTGCCGGTCCAGCGCTTCAAGGTGCCCAAGTCGGTCGACGAAAGCCTCGGCCAGGTCCGCAAGATGGCCAAGCTGATCGGCCATCCCGATCGCGGCGAGGCCCTGGTCGCGCGCATCGAGGCGGCGATCGCGGCGTCCAAACCCGCGTCCGGCGCGCGGCGGCTGACGGCGCTGATCTATCAGCCCAACGGCTTCGCCGCCGGCCCCGGCACTCTGGTCGACGAGATGATGGACCACGCCGGTTTCGACAATGTCGCCCGCCGCTTTGGCTTGCGGACCTGGGGCAATGTCGGGCTGGAGCGCCTGTTGGCCGACCCGCCGCAGGTGTTGCTGGTCGGCGTGCCGGGCCCGGGCGCGCGCAGCTGGGCCGACCGGGTCATGACCCATCCGGCCCTGAAATCGGTGTCAGGGCGGATGCGCCAGGTGCGCTTGCCCGAAAAGCTTCTCTATTGCGGTGGCCCGGTCCTGATCGAGACCGCCGCCGCCATGGCCCGGGCGCGAGCCCAAGCGTTGAAGGAGGGAGCATGAAGCTCCGGTCTCCCCAAATACAGCCATGGCTGATCTGTAGCGTCCTGTTGGCGCTATTGGTCGTGCTGTTCGGCGTCAGCCTGTGCGCCGGACGCGTCTGGGCGCCGTGGAGCGCCTGGACCTCCGGCGGCGCCGATCCGCGCTGGGCCATCGTCTTCGGCCTGCGCCTGCCGCGCACCATCCTGGCCATCCTGGTCGGCGGGGCGCTGGGCCTCTCCGGCGCGGCGCTGCAGGGCTACACCCGCAACCCGCTGGCCGATCCGGCGGCGCTGGGCGTCTCGACCTCGGCGGCGCTGGGCGCGGTGCTGACCCTCTATCTGGGCTCGGCGGGAGAAGCGACCTGGATCCTGCCGGCGGCCGCCATGGTCGGGGCGGGGCTGGGCGTGGCGGCGTTGCTGGGCTTGGCCGGCATCACTTCCAGCATCGTCACCTTCATCCTGGCCGGCTTCGTCATCCAGACCGTCTGCGGTTCGGCCATCGCCCTGGCGCTCAACCTGGCGCCCAACCCGTGGGCGGTGAACGAGATCGTCAACTGGCTGATGGGCTCGCTGGCCGACCGCAGCATCGACGAGGTCAAGCTGGCCGCGCCGGGCGTCATCGTCGGCGGCCTGCTGCTGCTGTCCCTGGGCCGGTCGCTGGACGCCCTGACCCTGGGCGAGCAGGGCGCGCGGTCGCTGGGCGTGGACCTCTCGCGCACGCGCTGGCTGATGCTGATCGGCGTCGCCGTGGCGGTCGGCTCCAGCGTGGCGGTGACCGGCGTCATCAGCTTCGTCGGCCTGATCACTCCGCACCTGCTGCGGCCGCTGCTGGGCTCCAAGCCCAGCGCGGTGCTGCTGCCGTCGTTCGTGGGCGGCGCGGTCATGACCCTGGCCGCCGACATCCTGGTCCGCATGACCCCGGCCGCCAGCGAGATCAAGCTGAGCGTCGCCATGGCCATTCTGGGCGGACCGTTCTTCCTGGCCATGCTGATCTCGATGCGACGGAGGCTGGCATGAGCCTGCACGCTGAGAACGTCACCCTGGCGCTGGGCGGCCGTCCAGTGCTGGCCGGGATCACCGCCGACTTCGCCCAAGGCGGCGTCATCGCCATCGTCGGCCCCAACGGCGCTGGCAAGTCGACCCTGCTGTCGTGCCTGGCGGGTCTGCTGAAACCCGACGGCGGCGCGGTAATGCTGGACAGCGCCGCCGTCGCGACCATGCCTGGCCGCCAACGCGCCGGCCGCATCGCCTTCCTGGCCCAGACGCCGGAGATCGCCTGGGACGTCGATGTGCGCACCTTCGTCGGCCTGGGACGAACGCCGCACATCGGGGCCTTCGGTCCCAGCGCCGAGGACCGCTCGGCGATCGAGACCGCCATCGCCGCCGCCGGCCTGGAAGCTTTTGTCGACCGCTCGGTGACGCGACTGTCGGGCGGCGAGCGGGCCCGCGCCCTGATCGCCCGGGGCCTGGCCGGCCAGACCGACTGGCTGCTGGCCGACGAGCCGTTGACCGGTCTCGACCCCGGCCACGCCCTGGACGCCCTGGCGCTGTTCCGCGGCATGGCTCACGACGAGGGCAAGGGCGTGATCGTCACTCTGCACGACCTGAACCTGGCCGCGCGCTTCGCCGACCGGGTGCTGGTGTTGAACGAGGGCCGTCTGGTGGTCGATAGCGCACCGGACACGGCCCTGACGCCGGAGACCCTGTCGGACGTCTACGGCGTCGTCGTCCGCCGTCACGCGGGCGAGGGCGGGCCGCTGATCGAAGTGCTGGGCCGTGCCGGCTAGTTCCTGGTCCGCCAGCCCCTGGATCGTCCTGGCGGCGGCCGGGGTCGAGGCCGTCGTCGGCTATCCCGACGCGCTGCATCGGCGCGCGCCGCATCCGGTGGTCTGGGTCGGGGCGTTGATCTCACTGCTGGAGCGGATGCTGAACCAGTCGGCGTTCGGCGAGCTGCTGCGGCGTCTGCTCGGCGGGATCACCCTTCTGAGCCTGGTGGCGGTCAGCGCCGCCGCCGGCTGGCTGATCACGCGCTATGGCGGGCCGTGGGCCGTCGTCGCGGTCGGCTGGCTGGGCCTGGCGCAGCGTAATCTCTGGGATCATGTGCGGGTGGTGGCCAAGCCGCTGGCCGCCGGCGACCTGGAGGGCGCGCGGGCCGCCGTCGGCATGATCGTCGGTCGCGACGTCGCCAAGCTCACCGAAGGCGACATCGCCACGGCGGCGATCGAGAGCCTGGCCGAGAGCTTTTGCGACGGCGTCGTCGCGCCGCTGTTCTGGTTCGTGGTCGGCGGCCTGCCGGGCCTCTTCGTCTACAAGGCCGTCAACACCGCCGACAGCATGATCGGCCATCGCGAGCCGCGCTGGCGGTCGTTTGGCTGGGCCTCGGCCCGATTCGACGACCTGTTGAACCTGATCCCGGCGCGGCTGGCGGGCGTCATCGTCGCCCTGGCCGGCGGTGGCGGCTGGAAGGTCATGCTGCGCGACGCCGGCAAGCACGCCTCGCCCAATGCCGGCTGGCCCGAGGCGGCCATGGCCGGGGCGCTGGGCGTGCGGCTGGGCGGTCCGGCTTGGTACGACGGGGCGCTGTCGCAGCGCCCGGTGCTGGGCGAGGGCAGGGCGCCGACCGCGGCCGACTTGGCGCGCGCGATGCGGATCTATCTGGTCGCGTGCGGGATCCTCTGGTTGATGCTCGCGGCAGGAGGCTTCGCATGGCCGCGTTGATGATCCAGGGCTGTGGCTCCGATGTCGGCAAGTCGGTGCTGGTGGCGGGGCTTTGCCGGCTGTTCGCCAATCGCGGCCTGCGGGTGCGGCCGTTCAAGCCGCAGAACATGTCCAACAATGCCGCCGTGACCGCCGACGGCGGCGAGATCGGTCGCGCCCAGGCGCTGCAGGCCATCGCCTGCCGCGTCGCCCCGACCGTCGACATGAACCCCGTGCTGCTGAAGCCCCAGAGCGATGTCGGCGCCCAGCTGGTGGTGCGCGGCCAGATGGCGGGAAACTGGAAGGCGCGCGGTTATCAGGAGCGCAAGGCCGCGCTGCTGGGCACGGTGATCGAGAGCTTCCGCACGCTGGAAGCCGAAAGCGACCTCGTCATCGTCGAGGGGGCCGGCAGTCCGGCCGAGATCAACCTTCGGGCCAACGACATCGCCAATATGGGCTTCGCGATCGCCGCCGATGTCCCCGTGGTGCTGGTCGGCGACATCGATCGCGGCCACGTCATCGCCGCCCTGGTCGGGGCCCACGCGGTGCTGGACGAGGCCGACCGGGCGATGATCCACGGCTTCCTGATCAACAAGTTCCGAGGCGATCCCAGCCTGTTCCAGGACGGCCGCGCCGAGATCGTCCGCCGCACGGGCTGGACCGACCTTGGCATGGCCCCCTGGCTGGCGGCGGCGCGACGGCTGCCGGCCGAGGACGCCGTGGTGCTGGACCGCGCCGCCTCCGCCGACGGCCGCAAGGTGCGGATCGTCGTGCCGATGCTGTCGCGCATCGCCAATTTCGATGAGTTCGACGCCCTGCGCACCGAGCCGGAGGTCGAGTTCGCTTTTGTGCCTCCCGGCACGGCTCTGCCGGGCGACGCGGACCTCGTCATCCTGCCGGGCACCAAGGCGACGCTGGCCGATCTGGCCTTCCTGCGCGCACAAGGCTGGGACATCGATCTGGCCGCGCACGTGAGGCGCGGCGGTCGGGTGCTGGGTGTCTGCGGCGGCTACCAGATGTTGGGCCAGCGGGTGTCTGATCCAGACGGCGTCGAGGGACCGCCGGACTCCGTCGAGGGGCTGGGCCTGCTGGACGTCGAGACGGTGATGACTGGCGACAAGACCTTGCGGCCGGTGTCCGGGACCCTGGCTGGCGGCGCCAGGTTCGAGGGCTACGAGATGCATGTCGGCCGCACGACGGGCGCGGTCTCGCCGATGCTGACTTTCGACGACGGCGTCACGGACGGCGCGGTCTCGGCCAACGGCTTGGTGCGCGGCGCCTATGTCCACGGCCTGTTCGACCGGGGCGAGGCGAGGGCGGCGCTGCTGGCCGAGCTGGGCGCGGTGTCCGACACGATCGACCAGGCCGTCCGTATCGACCAGGCATTGGACGAGATCGCCGCCGTCCTGGAACAGGCCTTCGATATCCCCGCCCTGGCCGCCATCGCCGGCCTGGAGACTTTCAAATGAACTTGCCGACTGTCCCGCCGATCGACCTCGCCCACGCGGCCGGCTTGCGCGCCCAGATCGATGGCAAGGCCAAGCCGCTGGGCGCCCTGGGCCGGGTCGAGGATCTGGCCGTGCGCCTGGGCCTGATCGCCGAAGGCGCGCCACCGGCCTTCGACCGCGCCCTGCTGCTGGTCTTCGCCGGCGACCACGGCCTGACCGCCGAGGGCGTCTCGGCCTATCCGTCCAGCGTCACCCAGGCCATGGTCGCGACCTTCCTGGCCGGCAAGGCCAGCGCCAACGCCTTCGCCCGCGCGGTCGGGGCCGAGCTGCGGGTCGTGGACGCGGGCGTGGACGCAGAGCTGCCGGCCCATCCCAGCTTGCTGGCAGCGAAGGTCCGGCGCGGGACTCGCAACGCCGCCGTCGAGCCGGCCCTGACGCCCGAAGAGGTCACCCAGGCGCTGGAGACCGGTGCGCGCATCGCCCGTGACGCGGTCGCCGAGGGCTTCGAGATTCTGGCCCTGGGCGAGATGGGCATCGGCAACACCGCCTCGGCGGCGCTGCTCATGCACCGCCTGGCGCCCGCGCCGCTGGTCGAATGCGTCGGGCGTGGCACGGGCCATGACGACGCCGGCCTGGCGCGCAAGCTGGCGACGTTGGAGCGGGCGGCGGTGCGGTCCGACGCGACCGCCCCCCTCGACGTGCTCGCCGAGTTCGGTGGGCTGGAGATCGCCATGATGGCTGGGGCCGTCATCGGCGCGGCCTCGGCGCGGGTCCCCGTGCTGGTCGACGGCTTCATCGCCTCGGCGGCGGCGCTGGCGGCGATCCGGCTGGTCCCGGCGGTCCAGGACTACTGCGTCTTCTGCCATCGCTCGGCCGAGCAAGGGCATCAGCGGATGCTCGCGGCGCTGGACGTCGAGCCGCTACTGGACCTGGGCCTGCGCCTGGGCGAGGGCACCGGCGCCCTGCTGGCCCTGCCGATCGTCCGCGCCGCCTCGCGCCTTTTGAGCGACGTCGCCAGCCTGGACGACGTGCTGAACGGGCGGCTCTAACGCATGGGCTTGCTCGCGCATCAGGTCCGGCTGCTGGTCTGCGCGGTCCAGTTCCTGACGCGCGCCCCGACCCCGGCGCTCAAGACCTTCGAGTCCGACTGGATCACCCGCTCGGCCCGCTATTTCCCGCTGGTCGGGCAGGGCGTCGGCGCAGTCTGCGCCGGCGTCCTGCTGGTCGGCGAGCGGCTATGGAGCGCACCGGTCGGGGCTGTGCTGGCCATCGCTGTAGGCCTCTTGATCACCGGCGCCTTCCACGAGGACGGCCTGGCCGACACCGCCGATGGCCTGGGCGGCGGCCAGACGCCGGCGCGGCGGCTGGAGATCATGAAGGACAGCCGGATCGGGACCTACGGCGCCTGCGCCCTGGTCTGTGTTCTGGCCCTGAAGGGCGCCGTGCTTGCGACGACACCGGCCGCCGCCGCCCTGCTGCTGGCCGCCCACGGCCTGGGCCGCGCCGCCGCCGTCACCGTCATGCGCCTGACGCCCTACGCCCCCAGTGGCGAGGCGGGCAAGTGGAAGCCCGTGCCGCAGGGCGTGCGGACCGGCGAGGTGCTAGTCGCGCTGCTGATCGCCGCCTGGCCGCTGATCCTGCTGCCGCCGGGCGCGGCCTTGGCCGGCCTGGCGGGCGGCGTTCTGCTGGCCGCCTTCGTCGCGCTGACCGCCAAGCGGCTGATCGGCGGCCATACCGGCGACGTGCTGGGCGCGGTCGAGCAGGTGTTCGAAGTCGGCTTCCTGCTCGGCGCGGCGGCGCTGGCATGAGACTGCTGGTCGGGCCGGTCACGGCGGTCGAACAGCTGGCGGGCGAGGCCGATCACGTCCTGTCGCTGATCTCGCCGGACGCGACGGCGCCGGCTGTGACGCAGTGTAGAACACTCTTGCGATTCAATGACATCACCGAGGAACGTGAAGGTCTCATCGCACCCTCGGCGGCGATGATCGAGACGATCCTGGCGCTGCGCGAAACACCCACGCTGCTGATCCACTGCTTCGCCGGCGTCAGCCGCTCGACGGCGGCGGCCTATGTCCTGGCCTGCGCGACGCGGCCCGGCGGGGAGCAGGCGCTGGCCGAAGAACTCCGCGCGCTCTGCCCGGAAGCCACGCCGAACGCCCTGATGGTCTCGCTGGCCGACACGATCCTGGACCGAGACGGCGCCATGAGCCGCGCCATCGCCGGCATCGGCCGGGGCGTCGAAGCCTACGAAGGGACCGTGATCGACTGGCGGCTGGCCTAGTCGAGGCCCGGCAGCTCGATCTTCACCAGCTTCCAGCCGAACACGCCGTGGCGCTTCAGGACCAGGCCGAACGGCTCCTGGTCCGCGTCCTTGCGGTCGCGATAGGTGGCGCGGAAGTGGTCGAGGTCCTGGTAGCCGTACTTCACCTCGACGCTCGACTTGTCCTTGGGCTTGGCCGCCACCTCGGGTTGGGGCTGCTCGATGACCGGACCGTCCGGCGTGGCGCTGATGCTCTTGGGCGGCTCGTTGGTCGCGACCATGGTGGCGATGGCGTCCGGTGTCGCATAGGTGTCGACCGCTTTGTCGACCACGCCGACCAGCAGCATCTGGCCGAAGGCCGCGAAGGGGTTGTCGCGCAGCTTGGGGTCTTCCTCGAACTTGCGGGTCATGCTGGCCTTGAGCTGCAGCTTCAGGCTTTCGCGCACGGCCGGGAAGTCCACGGCGCGCTCCAGCTTGGCCTTGTCGCCGGCCTTGGCCGCCTCGGTCAGGCTCTTCAGCGCGAAGATCGGCGAGGCCAGGTAGAAGCCCACCACCACGGCGACAAGCACGCCGATGCCGGCTGCGGTCAGGATACGGTTCGAGCGAGTCATCAAGTCCTCCCGCTGGCGATCAAGTCAGGCGGGAGGACCTGGGTCAACTTATGGCCGCGAAGACCGCAGGATCTCGGCCCACGGCGCCGGTTTCTTGCCGGTGCGCTTCACCAGGTCGTCCCGCAGGGGCAGGTACTTGGCGTCCAGCAGGCTGGCCAGGGTGTAGGTGCCCACGCCATTCGAGACGTCCCAGTCATGCGCCGCGTATTCCTTCTGGCCGGAATTGGCCCGGTCGCGGTCGAACTGAATCTTGGAATTGACGAACTCGCTGTGGGTCTTCTCGCCCTTCGCATAGGCCGCCAGCCAGTCCAGCGAGTTCGGCAGGCTGGAACCGCTGGCGCTCTTGAACGCGAACCAGTCCTCGCCGTGCGCCTGGGCCGACAAGGCGGCCATCATCAGCGGGTCGAGATTGTAGGTGACGTAGTGCAGGGCGTCGCGCTCGTGGAAGTCGAAGGTCGAGCCGTCCGCATAAAGATTGACGCCGATCTGCTTGCGGAACGTTTCGCGGGCCCGGGCGATCAGCTTGGCGTCGCCGGTCTGGTAGGCGGCCATGGTCGCCATCTTGATCCGGTGGCTCTGCCAGTTGGTGTTGGCGTTCTTGGGGCCGGCGTCCATGGCGTCCAGATAGCCGACCGCCATCTTGCGCCAGAAGGCGTCGATCTTGGCGCGGATGGGGGCGGGGAGGTCGGCGTCCGTCAGGTCGGTGGCCATGACCAGGGTGTCGAAGCCCGTCTCGTCGATCGGATTGAACGAGATCTGGTAGATGTCAGCCCAGTTCTCCAGATAGCGGCCCGTCGCCTCCAGGAACTTGCGATCGCCGGTCAGGCGGTAGGCGAGGGCGAAGTTCAGCACGATCGGCTGGTCCTCGCGGGCCTTGATGCTGATCTCGCGGATGCCCTTGCCGGGCAGGGTGCCTTCGGTGTGGGCGTGGGGGATGGCGCCGGGCGGGCGGTCCAGCGTGGCCGCAGCCCGGGAGACGATGGCGTCCTTGAGGGCAGGGGAGACGGCGCCCTTGCCGAAGGTCGGGCCCAGCAGGCCGTAGTCGGCGGCGTGCGCGGCGGGCGCGATGGCGATCAGGACGCCGGCGGCGAGCCATGCGGTCTTCATAGGAGCCTCCCAAACTTTACTCTTGGGAGCGAGATATCTGGCCAGTCTAATTATTGGTCAAGCCACTTTCGACCTTTTGGTCGGACCGAAACGGGCGGCGCCGAGGGGAACGACGCCGCCCGACCAGGCTAGAACGAGGCGTCGAGCTTCAGGAAGAAGTAGCGACCGATCGCATCGTAATAGGCCGGACCGATGTTGCGGCCGTCACCCGTGCCGTGCGGCGAGATCGCGGTGTCCTGGATCGCCGGCGGCACGCCGTAGTCGTCGATGTTCTTCACGCCCAGCGCGATGTCGAAGCTCTTCTTCGCATGCCAGGTAATGTTGATGTCCTTGTAGATGAAGGCTCGGACGTTCGGGAACTCGTTGTATTCGTCGCTCTGGTTGATCGCGTACTTGCTCTTGCTGACGTAGCGATTGTTCAGGCCGAAGGTGAAACGGCCGAGGTCATAGCTGGTGGTCAGCGTGGCCTTGTAGGTCGGGTAGTTCCACTGGCCGGCATAGTCGATGCCCGCCTTGCCTTTTTCCGAGATCGTCGTCTGCTCCAGCAGCTTCGTGCCCGCGAAGGTCAGGCGCAGCATGCCCGGACCGACCTGCGTGCGGTAGCGCGCCGACAGGTCGATGCCGCGCACGCGCTGGCCGGCTAGGTTGGCGAACTGGGTGCGGACTTCCTTGACCGAGCCCTCGATCAGCGTGCCGTCGACGTCGCGCGTCCCGGCCGGGTTGCGGATCACGTACTTGCAGTAGGCCATGTCCGGGCCGCCGGCCGAGTCCACGCAATTGTTCATCAGCGTGGTGTAGGCCAGCGAGGTGATGACGTTGCCGACCTTGATGTCCCAATAGTCGATCGTCATGTCGAAGTTGCGCAGGAAGCGCGGCTGGATCACGACGCCGTAGGTCAGCGAGTTCGAGGTCTCCGGCTCCAGGTCCGGATTGCCGCCGCTATAGACGATCGGCACGTTGAGGTTGGGGTAGGGGACCGGGAACTTCACGCCCGGCAGGGTCGCCTCGCAATTGGCCTGACGGTTCGGCTTCAGCGCGATGTAGACGCTGGAGCAGGGGTCATCGATCTTGCCGTAGCTGGAGAAGCTGATCGGCGTGTACAGCTCACCGAAATTGGGCACGCGGATCGAGTGCGACCTGGTTCCGCGGAAGGTCAGGTCACGGACCGGCTGCCAGGTCAGGCCGGCCTTCCAGGTGTCGGTGCTGTCGTTGTCGCTGTAGTCGGAATAGCGATAGGCGCCTTCGACCTGCAGCTTGCGGGCGAAGGGCAGGTCGGCCAGCACCGGCACGACCACCTCGGCGAAGGCCTCGGTCGTCTCGCGCTTGTGGTGGAAGTCGGGGTGCAGAGCGAAGTCGTTGCCCGGCGCGTAGACGATGGTCGACAGCTTGGCCTTGTCCGGGTCGTCCCAGGTGTCCAGCTTCTCCTGACGCCATTCGGCGCCGACCGAGGCCTTCACCGCGCCGGCCGGCAGGTTGAACAGCTCGCCGTCGACGCTGACGCCGGCGTTCAGCATCGAGTTCCGCGTCTTCTCGAAGCGGTCGAACATCAGGTAGTCGAGCACGTCCTGCGACGGGCGTTCGGTCGAGAAGAAGTCCAACGGCTTGCAGCCGGCGGCGCGGGCGGTGGCGTCCCGGCAGACGATGGCGCCGCTGGCGTCCTTGATGCTGTCGCGAGCGAACAGCCACTGGTCGCGGCCGACCATGTTGGTCGTGGTCCAGTCGTCGTCCACCTGGCCGTAGCGGGCGAAGGCGGTCCAGTTCAGCTTGCTGGTCAGCTTGCCGGTGATGTCGCTGCCGATCAGGAAGTTGCGACGGTCGTGGTGCTCCATGGTCTGGGGCAGGTTGTTGTAGCTGCGGTCCAGGCCCAGCTGGGTCAGGCCGTTGGCGATCATGTAGTCGCGCATGGCGGCCGGCAGGAACGGGTTGGTCAGGGTGGCGATCTCGCCGGTGTTGGCGACGCCGTCCTTGCCCCACCAGATCTTGCCCGTGCGCGCGTCCGAGCGGTACTCGGGGAACTCGCCGGCGCCGCGCGTGGTGCTGCGGGTGAAGCTCAGCGTGCCGTTCCACACCAGGTCGTCGGTGAACCTGTAGTTGGCGTTGGCGTAGGCCGACTGACGGTTGGAGCCGTTGCGGATGAAGTGGTTCTCGTTGCCGTTCAGGCCCGGACCGCCGTTCTGGCCGCCGGTCTCGCCAGCGGTGACGATGCCGTAGCTGTCCTTCGGCACGGCCACGACCTGGCCGCCCACATACTGGTACCACTGGCCGTTGTTGTTCCCGCAGGCGTTCTTGCCGTTGTACATGCACCAGGTCGGGACCAGCGAGCGGTACATGACGCGGTAGTCGCGATAGAGCAGGCGGTCGGGGATGCCGTCGTTCGGGCCGGTATTGGCCGGGTTGGCGCTGTAGACGTCGCGGTTGATCCAGCGCTCGGTGCTGCGCAGCTTGTCGGTGGTCGAGATGTTGCCGCCGAGCACGACATGGCCGCGACCTTCGCCGAAGTCGAAGCCGGTCGCCGCCGTGAAGTCCGACTGGCGCGCGTCGCTGTGCGAGGAGACGCCGGTGGTCGCGCTGAGATGCAGACCCTTCATCTGCTTCTTCATCACCACATTGACCGCGCCGGTCACCGCGTCGGCGCCGTAGACGGCCGCGGCGCCGCCGGTGACCACTTCGAAGCGGTCGATCAGCGCCGTGGGGATGGTGTTGACGTCGACCGCCGAGGTGCGCGCGCCGCCCGAGACCCAGCGATGGCCGTCGACCAGCACCAGCGAGCGGTTGTTGCCCATGTTGCGCAGATTGATGTTGGCGACGCCGGCGTCATATTCCTGGCCTAGCGAGCTGGACTCGCCCAGGCCCGGGCCCATGGCCGGGTTCTGCATCAGGGCGTCGTAGACGGTGATGCGGCCATAGTCCTTGATCTGCTCCATGCTCATCACCGAGATCGGCATCGCCGACTCCAGCTCCGGGCGGGCGATGCGTGAGCCGGTGACGACGACGGTGTCGACCGAGGTGGAGCCCTGGGCGGCGCTGGCCTGCTGAGCGAAGGCGCAGGGCGCCATGAACAGCGGCGCGATGATGGTGCTGGCCAGCGCCAGCTTCTTGATGGTCACGTCGATCCCCCGATCTGGATGATTGAAACCGCCGCGACGCCTTGCTCGGCGCCGCTAGTGGAGGGGGTCATAACTTTGTCATCCGCCATTTTATTTACGGATATGTGAAAGAATAACGACGCACGATAACGTTCGTACGGCTTCGATATAATCTAAAATGTTGAAAGACTATCCCGTGATTTAATCGGACTTATCGGCGATCGATGGAAATTACACAGAGTAATAGCTGAGCGTACGATCGTTTTTACATGTTAGTACGATCGTTTTCGTTGCGATCGAGAAAGTAACTCGTGGCGCAATCTGCGTCGAGATCGCGTTGCGCGAGGATAGATCGGACCGCTTCAAACGGATGCCGGTCACGGCGGCTCCAGCGACAAAGCCGCCAAGCCGACCCACGATGGGCGCGCCGATGATGGGATCACCGAACGACCGCGCGTTCGAGGCTGCGCTAGAAGCGCTGATCGTGGAAAGCGCCGCATACTCGGAGCGCCATATACTCGGGGCGCCATATACTCGGGGCACCATGAGCTGAGGTCATCGACAGGGAGAGCAGCGCGAAGCCCAGGAACTGACGGCCGGGCTGCGCTGAGCTATTTATCGTCTAAGATATATTATCGGAAATATCGATTAGCACTATGAACGACCCTGGCGTGTTTCTAGTATTACAGCCTCGTAATCCGACACGATCCATGACCGACTCACTGACCCAGAAAGCCTGGACTCTCATAGACCACGGCCGCGCCGCCGAGGCTTCGAGCCTGACACAATCGGCGGCCCAGGCCAGCGGCGCGACGCCGAACCTGCTGATAGCGCACGCCGCCGCGCTGAAGGCCCTGGGCCGCGTCAGCGACGCCGTGGCGTTCAATCGCCGCGCCGTGATGCGTTCGCCGTCGGATCGCTTCGCCTGGTACAATCTGGCCGCCACGCTGGGCGACCTGAACATCGACGCCGAGGCCGAAACCGCCGCGCGCCGGACGCTGGCCCTGGGCCTGGATGCGCCCGAGGTCTGGCTGGTCCTGGGCAAGGCCCTGCAAGGCCTGCGGCGCTACGACGACGCCGAGAAAGCCTTCATGACCGCCCTGACGCGCCGGCCCAACTACGCGGCCGCGCATCTGGACCTGGCGCAGCTGCGCTGGATGCGTTCTGGACGCCAGGACCAGGCGCTGGCCGCGCTGGAGGCCGCGCTGGGGCGGCATCCGGACGATGCGGGCCTGTGGCTGATCAAGAGCACGGTGCTGACCTTCGCCGGCGATCACACGGCCGCCGATGCGACGCTGAACGATGCGCTGAAACGCACGCCAGACGACGTCCTGCTGCTGCTGGCTGCGGCGCGCGCGGCCGGCGCTGTCGGTGACGCCCGGCGGATGCTGGCCCACGTCCAGGCGGCCGAACGCCTGGCGCCCGCCGCGCCCGAGGTTCACGCCGTGCTCTGCGAAGCCCTGCTGGCGACGGGCCAGGCCCAGGCCGCCGCCGAGACCGCCGAGCGCCTGGTCGCGGCCACGCCGCTGGACCAGTACGCCCTGGCGCTGCGCAACACCGCCTGGCGGCTGACCGAAGATCCGCGTTTGGCGCCGTTCAGCGATCACGACCAGTTGGTGCGCGCCTATCGCCTGGAGACGCCGGACGGCTGGCCCGATCTGGAGACCTTCCTGGAGGCGTTGCGCACGCGACTTCTGGAGCTGCACGACCTGAAGACCCACCCGTTGCAGCAGTCGCTGCGCGGCGGCACCCAGGTCCCGTCGCTGGATCGGTCCGAGGACCCTTTGGTGCGGGCGTTCTTCGCCTCGGCCCGCAAGGCGGTGGCGCGCTACATCGAGGACCTGGGTCCGGGCGACGATCCGATCCGCGCGCGCCGCTCGGCCGACTTCGACTTCGCTGGCGGCTGGTCGGTGCGACTGCGGTCCGACGGCTTCCACGCCGATCACGTCCATCCCAAGGGCTGGATCTCGTCGGCCTTCTATCTGGACCTGCCGGCGGCGGTCGATGACAGCGAGGCCCGCGAGGGCTGGCTGCAGTTCGGCCGGCCAGGAGCGCCGACATCCCCTGCCCTGGTCGCCCAGCACATGGTCAAGCCCGAGCGCGGAATGCTGGTGCTGTTCCCGTCGTGCTTCTGGCACGGCACGCGGCCGTTCTCCGATCCCGGCCATCGGCTGACCATGGCCTTCGACGTCGCGCCACGCTGAGCTGTCAGCAATAAAGCCCTGAAATAAATACAAAAAGGCCCGCCCCGAGCGATCGAGGCGGGCCTTTTCGTAAGAGGTCCCCCTCCCCGACGTCGAAACGCCGGAGAGGGTCGTATCTCCTAGTAGCGCAGGCGGGCGTTGATGAAGAACATCCGGCCCAGGACGTCGTAGGCGGCGGGATAGCCGCTGTTCGACGGCGAGGCGTTGCCGCCCAGGATCGGATAGGATTCTTGCGTCAGGTTGCGCACGCCGGCCGTGAAGGCGACGTGATCGTTGACGCTCCAGTCGCCCGACAGATCCCAGTAGTTCTTAGCGCCGATACGCTCGACGGTGTAGACCGTGGCCGGAGCGTCGTCGAGCACGTCGTCCAGGTGGCTCCAAACGATGTTCACGCCGAACTGATCCTTGGTCCAGTTCATCGTCGAACGCAGCTTGTGGCGCGGGGTCGGGTTGCCGCAACGCGTGCCGAACTTGTCGGCGCACTTGACCGGCGACGAGATTTCGTCCGGCGTCGTCGTCGAGTCCCAGGTGTTGGTGTACAGCGAGCGGAAGGTCAGCGCGCCCCAATCCGGCAGACCCAGGTTTTCCATGGTCGTGCGGTAGGTCACGCCAACGTCGAAGCCGGCCGTGGTGATCGTGGCGACGTTCTGCGCGGTGAGCGAGACGAAGTCGATCGAGCCGTTGGCGAGGCGACGGATCGCCTGGCAGTACGGCGAGTTCGGGTTGCCGTTGACCAGCGTGCCGTAGCAGACATTCATGACGTTCGAAGCGCTGCCGCCGAAGGAGGCGATGGCGTCGTTGATCTTGATGTCGAAGTAGTCGGCGGTCATCGAGAAGCCCGGCAGCCACGACGGCGTGTAGGCGAAGCCGGCCGTGAAGGTCTTGCCTTCTTCCGGACGCAGGTTCGGGTTGCCGCCCGACAGGGTCTGGGTCTGCTGGTTGGCGTTGATCAGGCCGACGACGCTGGCGGCGACGCCCGAGTTGATGCAGGCCTGACGGATGGCGGCCGTGGGCGCGGCGCGAGCCGAGCACGGGTCGGTGGCGGTCGGGAAGCCGTTCGACTGCGGCGCGTACAGGTCGCCGATCGACGGAGCGCGGATCGCCTTGTTGTACGAAGCGCGCAGCATCAGGTCGTCGAACACCTTCCACGAACCGGCGACCTTCCAGGTCTTAACCGGGTGCGGTTGGCCCGTGTAGTCCGAGGTACGGCCGGCCAGTTCCAGGTCCAGCGCCTTGATCAGCGGCAGGTCCTTCAGCAGCGGAACCAGGACTTCGGCGTAACCTTCGTAGACGTCGAAGCGACCCGAGACCGGCGGGCTGGCGTTGAAGCCCGTCAGGTTGCCGGTGGCCAGATCCTGGCTGGGCAGGAAGGCGAACTCTTCAGCACGGTATTCGGCGCCGACGGCGAAGCCGATCGGGCCGGCCGGCAGCGAGAACATGTTCGCCGTGTCGCCGTTGATGCTGAAGCCGCCGTACTGCTGCTCATAGTCTTGCGACGAGTTGATACGGGTCTTGATGAAGTCCGCGGCGGCCTTCGAGATGTTGCCTTGGCCGAACAGGTTGATCGGCACGCAGCCGCCCGACGGATCCAAGCAGCCGGTGCCGGCGGCGTTCAGCAGCAGGGCCTGCTGGATGCGAGCCAGGCTGGTGTCGCCGATCAGCGAGTTGCTGCCGTGGGTGTTGCCGTACTGGTAGTAGATGTCGAAGCCACCGTTGATGGCCGAGATATCGCCCTTCAGGCCCAGTTGCATCTGGTAGCCGAAGAAGTTGAACTTCGAGATACGCGGGCCGACTTCGCTCAGACGACGGTTGAACACGCCGGTGACGGTGTCGAAGATGCCGTTGCCGTTGGCGTCCTGGTCGGTGAACGTACCAGCCGTCCACGAGCTCGAGGCCGGGATGGTGTAGGCGGTCGACGAACCCAGGCTGTTCAGCGCGGCCTTGGCGGCCGGCGTCAGGAACGGGTTGTTGTCCAGCGAGAAGCGGAACGTACGGCTGCCGACCGGGGTCGCCGCCAGCTGGGTCACGACCTGGCTGTTGACGAAGTTACCCTTGGCGTAGGCCGTCAGGCCCGGCTTGATTTCGTAGCTGGCCATCGACGTGACCGAGAAGCGCTCTTGCGGCGTCTGGACGTAGTTGGTCGGCGCGAAGTTGTAGGTGTCGGTGGCCGAGTTGTAGAGGCGGACGTTGCCGTCCGTCAGGAACAGCGCGGCGTTCGCGGCGTTGTTGGCCACGCCCGGCAGGGTGATGAACTTGCCGGCGACGAAGGCGCCGACCTGGCCCGGTTCGTTCGAACCCGAACCCGACGGCACGAGGCCGGTCTTGGTCGCGTTGTCGCCCCAGGCCGTGCTCAGCATGCCGCCGCGCTTGGCTTGGGTCAGGGCTTCACGCTTGTTGTAGCCCAGGCTCAGGACGACGTTGCCCTTACGATCGGCGAAGTTGGCGCCGATGGTCAGGTCCGACGAATAGATCGGGGCTTCGCCCTTGTCGGTGTCCTGATAGCCGGCCGTGAATTCCATGCCTTCGAAGTCGTTCTTCAGCACGAAGTTCACGACGCCGGCGACGGCGTCCGAACCGTAAACGGCCGAGCCGCCGCCCGACACGACGTCGATGCGCTTGATCAGGGCCGGCGGGATCAGGTTCAGGTCGACGCTGCCGCCCTGGGTGGTCGGGGTCTGGCGCTTGCCATCCACCAGAACCAGGGTGCGGTTCGAGCCGAGGCCGCGCAGGTTGACCGTGGCCGTACCGTTGCTGCCGTTGTTGACCGTCGAGGTGATGCCCGGGACGGCCTGCGGCAGGGTGTTCAGCAGGTTTTCGGTGTTCACCACGCCCGATTGCTTGAGCTCCTGGGCGCCGACTTGGGCGACCGGGCTCGAGGAGGTCAGGTCAGGACGCGCGATGCGCGAACCCGTGACGACGATTTCCTCGACCTGGGCCGACTCATCCGGAGTCGCTTGTTGCGCCCAGGCGCCGGCGGCCGGCAGCATGAAACCGCAAAGGATCGAGGACGCCAGCAGGCGCTTTCTACGGGTCGCTACACTAAACAAATTCCACCTCCAAAACTTACACGCCGCGCCCTGCGGATGGGCATACGACGCTCCCCCCGTCCCCCCTGGAACCGGGCTTTGGGAGCAAGAGTGGAATTCGACGACCCTTGGTCAATTAGTCCCAAGGGCAAAATGCCCAGGAAATTTCCACCTGTGACCCAAATGTGACGCACCTGACACAGGCCCGAACGGCCGGTTGGTCAAGTTTGTGTATTTTCAACGAGATGGAGGTGGGCGACTTCGTTACGATTTTGCAATGTCGTATAACGTCTACGAAGTAATGGACCTTCGATCCATGTTTTCGCCTTAATCAAACGACGGTGCCGTTACAGATCATCCGCCATGAACAGGACGGAAAAAGTTACTTCCGAAACTCAATTCGAGGCGATGGTATGCTAGCCCGCGACGCTTGAGAACGTCGTTTTGCCGACAATATTCGCACTTCGACTTGAAGTGCGCGCATCCCTGCGACAACTCGCCCCAGGTCGTTGGCGATTGCGCCACAGGGGCAGTTGCGCGGGGACGAAAAGCACCTCTTGAATAAAATCCGAGCAAATCCATGCTCGCGAAGCTGTACCGACGAGTCCGACATGCCCACGCACCCTCCCCTCAGAATCAACGGCGATCTGCCGGTCGAGACGTTCGCGACGCGGTTCGCGCGGGATGGGTTCGTGCAGATCCCGCTCTTCCTGGTCCCGGCCGACGCCGACGACGTCGCCAAGACGATGGAGGGCCTGACCTGGAGCATCGTGGCGCCCGACGAGACCTCGGAAACGCTGGTGATCACGCCCGAGGTCATCAAGAAGTTCGGCGAGGCCCAGGTCCGCCAGTTCCTGCAAAGCGCGCTCAAGCGCGCCGCGAAGGGCTTTTCCTTCGTGCACATGTCCTATGCCCTGCAAGATGAGTATCTGCGCGGCAGTGAGGCCCCGATCCACCGCGCGACGCAGTTCCTGCAGAGCGAGGACTTCCTGGACTTCGGTCGCCGCGTGATCGGCGCGCCGGCCGTGGCGGGCGTCCGAGCCCAGGCGTCCTACTATCGCGCCGGCGACTTCCTGACCCTGCACGACGACAGCCATCGCAAGGACACGCGCCTGGCCGCCTTTACCCTGGGCTTTACCCGCCAGTGGCGCGCCGACTGGGGCGGCCAGCTGCTGTTCCATGACGCCGAAGGCAATGTGACGCGCGGCTTCAGGCCGGAGTTCAACGTGCTGACCCTGTTCAAGGTGCCCACGGCCCACTCGGTGGCGCAGGTCGCCTCCTATGCCGACGCCAAGCGACTGTCGCTGACGGGATGGCTGCTGGGCGACGCCGCAAAAGCCGCCTAAGCTTCGCCGCGTAAGGAGTTCCAATGACCAAGCTGCTGCTCGCCGCCGCCCTGACCCTGGCGGCCGCCCCCGCCTTCGCCGCCGAACCCGCCGAGCCGGCGGTTATCGCCGCGCTGAAGGCCTGCCGCGCCATCACCGCCGACGCCGACCGCTTGGCCTGTTACGACAAGGCCACGCAGTCGGTGACCAAGGCCCAGGAAAGCGGCGAGGTCATCATCATCGACAAGCAGACCGCTCGCGCCGCCCGGCGCCAGGCGTTCGGCCTGGAGCTGCCGACGCTTTCGATTTTCGAAAAGGGCGTCGACAAGGCCGAGACCGAGACGCTGCAGTCCGTGGTCAAGAGCGCCCGTATCGACGCCGAGCAGCGGCTGGTCGTCACCCTGGAGGACGGCGCGGTCTGGCGCCAGATCGACGACACGCCCGTGGGCAAGCCGCCCAAGGCCGGCGACACGATCGAGGTCCGCAAGGCGTCGATGGGCAGCTACATGATGAAGATCGGCAGCCAGCCGGCCATCCGCGTCCGCCGCAGCTAGGCCCCGTCGTCGACGAAGCGGTAGCCGACGCCCGGCTCGGTCTGCAGCAGCCTGGGGTTGGCCGGGTCGGCCTCCAGCTTCTGGCGTAGCTGGCCGACGAAGACGCGCAGATACTGGGTGTCGTGCGCGTGCGCGGGACCCCAGACCGCCGTCAGCAACTCCTTGTGGGTCAGCACCTTGCCGTGGCCTTGGGCCAGGCGAACCAGGACGTCGTATTCGCGCGGCGACAGCTTCACGGCCTCGCCGGCGCGGGTGACGCGGCGCTTCTCCAGGTCGATCTCGACATCGCCGGCGCGGATGGGGCCGCTGGGCGCCTGGGCGCGGCCGGCCTGGCGCATGGCGGCGCGCAGGCGGGCCAGCAGCTCGCCGACCCCGAACGGCTTTTCGACATAGTCGTTGGCGCCCCGATCCAGGGCCTCGATCTTCTCGATCTCGCGATCGCGGGCCGACAGGATCAGGATCGGGCCGTCATAGAACGCCCTCGCCTTCTCCAGCACCTCCTTGCCATCCATGTCGGGCAGGCCGAGATCGAGCACGACCGCGTCGGGCGACCACAGGGCGATGCCGCGCAGGCCTTCCTGGCCGCCGTCGGCGCGCAGCGGCTCGTAGCCGGCCGCGTCCAGGGCGGGACCCAGGAAGCGGTGGATTTGCGGCTCGTCGTCGATGACCAGGATGCGCTGTCGCGAACTCATGGGACCGGTCATAGCAGATCACGTGGCGTGGCGATGGCCTTGGGCAGGCTGATCAGCATCCGCGTACCGCGCCCATCGTGGATCGGACTGGCCGCGGCGATCCGACCGCCCATGGCGTCGACGAAGCCCTTGGCGATGGCCAGGCCCAGCCCAGCGCCTTGATGGCGGTCGCTGGGCTCCTCCATGCGGCGGAACTTGTCGAAGATCCGCTCCAGTTCGGCCGGCGGCACGCCCCTGCCCTCGTCCTCGATGCCGATCACGACATTGCCGCGGTCCTCGTAGGCCGCCAGCTCGATACGGCTGCCGGCTTCGCTATAGGTGATGGCGTTTTCCAGAATATTGACAATGACTTGTTCCAAAAGGCTCGCATCCGCCTGGACCAGGGTCAGCGTCGCCGGGTAGTCGCGCGTCAGGGTACGGCCACCCAGGCGACGAGTGACGCGCTCGGCGGCGGCGTTGAGCACGTCGCGCACGTCTGTCCAGTCGCTGCGCAGCTTCAGCCCGCCGCCCTCCAACCGGGTCATGTCCAGCAGATTGGCGACGTAACGGCTGAGCCGTTCGGCCTCCTCGCGGATGCTGACCAGCAGGTCGTCGCGCACGGCCTTCTTCATCTTGTCGCCGTAGTCGAGCAGCGTGCTGGAGGCGCCCAGCACCGTCGACAACGGCGTGCGCAGGTCGTGGCTGACGGAGTTCATCAGGGCCGAGCGGAAACGGTCGGCGCGGCGCAGGGTCTCGGTCTCCAACGCTTCGGAGGCCAGCTGCGAGCGCTCCAGCGCCACGGCGCCCTGCTCCAGCAAGGCCAGGACCAGTCGCTCCAGGTCCGAGCCCGGCGGGGCGACCCCGGCCTCGACCCCAGCCACGCCGGTGCGAGCGCGCACGCCCTGCAGCGGCCAGAAGGTCCAGCGGGCCTGAGGCAGGGTGCCGGTGCCAAAACCGGCCGCCTCCCCCTTCTCCCAGGCCCAACGTGCTGCGGCCATCTGGGCGGCGTCGAGGGCCTCCAGGCTGGGCGCGCCGGCGACGGGGGCGAGCTCCTCGCCTTGCGGCAGCAACACCAGCGATCGCCCGCCGGCCGCGGCGGCGACCTGCTCGGCCAGGGCGCGGGCGACGGCGTCCCTGCCCGAGGCCGCGGAGAGCGTCCGGCTGGCGGCCAGCAAGGTGGCGACGGCGGCGGCGCGGCGTTGCGAGCCCAGGGCCTGGTCGCGGACCCGGCCCGCCAGGCCGCCGGACGCCAAGGCCACGGCCCAGAACACCACCAGGGTGATGAAGTCCGTCGGCGCCCCGATCGCCAGGCTGTAGCGCGGCTCCAGGAACAGGTAGTTGTAGATGAAGAACGCCACGGTCGCGGCGACCAGCGCTGGCCTCAGGCCATGCAGCACGCCCGCAGCCAGCACGGCGGCCAGGAAGATCATCCCCAGATCCACGTGGTCGAAGACGACGTCCAGACCCCAGGCGCTCAGCGTCGCGGCCAGGACGAACAGCGCCCCGACGGCGTAGCCCTGCCAGGCGCCCAGCCCGAACGGCTTGGCGGGCTTGGGCTCGCGCTCGTGGCTGGCCTCGGTGACCACGTGCACCGCCACGCCGCGCGCCTCGCGCAGCAGGGCCGAGGCCAGCGACCGGCCCAGGCGCTCGCGCCAGTAGCTCTCGACCGTCTTGCCGATGACGATCTGGGTGACGTTGCTGCGCCGGGCATAGGCCATGACGGTCGCGACGATGTCGCCGCCGGTCAGGGCCACGGTCGTCCCGCCCAGCTGCTCGGCCAGGCGATAGGCTTCGCCGAGCCGCGCGGCGCTGCCCGCCCCGGCCACCGGCCGGTCGGTGCGCTCGACGTGGGCGACGATCCACGGCGCGTCCATCATCATGTCTGACAGCCGCCGTCCGGCGCGGACCAGCGAGCCGGCCATGGCGTCGCCGCTGACCAGGACGAGGATCCGCTCGCCCGCCGCCCAGGGGCCCTCGACACCCTTCTCGCGCATGGCGGCGACCAGCTGGTCGTCGACGGTCTGAGCGGCGCGGCGCAGGGCCAATTCGCGCAGGGCGGTGAGGTTCTCGACCTTGAAGAAGTTGTCCGCCGCCAGCCGCGCGGTCTCGGGGACATAGACCTTGCCGGCCGCCATCCGCTCGCGCAGTTCCTCGGGCGTGATGTCGACCAGCTCGATGGAGTCGGCGCGCGACAGGGCGCTGTCGGGCACCGTCTCGCGCTGGCGCACGCCGGTGATGCGCAGGATGACCTCGACCAGGCTCTCCAGGTGCTGGACGTTCAGGGTGGTCCAGACGTCGACGCCGGCGTCCAGCAACTCCTCGACGTCCTGCCAGCGCTTGGGGTGGCGCGAACCCGGCGCGTTGGAGTGGGCGTATTCGTCGACCAGCAGCACCTTGGGCTTGCGCGCCAGGGCCTCGTCGATGTCGAACTCCATCAGCACGTTGCCGCGATGCTCGATCGACTTGCGCGGCAGGACCTCCATGCCGCGCAGCAGGCTCTCGGTCTCGCGGCGGCCGTGGGTCTCGACCACGCCGATCAGGACGTCGACGCCCTCGGCCTTGCGACGGCGGGCGGCGCGCAGCATTTCGTAGGTCTTGCCCACGCCCGGGGCCATGCCCAGAAACACCTTGAGGCGCCCCCGGCGCGCCTTGTTGGCGGCGGCCAGGAGCGCTTCCGGGTCTGGACGGATCGGTTCGTCAGACGCCAACTAGCCGTCCTTCGGGAAACGCGCGTCGAGCGCCCGGTTGACGGCCAGGACGTTCACCGCCGGCTGGCCGATGAAGCCCAGTAGCGGCGCCTTGGTCTGGGCGTCAATCACGGCCTGGACCTCGCCCACAGACACGCTGCGCGCCTTGGCGATGCGCGGCGCCTGGAAGCGGGCATTGGCCGGCGAGACGTCCGGATCCAGGCCCGAGCCCGACGTGGTCACCGCGTCGGCCGGGATGGCTGCGCCGGGGTTTTCGGCCCGCAGCGCCTTGGCGTCGGTGGTCTCACGCTCGATCAGCTTGTCGTTCAGCGGACCCATGTTCGAGCCGCTGGAAGCGCTGGCGTCGTAGCCATTGCCGGCCGCCGACGGACGCGGGTGCAGGTATTCCGGCTTGCTGAAGCCCTGGGCGATCAGGGACGAGCCAATGACCGTCCCCTTGGCGTCGCGGACGAGGCTGCCATTAGCCTTCCCCGAGAACGCCGCCTGGGCGACCCCGGTGACGGCCAGCGGATAGGCCACGCCCAGGAGGGCGGTGAACAGACCCATGGAAACCAGGGCCGGACGAAGATGCGAAAGCATGGCGGCGTCTCCTTAGAAGGCGGCCTTGAGCGAGATGACGCCTCGGCTGCCGTACAGCTTGCCGAAGGCGTGCTCGCCGGTGTCGTGGTAGCGCAGGTCCAGGGTCAGCTTGTCGCTGAGGGCGTAGGCCGCGCCGAGGTTCCAGGTCGTGTAGTCGCCCGAGCCCGAATAGGTCTGGCGGCCGACGGCGGCGGAGACCGACAGCTTGTCGATCACGGGGTAGCTGCCGTTCAGCTCGTAATAGACGGCCTCGTCGGCGGCGCCAAAACTGTCGGGGCTGTAGAACACCGCGGCCCCCAGGGCGCCCTTGCCGGCCGGGATCGAGCCGGCGGCCTTGAACTCGACATTGCCGTAGTCGGCGCCCTTCGGCGCGTTGACATAGCCGTAGTAGATCACGCCGAAGTCCAGCGAGGCCGGGCCCAGGGTCGGCTTGTAGCCGGCATAGAAATCGATCTCGGCGTCGGTCTTGTCGCCGAAGTCGACGTTCGAGGCCCAGGTCCCGGCGTAGAATTTACCGGCGGCCAGATCGACGCCGCCGAACAGCTGGGCGTTCTCGTTGGTCTGCGAAACGCCACGGAAAACGTAGTCCGAAGCGACGCCGACATTGTAGCTCAGCTTCGGCCCGTCCTGCGCCTGGGCGACGCCGGCCGAAAGGGCCAGAGCCGAGGCGGCGGCGAGAACACGGAAAGCGAACTGGGAGGTCATTGGAGGGGTTCTTTCAGGAGAAGATAGTTAGGCGGACCAGGCCGCCAGGAAGAGGATCCCGATCGCCACGACGGCGAACACGGCGTCCTTGACGATCGGGGCCCGCATCAGGCCAGGCCCAGGGCCGAGATGATCATGTCGATCAGCTTGATGCCGACGAACGGGGCGATCAGGCCGCCCAGGCCGTAGACGGTCAGGTTGCGCGACAGCAGCTTGCCGGCGCCGATGGCGCGGTACTTCACGCCCTTCAGGGCCAGCGGGATCAGCGCCGCGATGATCAGGGCGTTGAAGATCACCGCCGACAGGATGGCGCTCTGCGGGCTGTGCAGACGCATCACGTTCAGGGCTCCCAGCGCCGGCAGAGCGACCACGAACATCGCCGGGATGATGGCGAAATACTTGGCCACGTCGTTGGCGATCGAGAAGGTCGTGAGAGCCCCACGGGTGATCAGCATCTGCTTGCCGACCTCGACGATCTCGATGACCTTGGTCGGGTCGCTGTCGAGATCGACCATGTTGCCGGCCTCGCGGGCGGCCTGGGCGCCGGTCTGCATGGCCACGCCGACATCGGCCTGAGCCAGCGCCGGCGCGTCGTTGGCGCCGTCGCCGCACATGGCCACCAGCCGGCCCTTGGCCTGCTCGTCGCGCATCAGGCGCAGCTTGTCCTCGGGCGTGGCTTCCGCGAGGAAGTCGTCGACGCCGGCTTCCGAAGCGATGGCCGCGGCGGTCACCGGGTTGTCGCCGGTGATCATCACGGTGCGCAGGCCCATGCGGCGCAGGTCGGCGAAGCGGGCCTTCACGCCGGGCTTCACGACGTCCTTCAGGTGGATGACGCCGACCAGGGCGCCGTTCTCGCTGACCGCCAGGGGCGTGCCGCCCGAGCGGGCGATACGGTCCACAGCGGCGGCGACCTCGGCCGGCACGGTCTTGGGATCGAGAGCCAGCGAGCGATAGACGGCGTCCACCGCGCCCTTGCGCCAGCTGTGACCATCGGCGTCCAGGCCCGACTGGCGGGTCGTGGCGCTGAAGGCGATGGCGGTGGCGCCGGCCGGAACCTCGACCACGACGCCCTGGTTGCGGCCCAGCTCGATGATCGAGCGGCCTTCCGGGGTCTCGTCGGCCATGGAGGCCATCAGGGCGGCGCGCAGGGCGACGTCGGGACGGACGCCCGGGGCTGGGATCACCTCGGTAGCCATGCGGTTGCCGAAGGTGATGGTGCCGGTCTTGTCGAGCAGCAGGGTGTCGACGTCGCCGGCCGCTTCCACGGCGCGGCCCGAGGTGGCCAGGACGTTGACCTTCAGCAGGCGGTCCATGCCGGCGATGCCGACGGCGGACAGAAGGCCGCCGATGGTCGTCGGGATCAGCGTGATGAACAGGGCGCCCAGCACGATCGGGTCGAGGTTGACGCCCGAGAACTTGCCCAGGCCCAGCAGGGTGACGACCGCGATCAGGAAGATCAGGGTCAGGCCCGCCAGCAGCACGGCGAGAGCGATCTCGTTCGGCGTCTTGCGACGGTCCGCGCCCTCGACCATGGCGATCATGCGGTCGAGGAAGGTCGAGCCCGGCGCGGCGGTGACGCGGATCTTCAGCCAATCCGAGACCACAGTCGTACCGCCGGTGACGGCCGAGCGGTCGCCGCCGCTCTCGCGGATGACGGGGGCGCTCTCACCGGTGATGGCGGCCTCGTTGACGCTGGCCACGCCCTCGATGATCTCGCCGTCGGTGGGGATGACGTCGCCGGCCTCGACCAGGACGATCTCCCCTACCCCCAGCTTGTGGGCCGGGGTCGGGACCCAGGTCCCGGTCTTGGGATCGACGATCAGCTTGGCCTTCGTCGTGACGCGGGCGGCGCGAAGGCTGTCGGCCGCGGCCTTGCCCCGCCCTTCGGCGACGCTTTCGGCCAGGTTGGCGAAGAGGACGGTCGCCCAGAGCCACAGGGCGACCTGGATGGCGAAGCCCGCCGGTTGGTGGGCGGCGACGGCCGCGACCGCCGAGACGGTCGACAGCAGGGCCACGATCCAGGTGGCGAAGATCACCGGATTGCCGGTCAGCTTGCGCGGATCCAGCTTCACGAAGCTGTCCTTGGCCGCGCGGGCCAGGACCGCCCCGGAGAGGCCGCCGGCGATGGCGCGCCCAGTCTTCTTGGGCCCCTCGCCGGCATGGGTTTCAACGGTTGTCATGTCTTGATCCCTTTGGATCAGTGGCCGGCCACGAAGGCGAGCGCTTGGAAGTGCTCGACGATCGGACCCAGGGCCAGAGCGGGGAAGAATTGCAGGCCGCCGAGGATCAGGATCACCCCGATCAGGAGGCCGACGAAGAGACCGCCGTGCGTGGGCAGCGTACCGGCCGACGGCGCCAGCTTGGGCTTGGCCGCGAGGGCGCCGGCGATGGCCAGCACCGCGACGATCGGCAGGAAGCGGCCCATGGCCATGGAGATGGCCAGGGTGGTGTCCCACCACGGTGCGTTGGCGGTCAGGCCGGCGAAGGCCGAGCCGTTGTTGGCCGTGGCCGAGGTGTAGGCGTAGAGGATTTCCGACAGGCCGTGCGGCCCGGCGTGCATCAGCCCCTTCAGCGCCTCGGGCAGCACCGCGGCGATCGCCGAGAAGCCCAGGACGCAGATCGGGATCGCCAGCACCGCCAGGATCGACAGCTTGACCTCGCGGGCCTCGATCTTCTTGCCCAGGTATTCGGGCGTGCGGCCCACCATCAGGCCGGCGACGAACACGGCCAGGATGGCCATGACCACCATCAGCGCGATGCCCGAGCCGATGCCACCAGGCAGGATCTCGCCCAGATGCATCAGGAACATCGTCATGGCGCCGCCGATCGGCATCAGGCTGGAGTGCATGCCGTTGACCGAACCGTTCGAGGCGCCGGTCGTGGCGGCGGCCCAGGCGGCGGTGGCGGGCGCGCCGAAGCGGACCTCCTTGCCTTCCATGTTCACGGCCGTCTCGACGCCGGCGACCTTCTGGGCCGGGGCGGTCATGGTCTCGGAGGCGTAGATGGTCGCCGCGCCGGCGAACAGCAGCACGAAGGCGGCCATGACCAAGGCGCGGACGTCCTTCTTGGCCAGGACCGAGCGGCCGAAGGCGAAGAAGGCGGCCCAGCCCAGCACGTTCAGCGACACGGCCGTGATCAGGTTGGTCAGGGCGGTCGGGTTCTCGAACGGGTGGGCGGAGTTGGCGTTGAAGATGCCGCCGCCGTTGATGCCCAGCATCTTGATGGCTTCCTGCGAGGCCACGGCGTAGAGCGAGATCTTCTGCTCGGCGCCTTCCATCGTGTGGGCGACGACGCCGGCCGACAGGGTCTGGGGCAGGCCCAGGGCGACCAGGACGACCGCGACCACGAACGACAGCGGGACCAGCACGTACAGGGTCGTGCGGATCAGGTCGGCCCAGAAGTTGCCCACGCCCTCGCCGCGATTGGCGGTGAAGCCGCGCGCCAGGGCGGCGGCGATCGTCGCGCCGGTCGACGCCGAGACGAAGTTCTGGGTGGTCAGCACCAGCATCTGGCTGAGCGTCGACATGGTCGTCTCGCCCGCATAGCTCTGCCAGTTGGTGTTGGTGATGAAGCTGATGGCGGTGTTGAACGCCAGGTGGCCCGACAGGCCCGGGAAGCCTTGCGGGTTCAACGGCAGCACGCCCTGCAGGCGCAGGACAGCGTAGGTGATCGCGAAACCGACCAGGTTGAAGGCCAGCAGCGCGAAGGCGTAGGCGTGCCAGCTCTGGCTCTTCTTGGGATCGACGCCGCAGGCCGCGTAGAAGAAGGCCTCGAACGGTTTCATCACCGGATCGAGCCAGGTGCGCTCGCCATTCCAGACGCGCGACATGAAGACGCCCAGCGGCCAGCCGATCGCGACCGCCAGGCCAAGCGTGAGGGCGATCTCCGCCCACCCTTGCCAATTCATAGGAGTATGTCCGTCAGAACTTGTCGGGTCGCAGCATCGCCGCGACCATGTAGCCGGCGACGACGATCGCCCCGGCGGCCCATAGGAAGTTCACGAGCATGGCTAGACGCGCCTCAGCGCGGCGGCGAAAGCGCCGAACAGGGCGAACAGGCCAAGCGCCAGCGCCCCAAAGATAAGATCAGCCATAAGGGCCTCCTTTGTTGGAGGCCTTGGACCATGCCCGCGCGTAAGGGCTCTATGTCGAAGCTGAGCCGCCACATAAGGGCGGCATAAAGACCGGAGCGCGCCGGCGAAAGCGCAGGCGGTTTCGCCCAGAAGCGCTCCGCCCTTAAGAGCTAGAGTTGGCCTCGGCCAACTTTAGGCGGCGACGCTCTTGGCGGCTGTCCGGGCGTCAAGCGCGGCCAGCTTGGTCAGGATACGATCCAGCGTCGAGCGCTTCACGGGCTTGCCGTCGCGCAGCTTGGTCCAGGTGGTTTCGCTGATGGCGTAGCAATCGAACAGATGCTCGCGCGTCACCGCCGGCAGGCGCGAGCGCAGGCTCTGGAAGATCTCTCGGGAAATGGTGACGGTTTCAGCCATGGGATGGTCTGGTCAGTGACGCTCGGGAAGGAGACCCTACCGCGCCCCTATGACGGTGTTGTTGAACAAGCTTATTTCAACGCTGTTACGTAGAGCCAAGTTTTCGCCAAACTCGGCAAAAGTTGCGACGAAGGGCACGCGTCGGCGCCCAAAAATGCGCAGGGGACTTCCAAGCGGCGCAGTGGAGAACTCCGGAGTGGTCCGGAAAGTTGCCTAGAGGGTGAAGCGCCGGCCGTCATAGGCCGCCTCGACGCCAGCCGGCAGCCGCGCGGTCAGGGCGTTGTAGTCCAGGTCGATGTGCAGGTTGGTCAAGATGGCGCGCCTGGGCTTGGCCTTGGCGATCCACTCCAGCGCCAGTTCGACATGGGCGTGGGTCGGGTGCGGCGTCCAGCGCAGGGCGTCGACGATCCAGACGTCGAGATCGGCAAGGTCCGCCCAGCTGCCATCGGGAATGGCGCGGACGTCGGGCGTGTAGGCCACGCCGCCGAAGCGGTAGCCGACCGCGCGGATTTCGCCGTGATCCACGTCGAAGGTGTGCACCGGGATCGATCCGCTGGGGCCGTCGATCTGGAAGTCCTCGCCCAGCGGCGGGATCAGGCGCGGCTCCATGATGGCCGGGTAGCCGCCCCGGGTCTTGAAGATGTATTCGAACCGCGTCAGCAGGCCATCGTGCGTGGCCTGGTCCATGTACGTCGGGATACGCTGGCGCTGGTTCAGGAAGAACGGCCGCAGGTCGTCGATGCCGTGGGCCTGGTCGGCGTGATCGTGGGTGTAGAGCGCCGCATCGACCCGCTTCACGCCGGCCGCGGCCGTCTGCAGGCGCAGGTCCGGCGACGTATCGACGACGACAGTGGTCTCGTTCAGAGCCCCCTGCCCCAATCTTCGTACCAGCATCGAACAGCGCGAGCGGTGGTTCTTGGGCTCCGCCGGATCGCAGTCGCCCCAGTTGCCATCGGCGCGCGGGACGCCGCCCGAGGAGCCGGAGCCCAGGATCGTGAACTCCAGCGGTCCGGTCATGGACGAGGGATCCGGTCGAACAGGTTGAAGAAGGCGTCCTCGGTCCGCTGTTCGGTATCGGCCCGGCTCCAGCCTCGAATCTCGGCCAGCTTGTCGTAGATATGCGGCAGATATGACGGCTCGTTGCGGCGGCCGCGCATCGGGATCGGGGCCAGGTACGGGCAATCGGTCTCGACGATGATCTTGTCGGCCGGCATGTCGCGGATCACTTCACGCACGTCCTCGGCCTGCTTGAACGTGGCGATGCCCGAGACCGAGAACCAGGCGCCCAGCGCCATGGCGCGGGCCGCCAGGGCCGGGCCACTGGTGTAGCAGTGCATCAGGATCTTGAACGGGCCCGCCGCATGCTCCTCCTCGAGGATCTGGCCCATGACGTCGTCGGCCTCGCGAGTGTGGACCACCAGCGGCAGGCCGCTCTCACGGGCGGCGATGCAGTGCTGGCGGAACACCTTGGCCTGCACGTCGCGCGGCGACAGGTCGTAGTGGAAGTCCAGGCCGCACTCGCCGATGCCGATGACGCGCGGACGCTGGGCCAGCTCGACCAGGCGAGCAGCGGTCAGCTCCGGGTCTTCCTTGGATTCGTGCGGGTGGGTGCCGACCGTGCACCAGATGTCGGGTTCGGCCATGGCGATGGCGTGCACCGCCTCGAAGGACGAGACCTTGTCGCAGATGGTGACCATCAGGCCGATGCCGGCCTCGCGAGCGCGGGCGATGACGGCGTCCTTGTCCTCGGCGAACTGGGGCGCGTGCAGATTCACATGGCTGTCGATGAGCATGCCGCTCAAATCGCCGTCTTGGCCGCCGCGCGCAAGTCCGAGATGACGCTCCAGAACACATCGGCGCGATCCAGGTTCACCGCCTCGGCCTCGCCGGGCACATTGGTGAGCCGCTCCCAGACCGCCGCCCAGCGATCCAGGCCCGGCGAGTTCTTGCCGTCGGCGACCACCTGGGTGGCGAAGATGCGCACCTGGTCGGCCATGCGCTCCATCAGGAGCTCGAACCGGGCCGCGCCCTCGGCGCCCCGGAAGGTGTCGGTCAGGGCCAGCAGCGCGCCTTCGTCCAGCTTGGGCAGCATCCGCAGGATGTCGTTGGCCGCGTCGTCCATCTCCAGGGCCTTGGCGGCGGCCAGTTGCAGCGCCTTGCCCGGCGCGCCGTGGGCCATGCGGGCCAGACGCTCGGCGTCGCGGCCGGAGACGTCCGCCACGCGCTCGACCATCTCGGCGGCGGCCGGCACGCCCGGCGCGGGTACGGAGAGGCGACGGCAACGCGAGCGGATGGTCGGCAGCAGCTTGCCCGGCGCGTGACTGATCAGCAGGATCACCCCGCGCGGCGGCGGCTCCTCCAGCGTCTTCAGCACGGCGTTGGCGGCGTTGACGTTCAGATCGTCGGCCGCGTCGATGATCGCCACGCGATAGGGCGAGACGGCCGGCGTCGTGGAGAAGAACTCCGGCAGCTGGCGGGCCTCGTCCACCGGAATCGACTTGCGGGCTTTGCCGTCGTCGGTCAGGCGCTCCAGCACCATCAGGTCCGGATGCGAACGGGCGGCGACCTGACGGCTGACGGGATCGGACGGCGCCGCGCCCAGCAGGCCCATCGACGGATCGGGCCGCGCGCCCAGCAGGCGACGCGCCATGCGGTAGGCCAGGGTCGCCTTGCCCACGCCCTCCGGGCCGGTCAGCAGCCAGGCATGGTGCAACCGGCCGCGATCCAGGGCGTCGAGGAACGAGGCCTCGGCGGCCGATTGCCCATCCAGGCCGTAGACGTCGCGTGGATGGGCCGGCATCAGAGCGCCAGCCGCTCGGCGACGGCCTCGATGATCGCGGCGGTCACGGCGTCCAGCTCGGCGTCGGCGTTGATGACGACGCAGCGCTCGGGCTCCTGGCGGGCGATCTCCAGATAACCGGCGCGCAGGCGCTGGTGGAAGTCCAGGCCCTTGGACTCGAACCGCGCCGCCCCGCCGCGCGCCTCGGCGCGGCTCAGGCCCACCTCGGCGGGCAGGTCCAGGATCAGGGTCAGGGTCGGGATCGTGCCGTTCAGCACGTGCTCTTCCATGGCCGCGATCAGGCTGGCCGGCGTGCCGCCGCCTGCGCCCTGATAGGCCCGGGTGGAATCGGCGAAGCGGTCGCACAGCACGACCTTGCCCTGCGCCAGCGCCGGACGGATCACCCGTTCCAGGTGGTCTCGGCGCGAGGCGTACATCAGCAAGGTCTCGGTGACCGGCGACCAGCGGTCGGCCGCACCGTTGACCAGCAGCTCGCGGATGGCCTCGGCTCCGGGACTGCCGCCCGGCTCGCGGGTGACGACGACGTCATGGCCGGCCGCGCTCAGGCGCTCGGCCAGGCGGCGGATCTGGGTGGACTTGCCCGCCCCCTCCCCGCCTTCGAAACTAATGAAAGAACCCTGGGTCACCCGGCCTCATTCGACCGGTTTACGCACCTTGTCTAGGGGGCCTTGTCTAGGGTCGAAGGACGGTCGCGCCCTGATAGCCCAGCGACTCGACCCGCTGGCGCAGGCTCCAGGCCTCGCCCTCGCTCTGGCCGGCCGAGACCGTGACGCGATACAGGGTCCCGCTGGCCCGCTCGATCACATCCATCTGGGCGTCACCGGCGCTACCAAGCTGGCGCACGGCCTTCTCGGCGTTCTCTCGGCTGGAGAACGAGCCGGCCTGGACCCGGAAGCCGGACTTGGCGGCCGAGGCGTACACGCGTTCGGGGACTCGGTCAGGCGGATTGATCGGCGGGGCCGAACCCCAGTCGGGAGCCGGCTCGCGCGACGGGATGATCTGCACCCGCTGGGTCGGTTCCTTGATGTCATCGAAGCTGCGCTCACGCGGCGGCGCGGGCGCAGGCGGCGGGACGGCCGTCTGCTGCACGGCGTACTGGCGCGGACCGTCGAAGGCGTTCTTCGGGGCCGGGCCGACATATTTCACCCGCACCCGGGCCACGCCCTGGCGGTAGTAGCCGAGCTGCTGGGCCGCGGCCTTGGACAGGTCGATGATACGGCTGTCGACGAACGGCCCGCGGTCGTTGACCCGCACGATCATCTTCTTGCCGTTGTCCAGGTTGGTCACCTCGACCAGGCTCGGCAGCGGCAAGGTCTTATGGGCCGCCGACGGGATGTCCATGTCGAAGACTTCGCCATTGGACGTGCGACGGTTGTGGAACTGCTCGCCGTACCACGAGCCGACGCCCACGACGTTGTAGTCCTTGTCGGCGCGCGGATAGTACCAGATGCCGTTGATCTGATAGGGTTTTTCGGTGCCGCGCAGCGCCTTGCCATCGCGGCCGACCGTCGAACCGGCGCGCGGGGCCGAGCCACGCGTGGTCTCGTTGCGGGCCGAGGCCGTGTAGCCGGACTTGCCGACGTCGTACTTGGGCGTGGCGCAGGCGGCCAGGCTCACGGTGGCCAGGGCCATGAGGCCGAGGTTGCGCGCAATCTTCCAAACCTGATCGATACGCTGGTTCATCCGATGGTCGTCCAGGCGGGCCCACACCCCTTCCGAGCTCACATCGTCGCCCCTTTGTTTTGAAGTCTGGTTAAGGACCTAGAGCACTGATATAGCCGCCTGCTCCGGGCAGGTGGCCGAGTGGTTTAAGGCAGCGGTCTTGAAAACCGCCGTAGGTGAAAGTCTACCGTGGGTTCGAATCCCACCCTGCCCGCCAGAGCTCTTGGCGACCGGAAAACCCTTTCAGGACAAGCATGTCGGCTTCCAATACCGCGATCTATGGCCAGGCCGATCATGACCTGGCGCCGTCCGCGGCGGACGCCGTGCAGCTGTCGCCGCTGATCGTCGGGTCCAGCGACATCGCCTCGGTTCCGGACGAATCCTTTAACGCCGTGACCGTCCGCGCCCCTGCCGGCGCGGTGGAGCGACGATTTGTCCTCGCCCAGGCGTTGCGGGTTCTGACGCCCGGCGGCCGCATGACCGCCTTCGCCCCGAAGGATCGCGGCGGCCTGCGCCTGAAGAAGGAGCTTGAGGCCCTGGGCTGCGAGGTCGGCGAGAGCGCCCGTCGCCACAACCGCATCTGCCTGGTCGTCCGCCCTGCCGTGATCAAGGGCCTGGACGAAGCGATCAAGGCCGGTGCACCGCGCCAGATTTCCGAGAACGGCCTGTGGACCCAGCCGGGCGTGTTCAGCTGGGACCGCCTGGACGCCGGCACCAACGCCCTGCTCCAGGTGCTGCCCGAGTTCGCGGGCGCGGGCGCCGACTTCGGCAGCGGCATCGGCCTGCTGGCGCTGAACGTGCTGGCCGCGCCCAAGGTCACCAAGCTGGCGCTCGTCGAGCTGGACCATCGCGCCCTCGAGGTCTCCAAGCGCAACGTCACCGATCCCCGCGCGGACTTCATCTGGGGCGATGCGCGCCAGACGGCGTTGAAGGACCTGGACTTTATCGTCAGCAACCCGCCGTTCCACGAGGGCGGCGGCGAGGACAAGACCCTGGGTCAGGCGTTCATCACCTCGGCCGCCGGCGCCCTGCGCAAGAGCGGCGTGCTGTGGATGGTCGCCAACCGTCACCTGCCCTACGAGGCGATCCTGGGCGAGAGCTTCAGCAAGGTGCGCCTGGTCGCCGAGGGCGGCGGCTACAAGGTGTTCGAGGCCCGCAAGTAATGGCCCCAATTCCATGACAAAGGCGCTGATGGCCCGGCTGGACCGGTTGCTGGCCAATCTCGGCTACGGCAGTCGCAAGGACGTCCAGGCCCTGGTCGCTGCTGGCAAGGTCGTGCTGGATGGCAAGGTCTTGAAAGACTCCGGGACCAAGGTCGCCGTCGACGCCACCTTGCCCGAGCGCATGACCATCCGAGGCGTCGCGGTCGATCCGCCGGCGCCGCTGGTGCTGCTGATGCACAAGCCGCTGGGCGTGACCTGCTCGCACAAGGAAGACGGCCAGAAGATCTACGACCTGCTGCCGCGTCGCTGGCAGATCCGGGATCCGGGCCTGTCGACGGTTGGCCGCCTGGACAAGGACACCAGCGGCCTGATCCTGATCACCGACGATGGCGACTACCTGCACCGGGTCATTTCGCCTAAGCGCCACGTGCCCAAGACCTATCTGGCCACGCTGGACCGCGCGCTGAAGGGTTCGGAAGGCGAGGTCTTCGCCGCCGGGACGCTGATGCTGGACGGCGAGGAAAAGCCGCTGCTTCCGGCTCGGCTGGACGTGGTCGATGAGAAGACCGCGCGCCTGACGATCACCGAGGGCCGCTACCATCAGGTCCGCCGGATGTTCGCCGCCGTCGGCAATCATGTGGTCACGCTGCATCGCGAGCGGATCGGCGGACTGGCCTTGCCCGCCGACCTCGAGCCCGGCCAGCATCGCATCCTGCCCGCCGCCGACGCCGAGAGGGTGTTCGATGCCTGAAACACCCCTCGAGCCGATCCTGGTCGATGCGCGTGGCCACCACTGCCCCGTCCCGACCCTGAAGCTGCGCAAGGCCCACGAGGCCGCGCCGGCCGGCGCCGAGCTCGTTTTGCTGGCCACCGACCCGATGGCCAGGATCGACGCCCCGCACTTCGCGGCTCAGGTCGGCGCGACCGTGCTGGACGTCTCCGACCTCGACGGCGGCGTGATCAGGCTTCGTATTCGGAAGGCGCTTTAAGCGGGATCGGTCGAGGCCCTTGCAGCAGGGCCTGAGGCCGCTCGTCCAGGGCGATCTCGACCTCGGTGGCCAGGGCGCCGCCGAAGAAGATGGCGTTCACGCTCCACGACAGCCAGATCAGGAAGATGATCACGGCCGAGATCGAGCCATAGGTCGCGCCCAGGTGGACGATGCGCTCGACATAGAAGGCGCTGGCCCACGACATGAACACGCACAGGGCCGCCGCCGCGACGCCGCCCGAGATCGAGGCGCGCCAGCCGACGATCTCGCGCGACATGGCGTAGCGGTAGATGAGGCTCATGCCGAACACGATGCCGAAGCTGGCCCAGGTCCATTCCGACTGGATCCACGACACCCCCGCCAACGGCTTCAGGTCCAGGGCCGAGCCCAGCAGGCGCAGGGTCAGGAACACGCCCGACATGAAGAACAACATGCCGAAGGCGGCGATCAGCACAAGCAGGGCCATCAGGTTGAAACCGAAGAAGCCGCGCTGATCCTCCTCGTCATGGATGAATGACAGTCCGGCCAGCAACGCCTTGAAGCCGCGATGGGCGGCGTAGGCGCCGACGATCAGCACCACGCCGCTTTGCAGAGAGATGGTCTGGCCGGATGCGTGGGCCAGGCGCGACAGCTCGTCCTGGAACATCGAGCGGGCCCCGGAGGGAATCAGCTCGGCCAGCTTGGTCGCCTGGCGAGCGGCGCTCTCGGGCGTCAGGAAGAAGCTGTAGAGGCCGATCAGAATCGCCAGGCCCGGGAACACCGCCAGCAGGGCGAAAAACGAGACGCCGCCGACGTAGAGCATGACATCGCGGCCCCACAGGCGCGACAGGGCCAGGCCCAGAACGCGGAGGATTTCGCGAGCCCAATGGATCGGATCAAGCTGAAGGTCGCGCCAACGAATGTGGTGCTGCGGGTCTTGCATCCGGCGGACCATGGCGACCGGAGCCCCCAGAGTCAAAGAAAGGGGCGGAGTCAAAGACGCGCCGCCTTTGGGAAGGCGACGCGTCTCCGCAGGAAGTACCTGTGAACCGGACGCCGCATCGAGGGACGGATGGCGCGACGGCCGGTCGACACACGCAACTTGAGGCCCGACGCCTGAACCGCACCTGAACGCGATCAGCAGGTTTCAGAGAGCTCCGGCCGTCTTCAATCCGGCGATCGCCTCGGCCGAGAAGCCCCAGTCGGCCAGGGCCTCGTCATTGTGCGCGCCGATCTTCGGCGGCGGCCCCTGGATGACGCCCGGCGTGGCCGAAAAGCGCGGCGCGGGCGCGGGCTGCACGACGCCGGCCACCTCGACGAAGGTCTCGCGGGCGGCGTTGTGGGCGTGCTTGGGGGCCTCGTCCATGGAGAGGACCGGCGCGAAGCAGACATCGGTGGCGTCCATGATCTCGCACCATTCGTCGCGGCTCTTGGTCTTGATGACGGCGGCCAGCTTCTCGCGCAGCTCCGGCCACTCCTCGCGGCTCATCTGATGCTGGAACTGCGGATCGGTGATGCCGGTCTTCTCCAGCAGCAGCAGATAGAACTGCGGCTCGATCGAGCCGATCGAGATCCACTCGCCATCGGCGCACTCGTAGGTGTCGTAGAAGTGCGCGCCGCCGTCGAGCAGGTTGGTCCGCCGCCGCTCGTTCCACATGCCGCCGGCCTTGAAGCCGTAGAACATGGCCATCAGCGAGGCCGCGCCGTCGCTCATGGCGCAGTCGATGACTTGGCCCTGCCCTGTTTCGCGGGCGTGGATCACCCCGGCCAGCAGGCCGAACGCCAGATAGAGCGCCCCGCCCCCGAAATCGCCGACCAGGTTCAGCGGCGGCGTCGGCTTGTCGTGGGCGCCGATCGCGTGCAACGCGCCGGTGATGGCGATGTAGTTCATGTCGTGACCGGCGGCCTTGGCGTAGGGCCCGGTCTGGCCCCAGCCGGTCATGCGGCCGTAGACCAGCTTGGGATTGCGGGCCAGGGCGACGTCGGGGCCCAGGCCCAGCCGCTCCATGACGCCGGGCCGGAAGCCCTCGATCAGGCCGTCGGCGCTTTCCAGCAGCTTCAGGCAGGTCTCGATCGCTTCAGGATGCTTGAGGTCCAGCGCCACCGAGCGGCGGCCGCGCGCGGTGACGTCGGCCGGCGAGCCCCGCCCCTGGCCCTTGCGGTCGATGCGCACCACGTCGGCCCCGAGGTCCGACAGCAACATGCCGCAGAATGGTCCTGGACCGATGCCGGCGAACTCGACGATCTTCAGTCCCGAAAGCGGCCCCTGGCCCATGACGCGTCTCCCATTCGGCGCTCTTTCGACACCGGTTTCGCCCACTAGAACGACCCTGACGTTCGGTCAGGCAAGCCCCAACGGGAGCGGTATCGAAAACACCCCCAGCCTGCGGCGTTCCGTACCTTTGACCGCGCAAAGCCTCTGCTATGTTGCAGCGTCGAATCTCAGGGTTGGTTGTGGGACTGGCCACACGGGATTTCGGGCGGAGGTTGGTTTGGCGGTTGACGCCCGGATCCTGATCGTGGCGCGCGACGATGTTCGCGCCGGACCGCTGGCCGAAGGGCTGGACCGGTTGGGCTGGCGTACGATCACCGCTCGCGGCCCCTATGCCGCCCTCGCCGCGCTTGGCGACCTGCCGATCGAAGCGGTTATCGTCGACCTGGCCAGCGCCGGTCCCGAGACCCAGACCCTGGCCCGTAGGCTGAAGGCCGCCGTGGCCCCGCGCCGCCTGCCGGTCATCGCCATCGGCGAGCCGGACGGCGACTATCGCAACCAGGCCTTCGACCTCACCCTGTCTCCGCCCCTGCACCCGTCCCAGGCCGCCCTGCGCCTGGAGAGCCTGGTGCGCACGGCCATCGCCGAGGAAGAGTTCGAGCTGCGGCTGGAGACCTTTGGCGAGCGCGGCCGACGCCTGGACCTGCCCGAGCCGCCGGACACCCCGTTCCGCATCCTGGCGGTCGGCGAGCCGGCCCCACAGTTCCTGGCCCTGTCCAACGCCCTGCAAGCCAGCGGCGCGGAAGTGGTCGGCGCCTTCACCGCCTATACGGCCTTCGACTACCTGCACGAGCGGGCCTTCGACTCCGTGGTGCTTTGGGCTGGCGACAGCCAGCAGGAAGCCCTGTCGATCGCCGCCGGCATGCGCCGCAACACCCGCCTGTTCCACATCCCGGCCCTGCTCTATCTGAAGGCCGAGAGCTATGTGACCATGTCCGAGGCGTTCCATCGCGGCGTGTCCGACGTGGCCTCGCCCGAGACGCCCGAGGTCGAGACGGCCATGCGCGTCATGGAGCTGGCCCGCAGCTTCCGGCGCGGCGAGTCGATTCGCGGTGCGCTGGAGAAGGCCCGCAGCTCGGGCCTGATGGACGCCGCCACCGGCCTCTTCACCCGCGACCTGTTCGCCGCCCACCTGGCCCGCCTGGCCAAGGCCGCCACCGAGCGCGCCCGGCCGCTGTCGATCTGCGTGCTGCGCGTCGCCGACAAACCCGAGACCGTCTGGGCGCGTCAGAACGGCTGGCTGGACCGCGCCATCCCGCAGATCGGCTCGATGATCGGCCGCCTGGTCCGCGTCGAGGACACCTCGGCCCGCCTGTCGACCGAGGTCTTCGCCCTGGCCCTGCCGGCGACCAACCTCGGCGCCGCCAAGGCCGCCGCCGAGCGGATCGCCGCCGTCATCGGCTGCACCGCCTTCGACGCCGGCGAGGATCGTCCGCCGTTCGTCTGCGAGTTCGACATCGGCGTGGCCGAGGTCCAGCGCGGCGAAGGCGCCGTCCGGGCCCTGGAACGCGCCGCCGCCAGCGCCCTGCGCCGCGACGCCAGCTAAGCTTCGAGCCCAAAAGCAAAGGTTGGGCGCCGTAACGGCACCTCCTATATGGAACATGTCCTGTAGCGGACATCAGTTGCCGAGGAGTACGCCGTGGCCCAGCCCCAGACCGCCCCGCTGATCATCGACGTCGTCGCCGACGTGGTCTGCCCCTGGTGCTATCTCGGCTGGCGACGCCTGAAGTCGGCCCTGGCCCTGCGCCCCGACGTCGAGGCCAAGTTGATCTGGCGTCCGTACCAGCTGGACCCGACGCTTCCCGAGGAAGGCGTCGATCGCAAGCAGTACATGGCCGCCAAGTTCAAGGACCCCGAGAAGCTGAAGACCGTCCACGCGGCCCTGGTCGAGGGCGGCGCCGAGGAAGGCATCAGCTTCGACTTCGACGCCATCGAATTCTCGCCCAACACCAACGCCGCCCATCGCCTGATCCGCTGGGCCCTGACCGCCGGCGCCCAGGACGAGGTCGTCGAGGCGCTGTTCAAGGCCTATTTCACCGACGGTCTCGACATCGGCGATCCTATGGTGCTGGGCGACATCGCCGAGGCCGCCGGCATGGAGCGCCTGGTGGTGCTGCAACTGCTCTCCGAAGGCGCCGACAAGGAAGCCGTGGCCCGCGAGCACGCCATGGCCGTCCAGGGCGGCGTCACCGGCGTGCCGTTCGCCATCTTCGCGGGCAAGGTCGCCGTGGTCGGCGCTGAGTCCCCGGAACGCATCACCCAGGCGATCGATCAGGCCCTGGCTTCGGTGAACTGACGCAAAGCTGCCTCTCTCAAAGAGAGAGGGACAAAAGCGTATTCCATCACCGCGCTTGCTTTTTGCAGCGCAACAAGCGCATAAGGGTCCTCGTCGAGCCCCCATCCCGTCGCGGAGGGGGCTATTTTCGTTGGAATTCGACCAATAAGCGGGTCCGAGGGAAGCGTTACTGGCTTCAGGGGTCCGATTTGGTCATTGGCGCGAGCCGCGCGTTTTTTGTGTGCGCGGCCGCAAATGAACTGGACCCATATGCCCTTCCCCGCCTCCCACCCCGCTCTCGAGCGGGCTCTCGCCGCTCAAGGTTATCTCGAGCCCACCCCCGTCCAGGCCGCCGTGCTGGAAGCCGACGCCGAAGGCCGCGACCTGCTGGTCAGCGCCCAGACCGGCTCGGGCAAGACCGTCGCCTTCGGCCTGGCCGCCGCCCCCACCCTGCTGGGTGAGGAAGAGATCTTCGGCCGCGCCGGCGCCCCGCTGGCCCTGGTGATCGCCCCGACCCGCGAACTGGCCATCCAGGTCAATCGCGAGCTGACCTGGCTGTACGCCCAGGCCATGGCCGTGGTCGTCAACTGCGTCGGCGGCATGGATGCTCGCCGCGAGCAGCGCGCCCTGAACTACGGCGCCCACATCGTCGTCGGCACCCCGGGCCGTCTGCGCGACCACATCGAACGCGGTCACCTGGACCTGTCGGAGCTGAAGGTCGCCGTCCTCGACGAGGCCGACGAGATGCTCGACATGGGCTTCCGCGAGGACCTGGAATTCATCCTCGACGCCGCCCCGGCCGAGCGCCGCACCCTGCTGTTCTCGGCCACCCTGGCGCGCGACATCGTGCAGCTGGCCAAGAGCTACCAGAACGACGCCATCCGCATCGACACGATCGGCCGCAACGAGCCGCACCGCGACATCGAATATCGCGCTGTCCGCGTCGCGCCGAACGAGGTCGAGCACGCGGTCGTCAACCTGCTGCGCTACTTCGAAAGCCCCGGCGCGCTGGTGTTCGCCAACACCCGTGAAAGCGTCCGGTCGCTACACTCCAAGCTGCGCGAGCGCGGCTTCGACGTCGTCGGCCTGTCGGGCGAGCTGTCGCAACGCGAACGCGCCGACGCCCTGCAAGCCCTGCGCGACGGCCACGCCCGCGTCTGCGTCGCCACCGACGTCGCCGCGCGTGGCCTCGACCTACCGGACCTGGGCCTGGTCATCCACGCCGAACTGCCGGTCAACAAGGCCACCCTCCTGCACCGTTCGGGCCGTACGGGCCGCGCGGGCAAGAAGGGCGTCTCGGCCCTCGTCGTCCCCTACACCCGCCGCCGCAAGGCCGAGCAGCTGCTGATGGCCGCTGGCGTCGAAGGCCAGTGGGGCGGCGCCCCGACCGCCGACGAGATCCGCGCCAAGGATCAGGAACGCCTGCTGGACGATCCGATCTTCTCCGAAGCCACCAACGAGGACGACGCCGGCCTGGTCGCCGCCATGCTGGAAAAGCGCACGCCGGAAGAGCTGGCCTCGGCCCTGATCCGCGCCCGCCGCGCCAAGCTGCCGGCTCCGGAAGAGATCTACGAAGACCCGCGCCACGGCGCCGATCCGGGCCCACGTTCGCGCGAGCCGCGTGACTTCGGTGATCGCGGCGACTTCGGCGGCGAGCGTCCGCCGCGCGAACCGCGCGCGGACATGGAAGGCTCGGAGTGGTTCCGCCTCAACACCGGCCGCCGCAACAACGCCGACCCCAAGTGGCTGATCCCGCTGATCTGCCGCCTGGGCCACATCACCAAGAAGGACATCGGGTCGATCCGGATCTTCGACTACGACACCAAGTTCGAGATCTCGGCCGAAGCGGCCGTGAAGTTCGGCGCGGCGGTCCAGCAGACGGTGCGCGACGACGTCTCGATCACCCCGACCACGGCTCCGGCTGCCCGTGAAGCCGGTCCGCGTCGCGAGTTCACCCCGCGTCCCCCTCGCGAACATGGGCCGCGTGGTGAGAACGACGGTCCGCGCGAGTTCAAGCCGCGCGCCCCGCGTGAAGATCGCCCCTACGCCCCGCGCGCCAACGCTCCGGGCTCGCGGGATCACACGCCGCGTCCGTCCAGCTACGGCGACGACGGCGTCAGCAACGCCAAGCCGTACGGCCGTGGCGAAGAGCCGAAGGCCGACTACAAGCCGCGCCGCGCCCCGCGTGACAACGATGCGCCGCGTGACTTCAAGCCGCGCGACGAAGCTCCGCGCCCGTACTCGCCGCAGGACTCCGAAGGCGCCCCCAAGCGCGCCTTCAAGCCGCGCCACGAGGCCGGCGCCGACGGTCCGAAGAAGCCCTTCAAGAAGGCCTTCGCCGACAACGCCGCCGGTCCGAAGCCTTACGCCAAGCCCTATGCCGGCAAGCGCGACGACGCCGGCCCCGGCAAGCCGTTCAAGGGCCCCAAGCCCTTCAAGGCCAAGAGCTTCGACGCCAAGCCCGGCGGCAAGCCGGCCGGTAAGCCGTTCAAGAAGAAGTAGTTAGACGAAGAGCCCCTCCCTCACCGGAGGGGCTTTTTTCTTAGGCGCCCATTCTAAGCGCTCTGTCCGGCCGACCAGCCCGACGCCCAGGCCCACTGGAAGTTATAGCCGCCCAGCCAGCCGGTGACGTCGACCACCTCGCCGATGAAGAAGAGGCCCGGTACGGCCTTGGCCTCCAGGGTGCGCGAGTCCAGGGCGTCGGTATCGACCCCGCCCAGCGTCACTTCCGCCGTGCGATAGCCTTCCGAGCCGACCGGCTTGAAGGTCCAGGCGTTGACCGCCGCGGCCAGCGGTCCCAGCACCTTGTCAGAACAGTCGGCGATGTTGCCCTTGCCCGGCGCTTCCTCGTCCGCGATCAGCTGGGCCACGCGCTTGGGCACCAGGGTCGACAACACCGTCGCCACCGCCTGGCGCGGCGAGGCCGTGCGGGCCGCTTTCAGCGCCGCCAGGGCGTCGACGCCCGGCGCCATGTCGACCCGGATTTCGTCGCCCTCGCGCCAGTAAGACGAAATCTGCAGGATCGAGGGGCCCGACAGGCCCCGGTGCGTAAACAGCATGCCTTCGCGGAACCTGGTCTTGCCATGGGCGACCACGGCGTCCAGCGCCACGCCCGACAGTGGCGTCAGGCGGGCGAGCATGCCGGCCTCGAAGGTCAGCGGCACGAGCGCCGGACGGGTCTCGACAAGACCGATGTCGAACTGCTTGGCGATCTCGTAGCCCAGACCTGTCGCGCCCATCTTCGGGATCGACTTGCCGCCGCTGGCCACCACGAGCGAGGCGCAGGTCACCTTGCCCGATGACAGTTCGACCTCGAAGCCGGCCTCGGTCTTGGCCACGTCCTGGAAGCTCGTCTCCAGCCGCAGCTTGACGCCAGCGGCCTTCATCTCGGTCAGCAGCATGTCGATGATCTGCTTGGCCGAGCCGTCGCAGAAAAGCTGCCCAAGAGTCTTCTCGTGATAGGCGATGCCGTACCGCTCGACGAGGGCGATGAAGTCCTTCGGCCGATAACGGCGCAGGGCCGACAGGGCGAACTTCGGGTTGGCCGACAGGAAGTTATGGATCGACGCGCCGGTGTTGGTGAAGTTGCATCGCCCGCCGCCGCTGATGCGGATCTTCTCGCCCGGGGCCTTGGCGTGATCGACGATCAGCACCGAGCGCCCGCGCTTGCCGGCCTCGATGGCGCACATCATGCCGGCCGCGCCCGCGCCGATCACCAGGACGTCGAAGTTTTCCAAGGTCTTCCTACGATTTGCTCAAGGCCTCTTCGACCGGAGCAGACCGTGGAAGTCAATCAGCCCGCGTGGCGATAGCCCGGCCGCGAAGCCGGCTGGCGCTGGGCCGGAGCCTTGGCGCTGACCTCGAAGCGGCCGATCATGCGCACCAGGCCGCTGATGTCCGACTTCAGGGCGTGGCTGACGGCCGTGGCCTGCTCGACCATGGCCGCGTTCTGCTGCACGCCCTGGTCCATCTGGTTGACGGCGGCGTTGACCTCGTTGAGGCCCGTTGCCTGCTCCTTGGCCGAGGCCGCCAGCTCCGACACCAGGGCGTCGATCTCGCCGACCTTCAGCACGATGCCGTCCAGGGCCTCGCCGGTCTGGCCGACCAGGCGCACGCCCTCGTCGACCTGGGCCGTCGAGGCGCTGATCAGGCCTTTGATCTCCTTGGCCGCTTCGGCCGAGCGCTGGGCCAGGGCCCGCACTTCCTGCGCCACGACCGCGAAGCCCTTGCCGCTCTCGCCCGCGCGCGCGGCCTCGACGCCGGCATTCAGCGCCAGGAGGTTGGTCTGGAACGCGATCTCGTCGATGACGCCGACGATGTTGCCGATCTTGGCCGAGGACTGTTCGATGCCGTTCATGGCCGCCACGGCGCCGCGCACGACCTCGCCCGAGCGCTCGGCGTCCGAGCGGGTCGAGGTGACGACGCGGCTGGCCTCGCCGGCGCCCTGGGAGGCGCGGCGGACGGTGGCGGTGATCTCGTCGAGCGCGGCGGCGGTCTCTTCCAGGCTGGCGGCCTGCTGTTCGCTGCGGCGAGCGGTGTTGTCGGCGGCGGCGGCGATCTCGTCGGCGCTGGAGCCCACGGTCCCGGCCACGGCGACGATGCCGCCCACGGCCTCGTCCAGCTGGGCGATGGCGGCGTTGAAGTCGTCGCGGATGGCCTCATAGCCGCGCGGGAAGGCGTCGGTCAGGCGCACGGTCAGGTCGCCGTTCGACAGGCGCGACAGGGCGTTGGCCAGCCGTTCCATGGCGAAGGCCTGATCCTTGGCGGCGGCCGAGGACGACGCCTCGTTGCGCGCCCGCTCGCTCTCATTGGCGGCCGAGGCGCGGGCCTGCTCGGTCTCGGCCGAGCGCAGGGCGACGGCGTTGTCCTTGAACACCTGGACGGCGCGGGCCATCAGCCCGACCTCGTCCTTGCGGCCGGCGCCGACCACGTCGACGTCCAACTTGCCGTCGGCCAGGTCGGTCATGCTGCGCGACAGCGACCGCACCGGGCGCGAGATCTTCGACGAGCCGATCCACAGGGCGAACAGCATGCCGCAGGCGGCCGCGCCCAGGCCGAACAGCAGAGTCAGCCACGAGCCGGCGGCGGCCGACTTGCTGGCGCTGGCGACCATGGCCGCCGTCTCCTTATTGTAGACGTCGCCCCAAGCCTTGCCTTCCTTGGCCATGGCGTCGATGGCCGGATCGACCTTGGTCAGGCCCGCGACGGCGCCGGGGTCGTCGTTCTTCAAGGCGAGGTCGGCGGCCGAGCGAGCGTCGGCATAGGCCGCGTCCAGCTTGGTCTTCATGCCGGCCGTGTAGTCGGCGGTGGCCGGGTCGGCGGCGGTGATCTTGTCGAGGCTCTCCTTGCCCTCGCCATAGACCTTGTCGAGCTCCTTGGAAGCCGATGCGGCCTGGTCAGACGCGCCTTCATAGGTCGCCGTGCGGTGGGCCGCGTAGCCCATCATGCTGATGCGGCGCAGGAAGCGGGCCGATTGGACCTCGGCGGGCGAGCGGTGCTTGACCAGCACCTCGGTCGCCGCGTCGGCGCGCTTCTGCTGCCAGACGCCCAGGCCCGCGCAGGCCACGGTGGCGACGGCCAGCACGGCGGCGGGCAGCAGGACCTTGGTCGAGACCTTCAGATCGTCGAGCTTCACGGCGTTCCCCCAAATGCACGCGGCGCCGGTACTGAGGCGCCCGCAGAGTGTTCCCGTTGGCGACACCGGTGTCAGACGAATCGTCATGCGCCGGGTTCAATTATGCGAGAGGGTCCGGCGCCGACCGTAAACGAGCACTTAAAAGTGGCCTGACCGCTTGACCTTCTCACAAGAGACGTTACGACGCACGCCCCTCCCCGTTCTTACATCCCGAGCCATATCATGACGGCCGCTTCCCCCGCGCCGAATGCTGGCGCGCCGACCATTGGCGTCGACTTCGGCACCACCAACACGGTCATCTCGCTGACGCACGGCGATGATCACGCGCATCTGGTCCGCTTCTCGATCGACAACCGCGACCTGTTCGCGTTCCGCTCGGCGCTCAGCTTCCATAGCGTGCAAGGCCAGAACGGCGCGGTGAACGAGCGCGTGGTCGAGGCCGGCCCGTGGGCGATCGAGTCCTATCTGGAAGACCCGCTGGAGACGCGGTTCATCCAGTCGTTCAAGACCTTCGCCGCCTCGCAGGCCTTCACCGAGACGCGGATCCTCAACAAGCGCTATCTGTTCGAGGACCTGCTGGCCGCCTTCCTGCTGCGCCTCCAGGAGCACGCCGCGGGCCAGCTGGACGTCCTGCCCCCGCGCGTCATCGTCGGCCGCCCGGTGACCTTCGCCGGCGGCTCGCCGAACGAGACCCTAGCCCTGACCCGCTATGAAGAAGCGTTCAAGCGTCTGGGCTTCACCGACATCCGCTACGCCTATGAGCCCGTTGGCGCGGCCTTCTTCTTCGCCCGCCAGCTGAAGCAGGACGCCACCGTGCTGGTGGCCGACTTCGGCGGCGGCACGAGTGACTTCTCGCTGGTCCGCTTCGAGCGCGATCCCGACGGCACGCTGCGCTCGACGCCGCTGTCGCGCTCGGGCGTCGGCATCGCCGGCGACGCCTTCGACTACCGGATCATCGACCAGCTGGTCTCGCCGGAGCTGGGCAAGGGCTCGGACTACAAGTCGTTCTCCAACAAGCTGCCGATCCCGCAGCGCTACTACGCCGCCTTCGCCCGCTGGGACCAGCTGGCCCTGCTGCGCGCCTCCAAGGACATGCGCGACATCCGCGCCCTGGAGCGCACGGCCGTCGAGCCCGAGAAGATCGCCGCGCTGATCGAGGTGCTGGACGGCAATCACGGCTACGCCCTCTACAAGTCGGTCTCGGCGCTGAAGGAAGCGCTGTCGAGCGAGACCCAGGCCAGGTTCCACTTCGCCGCCGGCTCGGTCGAGATCGAGAAGCAGGTCCAGCGCAGCGAGTTCGAGGCCTGGATCAATCCCGAACTGACCGCCATCGAGACCGCCGTCGGCGAGGCCTTGGAGCGCGCCAACCTGACCGAGGCCGGCGTCGACCGCGTCTTCCTCACTGGCGGCAGCTCGTTCGTGCCGGCCGTGCGCGAGATTTTCCTGCGTCGCTTCGGCGCTGAGAAGATCGAGAGCGGCGGCGAGTTCGAGTCCATCGCCTCGGGCCTGGCCTTGATCGGCCGCGAGAAGGACCTCGATCTCTGGACCATGCGCGCCCAATAGGGCGCCCGACGTAGGTCCTTTCGGTCGCATGGCCCCGTTCTGGGGTTTCGCTTAAGGTTAACGCGATCGATTCGCGTCGCCGCCGTGGGCGGGGCGACCATATGGGGCAACGAGTCCAGTGCCGATTTCGTACCTGTCCACCGCCCAGATCGCCGCGCTGACGCCGGAGACGATCACCAACCTCTCGGCGACCAAGCTGGCTACCCTGGCCAGCACCCAGGTCGGCGCCCTGTCCAACACGGCGCTGGGCAGCCTGTCGGCCACCCAGGTCTCGGCCCTGACCAACACCGCCGTGAAGGGGCTGACGGCCACCCAGATCCCGGCCTTCGCCCCGAACCTGATCTTCGACGCCACCCAGCTGTCGGCGTTCAGCGGCGGGCAACTGAACGCCCTGACCTCGACCCAACTGGCCAAGCTGGACGCCGATCGTCTCGAGAAGCTGACCGCCGCCCAGATCGGCGCGCTGGACGCCACCCACTTCACGGGCCTGACCGGGGCCCAGATCACGGCGCTGAGCACCACCCAGGTCAAGAGCCTGACGGCCGTCCAGATCGGGGCCATGAGCACCGAAGACCTGGGCGAGATGTGGCCCGAGCAGCTGCAGGTCCTGTCGCCGACCCAGCTGGCCGCCCTGCCCGCCACCCTGATCCCGGCCCTGGACGACCTGCAGTTCGCGGCGATCTCCACCACCCAGCTCAAGGGCCTGACCGCCACCCAGGTCGGGTCGCTGTCGCTGGATCAGCTGACCGATCTCGACACCGACTTCAACGTGTTCTCGGCCGCGCAGCTGGCCGGCCTGACCAGCACCCAGACCAACGGCCTGTCCGACACCCAGTTCAAGGCCCTGACGGCGACGCAGCTGGCCGGTCTTTCCAGCAGCGGCTTCGCCGGCCTGTCGGCCACCCGGGTCGCCAGCATGACCGCCACCCAGATCGGCGGCCTGAGCGCGGCCCAGGTCCGAACGCTGAGCTCGACCGACTTCGTCAAGCTGACCCCGACCCAGGTGGCGGGCTTCACCGCCACCCAGCTGTCGGCGCTGTCGACCGAGAACTTCAACGCCCTGTCGGCCACGCAGGTCGCGGCCCTGACCTCGACTCAGCTGGCGGGCCTGCCGGCGACGCAGATCGGCGGCCTGACTAAGACCGACTTCGCCGAGCTGTCGGCCACCCAGTTCAAGAGCCTGAGCTCCAGCCAGATCGGCGGCCTGTCGGTCGAGAACCTGTCGGGCCTGGACGCCACCGCCTTCCAGGCGCTGACCACCACCCAGATCACCGGCCTGACGGCCACGCAACTGGCCGGCCTGACGACCACGGACATGGCCGAGTTCTCCACGACCCAAATCGGCGCCCTGAGCAGCGCCCAGCTCGGCGCGATCTCGATCACGGACGTGGCCGCCCTGTCGGCGACCCAGGTCACCGCCTTGACCACCAGCGCCCTGCGGGGCCTGTCGCCCTACCAGATGCGCAGCTTCTCGCACGCCGAGTTCAGCCAGTTCACCGGCACGCAGATCCAGTCCTTGAGCGCGACCCAGCTTGGCTCGCTGGCCACATCGGTGATCGCCAGCCTGACCACGACCCAGGTCGGCTATCTGCTGCCGGCCCAGATTCCGGGCCTGACCGTGACCCAGCTGGACTGGCTGTCGACGACCAACCTCTCGGCCATGACCCCGCTGCAGGTCGGCGCCCTGACCCCGACCCAGGTCGCCAGCCTCTAGGTGAGAAAGCTTCTAGACGGCCCGGCCCAGGCGGGCGTCTGATAGCGTCGCCGCAAGGAGCCGCCGCATGATCCGATCCGCTCTCGTCGCCCTCTGCCTGCTGAGCGCCACGCCCGCCCTCGCCCAGAGTGGCCCGCTGGGCGCGATCGGCCTCTGGAAGATCGACTTGGCCGCCTCGCGCTTCAACGAGGCCCTGACCGGGCCCGCGCCGCTGAGCGCCGAGATCGACATCACCAAGGATGACGGCAAGGCGCTGGCCTGGACCCTGATCGAGGAGGACGGGAGCGGCCTCGCCGCCATCCAGTTCGCCGACGCGCCGCTGGACGGCTCCCCGACCAAGGCCGTGGTCAACACCCAGATCGTGATGATCAGCGTGCGCCGCGACGGGCCAAGCGGCATCACCGCCGTGACCAGCAACAAGACCGGCCGCAAGCAGTCGATGAAGGTCTGGCTGGCCGATGCCAACACGCTGAAGGTCGAGCAGGACGTCGACGGCCAGCCCGGCCCGCCGGACCAGAGCCTGGTCTTCAAGCGGGTGCGTTAGCGCCCGAGGGCCTTGGCCAGATAGTTGGCCAGCGCCTCGACCCGAGCCGGACGCGGGCCGCCGGGCGGCATGACCAGGTGCAGCGCGATCGGGGCGGCGGTCCAATCGACCAGGATCTCCTCCAGCCGACCATCGGCCACGGCCGGGCCGACGATGAAGTCCGGCAGCACCGCCACGCCGGAGCCGGCGATCAGCGACGGGACCAGCACGTCGCCGTTGTTGGCGCGGATCACAGAACGCGGCCGCACAGAGGCCTCTTCCGCGCCTTTCTGGAAGCGCCAGGTCTCCGGCGCGGCCTGGTGGCCATAGGTCAGGCCGCGATGCTCGGCCAGGCCCGCCGGGTGGCCGGGGCGGCCGTGCTTGTCCCAATAGGCCGGCGAGGCCACGACGTGGCGCTTCACCGCCCGCAGGCGGCGGGCGACCAGCGAGCTGTCCGGCAAGGAGGCCACGCGCAAGGCCAGATCGAAGCCCATGCCGACCAGGTCGACCGTGGCGTCCGACAGGTGCAGATCGACCGAGACGTCCGGATAGGCCTCGAAGAAGCCCGGCAGTACGGGGCCTAGGGTGGTGATGCCGAGCGACATCGGCACGGCCATGCGCACGACACCCCGCGGGGCTGCCGATTGGCTGGAGGTCTCTTCTTCAGCGGCCTCGGCCTCGGCCAGCATGCGGGCGGCGCGCTCGACCAGGGACTGGCCGGCGTCGGTCAAAGCGAGGCGTCGCGAGGTGCGGTTGAACAGGCGCGCGCCCAGGCGCTCCTCCAGCCGGGTGACGGCCTTGGAGACCGTGGCCTTGGACATGGCCAGTTCCTCGGCGGCGGCGGCGAACGAGCGCAGCTCCACCACCTTGGCGAACACGGCGAGGCCTTCGAGATCGGGCAGCTTGGACATGTCGAGAGCTTAGTTTTGGAAACGATGAGTTTCAACAGTTTCCATTTCGGATCCCGCCGAGAAGCCTATCTTCTCCTCAACAGGACGCGCCGACGCGGCGCACTCCAGAGGGTACAGAAAGGTTAGAGCCATGATCGACCGCAGACCGTTCGACAAGCTTGGCGGCGCCAACCACGGTTGGCTCAATGCCAAGCACCACTTCTCGTTCGCCAGCTACTACGACCCCAAGAACATGAACTGGGGTGCGCTGCGGGTCTGGAACGACGACGAGATCGCTCCGAACACCGGCTTCCCGCCGCACCCGCACAGCGACATGGAGATCATCACCTATGTCCGCGATGGCGCGATCACCCACCAGGACAACCTGGGCAACAAGGGCCGCACCGAGGCCGGCGACGTCCAGGTGATGAGCGCGGGCACCGGCATCCGTCACTCGGAATACAACCTCGAGCCGGAAACCACCCGGATCTTCCAGATCTGGATCGAGCCCAAGACCTTCGGCGCGGCTCCCTCGTGGGGCGCCAAGCCGTTCCCGAAGGGCGACCGCTCGGGCAAGTTCGTGACCCTGGCCTCGGGCTTCGCCGATGACGCCGACGCCCTGCCGATCCGCACCGACGCCCGCGTTCTGGGCGCGACGCTGAAGGCGGGCGAAAGCACCACCTACGCCCTGGGCAAGGACCGCAGCGGTTACCTGGTCCCGGCCGTCGGGGTCGTCGAGGTCAACGGCGTCAAGCTGAACGCCCGCGACGGCGCCGGCATCAAGGACGAGGACGTGATCACCGTCACGGCGCTCGAAGACGCCGAGCTGGTCCTGGTCGACGCCGCCTAACCGCGACGGGACCGTTCAAGAAACCGGCGCGAGGAACCGCGATACCTCGCGCCGACCTTCTTCACCGAAACACTTCTCCCAAGACACCCAAGCTCAAGGAGGCCGTGATGGCCAAGGTTCTCGTTCTCTACTACTCGTCGTACGGACATATCGAGACCATGGCCAAGGCCGTGGCCGAAGGCGCCCGCGAAGCCGGCGCGACCGTCGATATCAAGCGCGTGCCGGAAACCGTTCCGGAAGCGATCGCCAAGGGCGCGCACTTCAAGCTCGACCAGGAAGCCCCGGTCGCCAATATCGCCGACCTGGCCGACTACGACGCGATCATCGTCGGCACGGGCACGCGCTTTGGCCGCATGAGCTCGCAGCTGGCCGCGTTCCTCGACCAAGCCGGCGGCCTGTGGGCCCGCGGCGCGCTGCACGGCAAGGTCGGCGGGGCCTTCACCTCGACCGCCACCCAGCACGGCGGTCAGGAGACCACCCTGTTCTCGATCATCACCAACCTGCTGCACTTCGGCATGGTGATCGTCGGCATGGACTATGGCCACGCCGGTCAGATGACCCTGGATGAAGTCACCGGCGGCAGCCCCTACGGCGCCACCACCATCGCCGGCGGCGACGGCTCGCGTCAGCCCAGCGAGAACGAGTTGGTCGGCGCCCGCTACCAAGGCCGCAAGGTCGCCGAGACCGCCATCAAACTGCACGGCTAACTTCCCCCATTAGCCGCAGCCGGTCGCTCGCATCCCTCCCCCCAGGCGGGCGACCCACGAACCGCTCCGAGGCTCCCCTCCGCCTCGGGGCGGTTTTCGTTTGGGTCACCCCCCCAACATCCGTTTTCCCGGCGAAAGCCGGGACCCAGCTGGAAGAACGCTGGGGTGAATGCCTTGAACGCAGCACTAATCCCATCATCCCCAGCGCTTTGGGATCTGGGCCCCGGCTTTCGCCGGGGAGACGGGGTGAGTGACGTCAGTGCTTCGGATCGAAATCCGGAGCTTGCGACGTCACATACGCGTCCCACTCGGCCGGCGTATGGAAGTCCAGGCCCTTATCCCAGGCCGCGCCCATGTAGTAGACGAACGGCTTGCCGGGCTCGACCTTGATCAGGACGAGGTAGTTGTCGAAGTCCTGGCGCACCTCGACGACGGACTTGGGATCGACCATCAGGGCGATGGCCATCGAGCCCTTTTCCGGATCGGCCGGCTCCCAGAAGGTCACGCGGCCGGGGGCCAGGTCCTTCTTGAACACGCCCGAGCTGGCGCCGCGCTTGCGCTTGGTGATGCCGATGCCGACCACCAGCGGGCCCGGCTTGTCGGAGCTGATGGTCGAGACCATCCGCGTGAAGTTGGTGCCCAGCGGCAGGGTGAACGTCCGCGTCTCCCAGACCTTGCGATCCACATCGACCGGCCATGGCGCGTAGTCGACGCTGAACCTGGCCACGTCCGGGCCATTCTGGATCAGCTTCCAGCTGGACCAGTTGCGCGAGGTCCACAGCTTATTGTCCTGCCAGATCCCCAGGCCGCCGGCGCCACGGCCAGTGCCGACGTCGTAGAAGTCCAGGCCCTCGCCGTGGTTCTGGTGCTGGTCGCCGGTCTTCAGCTGGCGGTCCATATACGGCCAGCGCTCGCTCTTGCCCCAGGCGTCGATGCCCGAGGTCGAGGGCGGTTCGGCCTTCTCCAGGTCACGGCTGTAGATCCGGTGGGCCGTGCGGTCGTTCTCCCACAGGATGTCGTTGAAGCGATACGGGGCCAGGACGACGGCGGCCTTGGGCTTCTGGCCCTCGGCGTCGGGCTTGGGCAACGGCGTGGCCGGGCCGTGCTCTTGCGCATGGGCGGCGCCCAGCGACAGGGTCAGGGCGGCGGCGAGGGCCAGGGTCTTCTTCATGTCGGAAGCCTCAGTGGAACTGCGGGAACTTGGCCAAAGCAGCGCGAACGCACAGGTCGGCGGTCTCGTGCGTGGTGTCGGCGATCGCCAGGCCGCCGACGACAGCGGTCCCGACATGCAACGGCAGCGAGCCGGCGTGCGGGTTCAGGTGGTCGGGATCGGCCTTGATCTTGGCGGCGAAGTCCGGATCGGCCTTCTCGCGCGGCTCCATGACGCTGCCGGGCTGGTCGAAGACCACGGCGGCGTTGGCCTTGCGCGGAGCGGCGATCGGCGGCTTGGGGCTCTGCTCGTCGCGCAGGACCACGAGCGGGTTGCCCTGGGCGTCCACGACAGCGGCCGAAACATGCGCGCCCTTGGTGGCGCAGGCGTCGATCGCGGCCTTGGCCAGATCGATCGCCGTGGGAAGGCTCAAGGGCTGCGCCGCTACGCTCGCCGTGAAAGCCAGGATCGCCAGCATCGTGCTTCCTCCCAGAAGTCTGCCTTCCGGATATAGCGCGCGCCGAAAATTGGTCTAGCCAAAATATCAAATTGGATAATGCGGATTACGACCCCTTCGGCCGGACCACGGCGACCAGCCAGCCGCCGCCCCAGGGGGTGTTGATCACCGCCTCGTCCAGCACCTCGCCCATGGCTTTCAGGCGATGCCACAGCCGCAGCGGCTTCAGGGCGAGCCACATGGTCAGGCCAACCGCGCCGCCGACCTTCAGGTTCGGGGCGTAGTGGGCGACGAGGTCCTCGACTTCGCCCAGATGCTCGATGCACTCGGAAAACACCACGATGTCGAAGGTCTCGTCGGTCTGGAACGTGCGACCGTCGCCCAGCAGCATCTTGACCTCGCCGATGGCGATCTCGGGCGCCAGGCGCATCTCGCCGCGCTCGATCGCGGGCTTGGAGAAATCGACGCCGACATAGCGGGACGGCCGGTGGGCGCGCAGGGCCTCGTAGAACACCCCCTCGCCCGCCCCGATCTCCAGCACGCGCGGATTGGGCCAGCGGTCGGCGATCATGGCGGCCAGCAGGCGGTGATGGTGGCGCTGCTCGGAGCGGTTCAGGCGGTCATAGATTCCGTCCTGATACTCGGCGTCCCACTTCTCGACCGGCGCGGCGACGATCGGCTTGTGTCGCTTGCGCATGAAGAGCTCGCCCAGTGCGGGGCGATCGAGCGAAAGCAGCTCCGTGAACCGGCGCCAGCGCATATAGGCCATTATAGTCCCCCGAAGTCCCGAGACCCCGGATAGGAAAAGGGCCCGGCGCTGTCCAGCGCCGAGCCCCTCAAATCAGGCCTTATCGGCTGATCCCTACTTCTTGTTGGCGAGAGCAGCCTGGGCCGCCGCCAGTCGCGCGATCGGCACCCGGTAGGGCGAGCACGACACGTAGTCGAGGCCGACCGTCTCGCAGAAGCTGATCGAGGCCGGGTCGCCGCCGTGTTCGCCGCAGATGCCCAGCTTGACGTCCGGACGGGCCGCGCGGCCGCGCTCGGCGGCGATGCGGATCAGGTCGCCGACGCCTTCCTGGTCGAGGCTGACGAAGGGGTCCTTTTCGAAGATGCCCTTGTCGATATAGGCGCCCAGGAACTTGCCGGCGTCGTCGCGGCTGATGCCGAACGTCGTCTGGGTCAGGTCGTTGGTGCCGAAGCTGAAGAACTCGGCGTTGGCGGCCAGGTCACCGGCCCGCAGGGCGGCGCGCGGCAGCTCGATCATGGTGCCGACCGTGTACTTCAGGTCGACGCCCTGCTCTTCCAGCACCGCCTTGGCGACGCGGTCGGTCAGGTCGCGCAGATACTTCATCTCCTCGCCCTTGGCGACCAGCGGGTGCATGATCTCCGGCACGGGAGCGGCCTTGCCCGACTTGGCGATCTCGCAGGCGGCTTCCAGGATGGCGCGGACCTGCATCTCGTAGATCTCGGGATACGACACACCCAGGCGGCAGCCCCGGTGACCCAACATCGGGTTGGTCTCGTGCAGCTCCTTGGCGCGGCGCAGCAGCTTGGCGGCGTCCAGGCCGGTGGCCTCGGCCACCGCCTGCACGTCTTCCTCGGTGTGCGGCAGGAACTCGTGCAGCGGCGGATCCAGCAGGCGGATCGTGACCGGCAGGCCTTCCATGATCGTGAAGAGCTCGACGAAGTCGGCCTTCTGGAACGGTGCGATCTTGGCCAGGGCCGTGCGGCGGCCCTTCTCGTCGTCGGCCAGGATCATCTCGCGCACGGCGGCGATCCGGGTGTCGTCGAAGAACATGTGCTCGGTGCGGCACAGGCCGATGCCTTCCGCGCCGAACTGACGGGCGGTCTTGGCGTCCAGCGGCGTCTCGGCGTTGGCGCGCACTTTCAGGCGGCGGACCTGGTCGGCCCAGCCCATCAGGGTGGCGAAGTCGCCGGTCAGCTCGGGCTCGATCATCTTGGGCGAACCGGCCAGGATTTCACCGGTCGAGCCGTCGATGGTGATGATCTCACCGGCCTTGAACTCACGCCCACGGACCCGGAACAGGCCTTCCTTCGGGAAGATCGACACATCGCCCGCGCCGGAGACGCAGGGACGGCCCATGCCGCGCGCCACGACGGCGGCGTGGCTGGTCATGCCGCCCCGAGCGGTGATGATGCCGCGCGCGGCGTGCATGCCGTGGATGTCTTCCGGCGAGGTTTCCTCGCGCACCAGGATGACGCTCTCGCCGGCGGCATTGGCCTTTTCGGCCGCATCGCTGTCGAACACGATCTTGCCGGTGGCCGCGCCGGGCGAGGCCGGCAGGCCCGTGGTGATCACGTCGCGGTGGGCGGCCGGATCGATGGTCGGGTGCAGCAGCTGGTCCAGCGAGGCCGGCTCGACGCGGCCGACGGCCTCTTCCTTGCTGATCACGCCCTCGGCGGCCATGTCGACGGCCGTCTTCAGCGCGGCCTTGGCGGTGCGCTTGCCGTTGCGGGTCTGCAGCATGTAGAGCACGCCGCGCTCGACGGTGAACTCGATGTCCTGCATGTCGCGGTAGTGACGCTCCAGCGTCTCCACCACCGACTTGAACTGGGCGAACACCTCCGGCATCGCCTCTTCCATCGAGGGGGCGACGTCGCCCATCTCCTCGCGGGCGGCCAACGTCAGGGACTGCGGCGTGCGGATGCCCGCCACCACGTCCTCGCCCTGGGCGTTGATCAGGAACTCGCCATAGAGGCGGTTGTCGCCGTTCGACGGGTTGCGGGTGAAGGCCACGCCCGTCGCCGAGGTGTCGCCCATGTTGCCGAACACCATCGACTGGATGTTCACCGCCGTGCCCCAGCTCTCGGGGATGTCGTGCATGCGGCGATAGAACTTGGCGCGGTCGTTCATCCAGCTGGCGAACACGGCGCCGACGGCGCCCCACAGCTGTTCCTGGGCGTCCTGCGGGAACGGCTTGCCCAGCTGGTCGCTGACGGCGGCCTTGTAGTCCTTGATCACCGCGGCCCAGTCGTCGGCCGTCAGGCCGGTGTCGACATGGACGTCCAGGCGATCCTTGTGGTCGTCCAGGATCTCCTCGAACATGTGGTGCTCCAGATTGAGCACGACGTTCGAGTACATCTGGATGAAGCGGCGATAGCTGTCATAGGCGAAGCGCCGGTCGCCCGACAGCTTGGCCAGGCCCTCGACGGTCTGGTCGTTGAGGCCCAGGTTCAGCACCGTGTCCATCATGCCCGGCATCGAGGCCCGGGCGCCCGAGCGCACCGAGACCAGCAGCGGGTTGGCGACGTCGCCGAACTTTTTGCCGGTCAGCTCCTCGACCTTGGCCAGGCCCGTGGCGACCTGTTCGGTCAGCTCGGCGGGGTACTGCTTGCCGTTCGAATAGTAGTGGACGCACGCTTCCGTGGTGATCGTGAAGCCCGGCGGCACCGGCAGGCCCAGGGACGACATCTCCGCGAGATTGGCCCCCTTCCCGCCGAGCAGGTTCTTCATCGAAGCGTCGCCATCCGCGCCGCCCCCACCGAATGCGTACACCCAACGGGCCTTGGTCAAAGTATCAACCGGCATATGTTCTCACCCTGCGATCAGTGAAGAAGGTCGCGCCTCTCTTTGGAGGTCGTCTCACCCTGGAACAGCGCTGCTTTATCGTGATCCCGCAGTGCAATATCCGGGCGTCTCAGTAGCACTGTGTCCAAGAACGCGTCCACTGGCGCTTCGCGTTCCCGGCGCTAACAAGAGAATTCGGCAAATATTTCCAATGACAACGTTGTCCATCTGGGCGACTTGGCGAGGTTTCGGGCAATCGCGCCGCAAATCCGCGACTTGCGTCGAAACCGGATGATTGGAGCGGCTTGTCTTCGCGCCGCGAGATGTTTCCCTGTTGTGCATGGAACCGCACATCGTCCGACTCGGCCTCTCTCCGGGAATGTCCCAGAATGACGCGGACGCCATCGCCGATCTGCACACCCGCAGCCGCCAGGTCGCCTATCGCGGCCTCTATGGCGACGCCTATCTGGACCACGCGCTGTTCGCCGTCTCGCTGGCGACCTGGCGAGCGCGGTTCGAGGATTTCGACCCTGCCGCCGACCTGATCCTGGCGGCGATGGACGGCGGCGAGCCGATCGGACTGGCCTATGCCTCGTTCCGGCTGAACCCGGCGGTCGGCCTGCTGATCGACAACCTGCATGTCGCGCCCGAGCGCAAGGGCGGCGGCCTCGGCACGGCCCTGCTAGCCGAGGTGGCGCGATGGCTGGTCGATGAGCACGAGGGCGCGCCGCTGCACTTGGAGGTCTACGCCCCGAACGCGGACGCGCTGGAGTTCTACGAACGGAAAGGCGGCGTCGAGGTGGCGCGATACGCCGAGGTCGTGCCCGGCGGGCGCCAGGTGGATACGGTTCGCTACCGATGGGAGCGGCCGAGCGTGCTGCTGAGCTAGCCCACCTGGCGCGCCCTCAGAGTTGCGATTTATAAAAAGCAACTATTAGGTGCATTATCGCACATCCTCCCCCAGGTTGTGCAATTACACTCAAAATTGCTTCGAAAAGCGACGCAATCAAAGATTGCGCCCATAACGATATAGGGAGAAGGCAAATGGCTGCTCGTCCGCTCACCATCACCGTCGTCAATCAGACCGGGACCACGCTGCAATTTGGCAACGTCGTCACGATCCATGGCGAAGCGATCAAGATCACTTCGGGCCCCAACCCGCTGCCCAACCAGGGTCAGGACGTCCTCTACACGGAGAACAGCGGCCTGGTCGGTCCGCAAGGCAGCTTCAGCTACACCTTCCAGGATGGCTCGGGGAAGGCCTTCAACTTCGACTACAACCACCCCTACGGCACCGGCACGACCTATGTGAACGTGACCTCGCCCGGCGGCTACACCTCGAACATGTCGATCAACAACCTGCCGCACCACGACGCCTCCTGCACGATCAACCTGCAGAAACTGGCCTGATCACGCGGCCGGAGGGCCTTGATGGCCCTCCGGTTCTCTCGAGGAGAACGCCATGCCCGTCGTGCCGATCAATGCGGACTTCACGAACCTTCCGCAGTTCATCGACAGCCTGTTCGATACGGACGTCCGCTCGCCCAGCGTCATCACGAACGCCATCGCGGCCGGCGGCCTGACCGCCGCCTTCTCCGACCAGCTGCCGGTGATCCTGCCGGTCTGGCTGGCCGCCTGGCGACAGTCGCAAGGCCTGCCCTACGACCAGACCGATTTCGACCATTGCCCGCCCAGCGACGCGGCGGCGTTGGGTTTCCTGGCGGGCTATCTCGGCGACAACGCGCTGTCGCTCTACGTTCCGACGCTGAACGCGGTCAGCGCGCCGACCGGGCAGCCGCCGATCTACGGCGTCTCCGGCTATCAGCAAAGCGTGTTCAAGCCGAGCGACGCCTGGGACATGGACGTGGTCTCAGGCTTCCTGGAGTTGCTCTATCACGGGGCGCATTTCGTGGCCGTCCACGCGGCCTATGACCTGGCCTATGGGCAGTCGATCGGCGCTCTGTGGTCGCTGTTCAAGAGCAGCTCGGCGCTGGCGCCCTATCGACGGCACGATCCCGGCAATTCGCACTATACCAGCCTGACCAATATCTGCGGCCAATACGTGCCGGACATCACCAGCAACAGCGCGCCGCCGAACTGCCCGCTGCTGGTGGCGTTGCTGTGCTGCCCGACCGTGGCCGAGATCACCTGTAACCCCAGCATGTACAACTCCTTCCTGCAGTTGGAAGGCTGGGAGGCCACCTATGCCCGGCACAACGCCGACTACGCGGTCTACAAGCAGACGCTGTGGAACATCTCGACCTTCGGGGCCTGCGCCTACAGCGAGAAGCGGGGCACGGCGGTGTTCCTGGCGCCCGGCGACTGGGCGCCCCAGCCGTCGCTCGGCACCATCATGCCGCCCTACTATGGCGCCGAGCCGGCGCAGCCCTGGTTGAACACCTCGCTGGTCCAGCTGCCCGCCGGCTACCCGACCACGGTCGTGCGCGGCTCGACCACCAAGCTCGACAAGCGCAGCGGCCGCTACAGCGTGGCCTTCCCGCTGATCCAGCCCAACGCGAGCGGGACCCTGGCGTGGTCCATCCCGAACCCGCCGCCCGGCGCGGACATCGTGTTCGACTTGGTCAGCGGCTCGACGACGGTGATGCGCGGCGTCCGCAATGGCGCGATCACGCCCAGCGTGGCGGCCGGCGACGACTACGCCATCGCCAACGTCACGGGCGACAATGGCTATGCGGCCTATTTCGAGGTCTCGGTGACGTACCGTCCGCCGGACGCCTGATCCAGCCTAGCGCTCAAGCTCAGTGGCCATGCCCTCGGACAGAGCGACCACCTGGTCAGGCGCGAGCCGGTCCATCTTCAGCTTGTAGAGGGCGCGCAGATAGGCCCGGTCGGAGGCCGTCATCCGCTTGGGCCCGTCCGGTTCGGCGAACAGGTTCAGGATCGAGGCCTGGTCCACCTGGGTGACGTCGGGGCGAATGTCGGCCAGCGCGATCATGCTGACATAGTCCGCGAGGGCCCCGATCTCGACGCCCTCGGTCTTGCGCGCGTCGATCACCACCAGACTGTAGTACAGGCGGCTGGCGCTGGTCTGGACGATACGGCTGTCCGGCGCCCGCATCGACTGGACGCTGCTGCTGCTGTCCGAGAGCGCGCCATAGGCCGGGACGTCGTCGGTATAGCTCACCCAGCGCACGGGACTGGAAGTGGCCTTGAAGCGGTCGATGCGAGGCATCGCGATCCGGTCGTAGCGGATCTTGCCGCGACGGCGCGCCTGTTCGAGCATGGCCCTGGGCTCACGCGAGAACAGGATCATCAGGTTGGGATAGCAAGTCTCGGCCGCGAATTGCAGGCCGACCTCGCTCGCCACCTCGCGCAGGCGTGAGCGGACATAGCGGTCCACGTCCTTGCCGGCGCCGGCCACGATCGGACACAACACCTGCAAGCGTCGGCTGATCATGCCATCCGACAGCGCGGTCGCGGCGCGGACATAACTCAGCGTCCGGTCGCGGTTGGCGCCCTTGACCACCAAGGTTTCGGAAACCAGCGGCGGAACATCCTGCGCCACCGCTGGCGTCGTCATCGGGATCGACGCGGCCAGGATCAGACCGACAAGCCAGGACCGCATCGTATTCTGCCCCTATCGCACGCTGTAGACGGCGCGGAGATAGGCCCGGTCTGCCTCCGTCATCGTCTGGGGCGCGGCCTTGGCGTCATCGAACAGGTTCAGGATCGTGCCGTCGGCCGGGGCCGAACGGGTGTGGGTGTCGGCCAGCGAGACCATGGTCACATAGTCGGCCAGGGCCGAAACCTTGACGTTGGCGGCCTTGTTGGCGTCGATCACGACCAGCGAGTTGTAGGGCCGCGCGTCCCGCGTCTTCATGCTGGGCGCGGCCGTGCCGTGCATCCAGCGGACCGGCTGAGTGCTGGTCTTGAACGCCTCGGCCTTCTGGGGCGTGACGCCGCGATAGTTGAACCGCCCCGCGCGCGAGGCCTCATCGACCAGTTGCTGAGGCTCGGACGAGAACAGCACGACCATGTTGGGTTCGCACCGCGTGTGGGCGTATTGCGCGCCGACGTCGTTGGCGACCTGACGCAGGCGCGCGGAGACATAGGCGTTGACCTCGGCCGAAGCCCCTCGGACCAGAGGGCAGATGCCCTGCCGCGCGCCGCCGGTCGGGCGATCCCGCAGCCGCCCCATTTCGATCTGAAGGCCATTCTCGCGGGCCGCATCGCCCATCATGGTGCCGGTGAAGTTCCCGTACAGCGGCTGTGCGGAAACAGCCGACGCGCTCGCCAGCAGAGCCAGCACGCCCATACCCAGAAGCACTTGTCGCATCGCGCATCCTCCTAAGATGTGGGAAGGAGAACACAACCTCCGACTGAGGACAAGCTTGTAACATCGCCGAAAACGAAAGCGGCGGGCGACCGTCCCCGGATCGCCCGCCGCTGCCCCCGTGGAGGGGCCGTCGTCGGCTCTAGATGGCTCGTCGTACGGCCTTCCACATCGCTTGGCCTTTAGGCCTAGAACGGGATTTCGTCGTCCAGGTCGGCCGAGAAGCTCTCGCGCGGACCGCTGGGCTGGCTGCGCTGACCGCCGCCGCCGAAGTTGCCGCCGCCGCCCGAATAGCCGCCGCCACCGCCGTACTCGTCACCGCCGCCCGACGAAGCGCCGGCGCCGTCGCCGCGGCCGCCCAGCATGGTCAGCTCGCCGCGGAACTTCTGCAGCACGATTTCCGTCGAATACTTCTCGACGCCGGTGTTGTCGGTCCACTTGCGGGTCTGGATCGCGCCCTCGATGTAGACGGTCGAGCCCTTGCGCAGGTACTGCTCGGCGACCTTCACCAGGTTGTCGTTGAAGATCACGACGCGGTGCCACTCGGTCTTTTCCTTGCGCTCGCCGCTGGTGCGGTCGCGCCAGGTCTCGGACGTCGCGATGCGGAGATTGGCGACGCGGTCGCCCGAACCGAGGCTGCGGATCTCGGGATCGGCCCCGAGATTGCCCACCAGAATGACCTTGTTGACGCTGCCCGCCATCACTTGACCTTGCTCTCGCCCGGCGACCCTCGCGCCGGAATCTGGAGCGAGACGTTAACGACAGCTTACGATGCGCGCAAGTTTTGTTCTTGGAACGTTCTTGTGGACGGGAAAGACGGCTGTGGACGGAGGAACCGCCCTACCCGCCTCTCGCAAGTCTATTGCCGGCGGATGGCGCCCGGCACGGCCAGGCGGCCGTCGCCCGTGCGGACCAGCGACATGAAGCGCGGCCCCTCATAGGTCTGGCCGACATAGATGCCTTCCTTCTCGAGGAAGATGAACGAGCCCTGGTAGGCGCCGACCATGCCGACGCTGTTGGACTGACCCATGCGCACGAAGCGGATGCGCACGCCTTCCAGCGTGGCCGCGCACTCTTCCATCTGCGGCACGTTCCGGGCGACCGGATTGTAGCGCAGCGTGCCGTCCTTGTTGGTCGCCACCTGGAAGCAGACGCCCTGCTCGAACGGCGCCTTGGTCTGCTTCTCGCAGCCCGACAGGGCGAGGCTGGAAACGGCCAGGACGGCGGCGACGGCGAGGACGGTCTTGCTCATGGATTACACTTATAAACCTATCAGCCGTTCGGGATAGAGCAGTTGGGGCCCTGATCGAACGCGGTGTGGAAGCTGCGGTTGTCCGACGAGATCTCGACGCGGCCCGGCACCAGGCGCAGCGTCTCCTCGCCCCAGCGGCCATAGGTGGCGCCGCCGGTCTTCTCGCAACGGCCGCCGTACAGCTGCTGGGCGCAGGCGTTCAGGGTGATGTCGCCCGGCAGGCGGCGCCACTCGTTGCCGGCATAGCGCCAGCAGGCGGCCAGCGGCGTGTTGGTCGAGGCGCTGGTCGTCGCGCTGGGCGTCGTGGCCGGGGTCGGCGTCGTCGCGGCGGGCGCGGTGACGGTCGGGGTCGGCGGCAGCGGGGTCAGGACGGTGCCGGCCTGGTCGGCGGCGGCCAGGGCGCCCGTCTCGTCGACGCCGACGTCCAGGGCCCCGGTGGCGACGCCGTTCTTCTTGGCGCACTCGGCCAGGGTGATCTCGCCGACGAAGGTCCCGCTGACGAAGCAGCGCAGCGGCCGCGCGGGGTCCAGCTTGCTGTCGTCGTCGCGTCCGGTCTCGACGATCAGGCCGCCGCGCGAGGCCGGAGGAGCCTCGTCCGGCTTCTTGTCGTGGCCCGACATCAGGGCCACGGCGATGCCAAGACCCGCCAGCAACGCGAGCGCCGCGCCGCCGCCGAGGATGATCCGTCGATCTTTCAGAAAGTCCATGGCCCCTGGCTACGACGCGTCGATGACGCTTTCAAGCTCAGTGGGCCAGAAATGGGGCCGCAGCCTGCCTGTTCCAGATGAAACATCTGGAACAGAGAAGTAGGCTCGCGCCTCTAGGAAGTAGAGCGTGATGGCCGCCGAAACCGGCGACCACTTTCGGCTATCACGCTCTAGCCGCCCCCTGTCAGGCGGCTGAGGGCGGCCTGGTAGTTCGCCAGCTGGCTGGTCAGATAGGCCGGCACCGTGCCGTTGGTCTTGCCTGGCTTGCTCGGGTCGTCACTCTTGATGCCCATGGCCGTGTCGGCGATCTCGCGATAGGCGCTGCGCACCGACGACATGGCGCGCTGGATGACCATGGTGGCGTTCTTGCGCCCCGCCTCGGAGGTCAGGTCCAGCTCCGCCGGCAGGCTGAGGCCGTAGACCGGACCGCCGCCGTCGGCCGAGACCTGCTTGCCGTGGTCGTCCTTGGTGGCGCGCACGACGCCGCCGGCCAGGCCAAGGGCGCTCAGCACGTCGGTGCCGCCCTTGCCCGCCACGATCTCGATCGTCGAGGTGTTGGAGGCCGGGCTGATCTTCAGCACCCGGCTGTTGCCGCTGGTGGCGGTCTCGACCTTGGCGCGCGAGCCCGACGCCTTCTTGATCTTGTCGGCCAGGGTCTCGAGCGTGTCGTTGGCCTCGATGGTGATCGTGGTCAGGTTGCCGCGCTCGCGGGTGCGGATCTGGAAGGTGTCGCCGGCCCGGGCCGCCGTCGACGAGACGATACGGTCGGACTGGGTGAAGCTCATGGTTCCGGCTGGCAGGCCCAGGGCGTCCAGCGACGAGGCGCCGGTCTTGGCCACCGACACCGAGGTCGGGGTCGCATAGCCGTCCTTGCCGGTCAGGTGCTGGCTCCAGTCGACATTACCCGTGCCGACATTGACCTGGGCGACATAGCCGTCCTTGGTCCCGATCGTCGACACGCCGTCCAGGTTCTTGCCCGCCGAGCCGACCAGCCAGGCCGTGCCGTTCGAGACGTCGAACCCGGTCATCGTGTCGTCGCCCGCGCCGCCGTAGTAGGTCACCGCGTCATTGCTGTTGTTGGACAGATCCAGCGACATACGGCCGACGAAGGCGTCCATGCCGCCCGCGGCCGCACCCGTGGAACCGCCGATCGACAGGCCGCCATTGGCCGTGGAGCCGCCGACATAGAGCTGGCCGCCGTCGATCTTCAGGCCGACCAGGTCGCCGCCCCCCAGCGAGCCCAGGTCGCGCGCGGCCCCGGCCGTGACCGTGGCGTTCTTGGTGTAGGTCACCGGCACGTTCTGATAGGCGCCGTACTGGTCCATCTGCCGGACGGTCTCGGTCACGACATTGGACGAGACGTCGAAGCTGCGCAGCTTGGCCGCGCCGTTCTCCTTGGAACCGACGATGACCTGGGAACCGTTGACGACGATGTCCGAGACGCTGTCGTTCTCGGTCGTGCCGAATTTCTGGGTGAACAGCGCCTGGGGCTTGCCGGCCGAGTCTGTGGCGAAGGCCGTCAGATAGGCGTCGTAGCCGCCGCTGGGGTCGGTTCCGACCGCGCCAGGCAGGTCCGACTTGCTGCGGCCGCCGACATAGAGAACGCCGTCCGAGCCGAACGCCAGGGCCGTGGCCTCGTCGTCCTGCATGCCGCCGCGACGCACCGTCCACTGCTCGTCGCCCTTGGCGTCGTAGCGGGTGACGAAGCTGTCGCTGGTCGTGGCGGTGTCGCCGCTATTGATCGGGCCGTTGACCGCGCCGTTCAGGCGGCCGGTGACCGAACCGGCCACAGCGACGCTGCCGTCGTCGCCGACGGCCAGGGACAGGCCCTTGGCCTCGTCGGTCGCGCCCAGGGTGCGGGCGTAAAGCAGATGGCCAGCGCTGTCGTACTTCAGCAACGCGACGTCGCTCTCGCCCTTGATCGGCTGGCCGTTGAGGTCGAGCTTGCCGTCGACCTCGGTATCGACGTCGGCCAGCATGTAGACCGAGCCGTCCGCGCCGGTCACCGACTTGCGGACGCTGTTGATCGTGCCCTGCAGGGTCTCGCTGAACACCTTGCCGCCCGGCGCGCCGGCGTTGGCGCCGCCGCCGGTCCCGGCCGCGCTGTACTTGGTCAGGGTGTTTTCGTACTTGGCGTCGTCGGTCGCCGCGTTCTTGTCCGGGTCCGGATCGCCGGCCTTGGTCGTGACATAGACCGCCGGGGCCGTCGTCGGGGCGCTGAAGGTCACCTGCTCGGCGATGTCGCCGTTGACCTTCAGGGCGAAGTCGTCGCCGGTGGCCGGCAGGGTCACGGGCTTGCCGCCGACCTGGACCGTCTGGGCCTGCCCCGCCGTGCGTTGCACCTGGAAGCTGGTGCTCAGCCCAGCCGCCTTCATCTTGCCGTTCATGTAGGTGACGACATTGGACATGGTCCGGGGCGTCGAGCCCATCTCGGACAGGTCCATGGTGATGTTCGAGGTGACGCCGAAGCTCTTGACCGCGACATTGAACGACACGTCGCCCTTGAACTTCGGGACCTCGTCGTCGGCCTGGCCGGTATAGAGCTTGTCGGTCGTATAGGTGGTGGTGTTCTTCGGGACGCCGACCGTGGCCTTGTCGCTGGTCATCACCGCGCCGGTCGTAAGGCGCAACTGGTCCAGCGACAGCCCCTGGACATAGGTGCTGACCTCGCCCAGGCCGCGGGTCAGGGCGGTCTGCATGCGCTTGATCTCGCCGTCCGTCTCGCCCTTCTGCCCTGCCTGGGTGATCAGGGCCGACATGGTGGACAGCGCCTGGTACGAGGCGAACAGCTTCTTGTAGTCGGGGCTGACGCCCTTGAGGCTGGAGGCGCTGGCGTCTTCGTCGATGAACTTGCGGCCGTTCAGGGCGGTGCGGACCTGCTCGCTGGCCTTGGGCGCGTCGCCCAGCCAGGGCGCGTTCGGCACGACGGCCTTCTTGCCGCCCGAGGCCGTGGTCGCCGTTCCAGACGCAGCCGCTCCCGTCACGCCCGCGCGGGCCTGATAGTAGTTGAGCAAGAGGCTGGAATCGAAGCTGATCACGACCTGTTCCGATCGAGGCGCAAATGTCCCCTCCGGCACCTTTGCCAGAGGATCGCTGACGACTCGTTAATACTTGACCTTAAGCTGCGATAAGGTTTGCGTCGGACAGCGCCCGGCGAGCGCCTTCGCGCAGTTGCGCCCACTCCGAAGCCAGAATGCCCAGCAGCACGACGTCGCGCGCTTCGCCGCTCTTCAGCACGTGGCCGCGCAGATAGCCCTCGCGGCGGAAACCGGCTGTGGACTGCGCCTTCAGCGCCGCGTCGTTGTCGGCCATGACCTCGGCGAACACCTTGTGCAAGCCAAGCTCTCCGAAGGCGAGATCCAGGCCCAGCACCTGGGCGGCGCGACCAACGCCCCTGCCCCGCGCCTCGGCCGAGCCGAGGAACCAGTGCAGGCTGGCGCGGCGGTGATGGCTGGTCAGGCCCGTCAGGGTGATCAGGCCCATCGGCGCGTCGGCGCGGGTGATCATCCAGCCACGCATGTTGGGATTGGAACGCAAGGCCTCGAACCAGGCCGCGTGGGCCTCGCGGCTCGGCAGCTCGGCGTCCGACATCCAGCGGTCGACCTCCGGCTCGGAGCGCCACTGAAAGAGGATCGCTTCGTCCTCGTCCCGCAAGTCGCGAAGTTCGATCATGCCCGCCGCCGAATCCCCAATTTACCCCGCGTGAGCTTAGCCCGCGCGTACGACAGGACCTAGCGCCAGGACGGCGCTTAGCCGCCCTTGAACAGCGACAGGATGATCTGCGGCGCGCCGTTGGCGATCGACAGGGCCTGAGCGCCGAGCTGCTGCTTGACCTGCAAGGCCTGCAGGCGGGCGCTTTCCTTGGCGAGGTCGGCGTCCACCAGATTGCCCACGCCCGTCTCCAGCACATCGTTCAACCGGCCCACGAAGGTGTTGTGGGCGTCGATCTGCTTGGCCTGGGTGCCGATATTGCCGACGGCCTGGTTGATCGCCGTCATCGACGTCTCGAGGCGCTGGAACACCGCGTCGGCATTGGCCGGCGTCAGGATGTCGTCGCTGGTCGTCAGGGTGTTGATCGTGCCGCCCAGCGACAGGTTCTGCAGCGACAGCGTGATGGCCTGGGCCGCGTCGGCGTCGGCCAGGAACTGCATGTCGGCCGCCTGGCTGCCGTCCAGCAGATTGGCGCCGTCGAAGACCGCGCTCTTGACCACCTGGTCCAGGTTCTTCAGCAGCCCCTGGAAGTCGGCGTTCAGCGAGGTCCGCGAGCTGGTGGTCAGCGAGGTGTCCTTGGCGGCCACCACCTTTTCGCGCAGCAGCTTCAAGAGGTCCGAGATCGAGTCGCCAGCGGCCAGGGCCACGTCGGCGATCGAGGTCGCGCGATCCAGGCTCATCTTGACGGCGCCGAGCGCGCTCATGTCGCCGCGCTGTTCCTGCGCGATCGACCAGATGGCCGCGTTGTCCTTGGCGGTCGAGATCGCTTCACCCGTGTTGATACGGGTCTGCACCGACTGCATGTCGTCGTTGGTGCGGTTCAGGTTCTGCAGCGCGATCAGCGCGGGCTGGTTCGTGTTGACGCTCAGCGTCATGCGCGGCCTCCGGTCGGCTTTTGCCGTTGGTTGCGATCGCGCGTGATTCGACGAGCGATCTGGTCGCCGTCGAAATTGGGGTCAGAAGGTAAGATTATGGTTAACGCAAATAAACCATATCCATTTACACCTGCGACCCGCCGTCACACCCCACCCCAGAGGCTTAACTCCAGGGTGGTTCGGACTAGGCCTGGCCGTCGTAGACGTCGCCCGACGCGTAGGTGGCTTCCTGACGCAGCTTCAGGATCTGCTCGCGCGGATACTGATTCAGCGTCTCGCCGGTTCTGCGGTCCACGGTCTTGTAGACATAATCACCGGAGTCGTCGTCCTGCTCGATCACCAGGCGCAGATCGCCAGGTTGCGGGCCGTCGTCGACCGGCGGGGCCGGCGCGTGCTCGATCGGCTGAACAGCCGGAGCCACAACGACATTCGCGCCCTCGGACGGGTCCGGGGCGGGCGAAGCGGGAGCGGTTGAAGCGGCGAAATCTCTGATCGCCGACAATGCGGCCTTGGGTTCCATTTTTCTAACTACCGGCTTTGCGGGCCGGCCCTCCTCCTATGGTTCTTGTTGGCCCTCGATCATGAGGAAAGAAGGAGGCGGGCCACGCGGACCCGCCTCCTCCCTGTTCCTTAGCGGAACAGGCTCAGGATCGAGGACGACGATTGGTTCGCGATCGACAGCGCTTGCACGCCCAGTTGCTGCTTGGTTTGCAGCGACTGCAGCTTGGCGCTTTCCTTGGCCAGGTCGGCGTCCACCAGGTTGCCGACGCCGGCGTCCAGGCTGTCTTGCAGCTTGCCGATGAAGGTCAGGTGGGTGTCGAGGCCGGTCGCGGACGTACCCAGCGAAGCCAGCTTGTTGGTGGCCGTGCCGATGGCCTTATCGACCTCCGCGATCATCGTCTTGGCCGACGAGACCGAGGTGAAGGTGTTGTTGCCGGTTCCCAGGCCGAGACCGTCCAGGGTCAGGGTCTGAGAGTCCACGGTGAAGCCCGTACCGTCCGAGTTGGCCAGGAAGGTCATCTTGGTGGTGCTGCCGTTGGCGAGGCTGGCGCCATTGAACTTGGCGTTGTCGGCGGCCTTCTGGACTTGCTGGCGCAGCGAGTCGAAGTCCGACTTCAGCGCGTTGAACGAAGCCGTGTTCAGCGAGGTGTCGGAAGCGGCCAGGGCCTTTTCCTTCATCTTCGACAGCAGGTCGGTGATGGTGTCGCCGGCGGCCAGGGCCACGTCGATGGTCGACTGGCCGCGCTGCAGCGAGTCCTTCACCGAGTTCAGGGACGACGAGGTGGCGTTCTGGATCTTGGACATGGCCCAGATGGCGCCGTTGTCCTTGGCGTTACCGACCTTCTTGCCGGTATTGATGCGCTGCTGGACGACGCCCAGTTCGCTGTTCGTGGTGTTGAGGTTTTGCAGGGCGATCTGAGCGCCAGCGTTCGTATTGATGCTATTCAGCGGCATACGAGTAGGTTCCTTTTCAAGGTATCCGACGCCATTTTGGCTGCCGGGAGCGTTTTGCTCGAAAAGGTCTGTAGCAATTGCCGGGCCAAAACTTCCTAGCGGCAACGCTTAGCCTAAATCACTGAAATTACTGCGTTATAGGTCTGTTAATGACGAACGCCCCCGGCAATTTCTGCCGGGGGCGTTCGGTCATGGGCAATTGTTGCCGGGCACATAATGCGCACCCAGCAGAAAAGAGGCGCCGGACGGCTTTTGACGGCCGTCCGGCGTATCGGGCTCACCCCTTGAACAGCGACAGGATCGTCTGCGGGCTCTGATTGGCGATCGAGAGCGCTTGGACGCCCAGTTGCTGCTTGGTTTGCAGCGACTGCAGCTTGGCGCTTTCCTTCGCCAGGTCCGCGTCGACGAGGTTGCCCACGCCGGCGTCCAGGCTGTCCTGCAGCTTGCCCACGAAGGTCAGGTGAGTATCCAGACCGGTCGAGGCAGTGCCCAGGGAAGACAGTTTGTTCGTCGCCGTCTGCAACGCGTTGGTCATGACCGTGATCATGTCCTTCGCCGTTGAGGCCGACGTGAAGGTGTTGCTACCGGTCACCAGACCAAGACCCACGAGACCCAGGTTTTGCGCCTGGACCGTGAAGTTGCCCCCGTCCGCATTGGCCAGGAAGCTGATCTGGGCCGTCGAACCGTCTGCCAGGCTGACGCCGTTGAACTTCGCGTTTGCCGCAGCCTTTTCGATTTGGCCACGGAGAGACTCGAAGTCCGACTTCAGCGAGTTGAACGAGGCGGTGTTCAGCGAAGTGTCGGAAGCGGCCAGGGCCTTTTCCTTCATCTTCGAGAGCAGATCGGTGATGGTGTCGCCTGCCGCGAGAGCAACATCGATCGTCGACTGACCGCGTTGGAGCGAATCCTTCACGGCATTCAACGAGCTCGAGCTCGCGCTTTGCATCTTGGCCATCGACCAGATCGCGCCATTGTCCTTGGCGGTTCCAACCTTCTTGCCGGTGTTGATACGGCTCTGGGTGGTGGCGAGCTCCGTGTTGGTTGCGTTCAGGTTTTGGAGCGCGATCATCGCGCTCGGGTTCGTATTGATCGAGTTCAGCATTTGATACCTACCGTTTTGGTGGGATTTATCCGGCGTATTGCCAGGCGGGCGTTTTGCCCTGCGCGTGTCATCGCAAGCGGCGGGCCAACCGAACCGAACTCGGGGCCATACGCTATAGTGCTGATTTTATTGGATTTTGTTTGCCGCTAGGGCCAAAAACGAAACCGCCCGGCGAATGCAGGATTCGCCGGGCGGCAGGTTTTTCCGGAGCTGGTAGGCAAGACCTTCAGTCTTGCGAAAGCCGAAGAATCAGGCGGCGTCGGCGCGCCCGTCTTCAAGAGAACGTCAGGCCGCGTCGGCGCGGCTGGCCAGCCCCTGCATCATCATGCGGTTGATCTCGATCAGGGGCTCGAAGTCCTCCTCCTTGCGCATCACGGCGCTGGAGTGACGACCGACCCACAGGCTCAGCGAAATGATGCCGGCCCGGAGATCCTTGGGCAACTGGTTGTCAGGCAAGGAACAGTCGGTCGCCAAGGCCGACCAGACCTTGCGATTCCAATCCAATGCGTCGATCCGCGTGGAAATGTCGTCCGCCGGGGCCTGCGACGCGTCCATCAAGGCGCGCGTCACCTGACCGAACAGGCGGTACTCCATTTCACGGGGATTCTCAGCCCGCGTCGCCGCCTGCTGATACGCCCGAAGAGACATGCCCCAACCTCTCGTCTTCGTATTCAATCAACTTACGGCTCAACATCAGAGCCTTGTAGTACTCACGCGCCATCACGTGCTTCGAAATGGCGATGCAGTCCTGCAGAACCGCAGGATTGCGTACAACTCCCATGAATTCGTTAAGGCGGCCCGCGAAGTCCTCGAAGAACTTCTCGGCTACGGCCTCATCGAGGTACATCATCATCACCGGAAAATAGATCCGACGCGCGGGCGTCGTGACCTGGTCCGGCTGCATGATGTCCTTCTCGCGGAGGACAGAGGCCTTGTTCTGGAGCACCAGAACCCCGCGCCGATCCCCATTCTGGACCACGGCGCCGTTGAGAACGAATTTTTCGCCGGGCTTCAGCGACAACTTCAAAGGCACTTAAGGCCGCTCCTGGGTTGACGCCGCTTCGCCCGACTCCGTCATGACGACGGGTTGGACGCGAAGCTAGGCGAACATCTGTTAACGCCGTCTTGCCGCAATTCACGCCGCCTTGCGACCTTAAGACGCGGCTTAGGACTCAATTAAACTTAGCCCCTCAAAACATGGTTAATAGCAAAGTCCCAAGATCGGTCCGCCATGTCCAACGAAAGCGTCCTCGAAGCGTCCGCTAGCGCCGCCGGCCAGACCGATATCGGCGCCCTCCCCGTCCAGCCGGGCCAGATCGTCAGGGCCATGGGCGATTCGGCCTCGGCCGACTCCCTGGAGCGGTTGAAGCAGGCGGCGCAGCAACTGAAGAGCACCGAGAACGCCAAGGCTGTTAAGACGGCGATCCTGGCGGTGCATGCGCAGGACTACGCCAAGGCCGAGAAACTGGCCCTGAAGATGCTCAAGAAGGACGATCAGTTCGGCTTGGCGTGGCACATCCTGGCCATCTCGCGCGAGAAACAAGGCGACTTCGGTTCCTCGCTGCGCTGCTACGAGGCCGCGCTGACCCTGCTGACCGACCACGCCTCGGTCGCCGGCGATCTCGGGCGCCTGGCCTTCCGCATGAACATGGTCGACTTCGCGGCCAAGTTCTTCGCGCACTACCGCCTGGCCCGCCCCAACGACATCGAGGCGGCCAACAACTTGGCCTGCGCCCTGCGGGAGCTGAACCGCGAAACCGAAGCCATCGAGGTGCTGAAGGTCGCCCTCGCCATCAATCCCGAGGCCGCCGGCCTCTGGAACACCCTGGGCACGGTGCTCTGCAATCTGGGCGACCCCGGCGGCTCGATCGTCTTCTTCGACGAGGCCCTGCGCCTGATCCCCACGCACAGCAAGGCGCTCCACAACCGCGCCTACGCCAAGTCGGATCTCGGCGATATCGAAGACGCCCTGATCGACTGCGAGGCCGCGATGCGGTCATCCCAGGATGCCGCCGACCTGGTGCTCATGGAATTCGCCCGCGCCACGCTGCTGCTGGCTCTCGGCCGCGTCGCGGAGGGCTGGAAGGCGTACGAGACCCGTTTCTCGCCGGACGTCACCGACGCCCCGATGTTCCACATCCCCGCCACCCGCTGGGCGGGCGAGGACCTCAAGGGCAAGACCTTGATGGTCATCACCGAGCAGGGCCTGGGCGACGAGGTGATGCTCTCCAACATGCTGCCCGACATCCTCGAGATGCTGGGACCGGACGGCAAATTGACCCTGGTGGCCGAGCGCCGCCTGAGGCCGCTGTTCGAGCGCACCTATCCTGGCGTCGAGGTCAGCGCCCACCGGACGATGAAGCACGAAGGTCGCGTCTACCGCACCGCGCCGGAAATCGAGAATTGGGAGCGCTTCGATTGCTGGGCCGTGCTGGGCGATTTCCTGCGCGTCACCCGCAACTCGGTCGAGGCCTTCCCGAAGGACCGCAAGCCCTTCCTGACGCCTGATCCGGAACGGGTCGCCTACTGGAAGGCCGAGCTCGACAAGCTGGGCCCGGGCCTCAAGGTCGGCCTGCTGTGGAAGAGCCTGAGCCTGAAGGGCGACCGGGCCCGCCAGTTCTCGCCGTTCGAGCTGTGGGAACCGGTGCTGAAGACGCCGGGCGTCACGTTCATCAACCTGCAGTACGGCGACTGCGAGGAAGAGCTGGCCCTGGCCAAGGACAAGTTCGGCGTCGAGATCTGGCGGCCGCCGGGCCTGGACCTGAAGATGGACCTGGACGACCTGACCGCCCTGTGCGCCGCGGTCGACCTGATCATCGGCTTCTCCAACGCCACCACCAACCTGGCCGGCGCGGCGGGCGCGCCGCTCTGGATGCTGACCGCCCCGTCGGTGTGGACCAAGCTCGGGACCGACGCCTATCCCTGGTATCCGCAGGCGCGGGTGTTCTCGCCGCCGGAACTGGGCCAATGGGCGCCCGCGATGGCGGAAGTCGCCGAAGCCCTGGCTCAGAAGGTCGCCGGCTAGGCCATGGCCCTCGCCGTCCTGCAAGCCCGGATGTCCTCCACGCGCCTGCCCGGCAAGGTGCTGGCGCCGGTGGCGGGGGCGCCGATGATCCTGCGCCAGATCGAGCGTCTGCGCCGCGCCCGCAGGCTGGAGCGCATCGTGGTGGCGACCTCGATCCGGGCCGACGACGATCCTCTGGCGCAGGCGCTGGCGGCGGCGGGCGTGCCCGTCCATCGCGGCGATCTCGACGATGTGCTGGGCCGTTTCATCGGCACCCTGGACGCCTTTGAGCCAGCGCAGACCGTTGTCCGCCTGACAGCAGACTGCCCGCTGGCCGATCCCGAGGTGATCGACGCGACGATAGCCAAGTTCGAGGCCAGCGGCGCGGACTATGCCTCCAATGTCGCCGAGCCGCGCAGCTTTCCCAAGGGGCTGGACGTCGAGGTGATGACCTCTGCGGCGCTGCGCCGCGCCGCCGCCGAGACGGCCGATCCCTATGATCGCGAGCACGTGACGCCCTATCTCTACCGCAACCCCGACCGCTTCCGCCTGGCCCACCACGCCCAGGCGGCCGACGAGGGCGAGGTGCGCTGGACGGTCGATCGCCCCGACGATCTGGAGTTCGTCCGCGCGGTCTATGACGGGCTCTACGCCGACGATCCGGACTTCACCTCCGAGGCCATCCGCACCTTCGTCCGGGGGCGTCCTGACCTCCTGATGCTGGGAGGCGATCGTCGTGCCTGACGTCGCGCTCCGGCTGGTCGATGAAGGCGATCGCGACCGGCTGCTGGCCTGGCGCAACAGCCCCCAGGTCGCGGCCTTCATGTATTCCGACCACCTGATCGCGCGCGAGGAGCACGATCGCTGGTTCGACGGCCTGGTCGGCCATCCGCGTCGTCGCGACTGGATCGTGCTGCTGGACGGCGCGCCCGTGGGCCTGACCAGCCTGGTCGATATCGACGCCGGTCACGGACGCGGCACGATCGCCCGCTACCTGGCCGAGGAAGCCGCGCGGGGCCTCGGCCTGGGCGCCTTCACCGAGTTCAAGGTCGCCGACCACGCCTTCGGGGTCATGGGCCTGCGCAAGCTGTGGTCCGAGGTGCTGGCGACCAACCAGGCCGCCCTCGCCTCCCACCTCTCCAGCGGCTTCCAGCGCGAGGCCCTCTTCCGCGCCCATGTCGTCAAGCAGGGCCAGCCGACCGACGTCATCGGCCTGGGCCTGCTGGCCGAGGAGTGGCGCGACCATCGGCCACGCGTCCGCGCTCGTCTGGCCGCCAAGGGCTTCGCCGAAGCCGCCCTCGACGCCCCGCTCTGACAGGCTTCTGCCAGGGGCGCTTGCCAAACGCGTAAGCGCCGGTAGTTTGATCAGCTCGTTTTGAACAACTGTTCGAACCGGACTCGATTCCGGGCGGAGATGGGCATGAGCCAGCGCTTCGAAGGCACTTCCGATTACGTGGCCACCGACGACCTGAAGGTCGCGGTCAACGCCGCCGTGGCCCTGGAGCGTCCCCTGCTGATCAAGGGCGAACCCGGCACCGGCAAGACCGTGCTGGCCTACGAGGTCGCCAAGGCTATGGGCGCGCCGCTGATCACCTGGCACATCAAGTCGACGACCAAGGCCCAGCAGGGTCTCTACGAATACGACGCCGTCACCCGCCTGCGCGACAGCCAGCTGGGCGACGAGCGCGTCAAGGACGTCAAGAACTACATCAAGAAGGGCAAGCTCTGGGAGGCGTTCGAGAGCGAGCAGCGCCCGGTGTTGCTGATCGACGAGATCGACAAGGCCGACATCGAGTTCCCCAACGACCTGCTGCAGGAACTCGATCGCAACGAGTTCTACGTCTACGAGACCAACGAGACGATCAAGGCCAAGGTCCGGCCGATCATCATCATCACTTCGAACAACGAGAAGGAGCTGCCGGACGCCTTCCTGCGCCGCTGCTTCTTCCACTATATCCGCTTCCCCGAGGAAGCGACGATGCAGGCCATCGTCGATGTCCACTTCCCGGGCATCAAGCAGAAGCTGGTCTCCGAGGCGCTGCGCATCTTCTACGACATGCGCAAGGTCCCGGGCCTGAAGAAGAAGCCCTCGACGTCCGAGCTGTTGGACTGGCTGAAGCTGCTGCTGGTCGAGGACATCGATGACCAGGTGCTGCGCGAGAAGGACCCGACCAAGCTCATCCCGCCCCTGCACGGCGCCCTGCTCAAGAACGAACAGGACGTGCACCTCTTCGAACGCCTGGCCTTCCTGGCGCGTCGTGAGGGTTCGAGCACGCGTCCCGGCCAATAATACTTGGCCGCGCTTGCCCGCGACCAATTGGCCGTTACCTGGATTTCACTGGACGCGCGCCCGGCGCGCGCCCAACTTCCCGCCAAATCAGGGAAGACCCACAACCCATGCGTCATTCTAAATGGCTGGCCACGGCGCTGATGATCGGAATGGGCGCGACCGCCCTCACCGCTTGCCATCGCACCGAGGCCAACAAGACCGAGCACGCCGAGCGCAAGCTGGGCCGCCGTGAACCGATCCGCGTCATCGCCAATCTGGATTGCCCCGACAAGCAGGGCGAGCTGAAGCTGGTGTCCAAGGCCGCCGATGGCCAGTCCTGCGCCTATGCCTCGAACGAGGCCACGGTCGATCTGCGCCTGATCAAGCTGAACGGCGGCGACGCCGAGGCCGCCCTGGCGCCGATCGAGACCGAGCTGAAAGGCATCATGCCGCTGCCGCCGGCTCCGCCCAAGCCGCCCGAGCACAAGGGCGGCGGCAAGAACCGCACCAGCATCAACCTGCCGGGCGTGAAGATCGACGCCAGCGACAACGGCGCCGACATCCGCATCGGCCACCTGACCATCAACAGCGACGGCGGCGCCGCCGAGGTGAAGGTCAACAAGAACGTCAACTTCAAGGGCGACGACGCCCACGGCTCGGTCAATGTCCAGGCCGAGGACGAGCACGAGGGCGACGTCACCATCAAGGCTGACAATCATGGCGCCGAGATCCGCGCCAAGAAGGGCGGCAACGACTCCGTTCGCTCGACCCTGATCCTGGCCAACGACAAGGCGCCAAAGGGTTATCGCCTGGCCGGCTACGAGGCCCGCGGTCCCAAGGGCGGCCCGCTGGCCGTCGCCGTCGTCAAGGCCAAGACCCGCGACACCGACGACCATGACCTGTTCAAGGACATGAAGGCCCTCGTCCGTCACAACGTGGGGGGCTAGCGCCCCCTACTGCGTGAGCGGTTCGACCTGCATCACCTTGTAGGTCAGCGGCCGCCCGTCCTCGTCTGTAACGGTGACGTATTCGCCCAGCGCGAACCGGTGCTCGCCCAGGCGGTGCAGCGGTTCGTCGTCGGCGACATCCTCGTCGTCATAGTCGAAGAACCAGCGCGCGCCGCGCTTGTTCAGGCGACCATCCACCGCGTCCTCGTCCGGCGCGAAACGGCGCACACTGCATGAGCCCTTCACCTTGGCGTAGGCGCCTTCGTCGATGTGGCCGTCCTCGGTCAGCGGCGCGGTCAGGGCGTAGCCCCGGTGGTCGTCGCCACCGGCGAACTCAGTGCCCGGATTGCGCGCAAGGCGCATGACGATGCGGGACAGAGACATTCGAGGTCTCCCTTCTTCTTGAGTTTCAGCCTGTTAGTGCGACAGGAACAGGGAGGGACCGTCGCTGTTCAGCAGCGTTCGGGTCGTGCCCCCGAAGATGAATTCCTGCAGCCTGGGATGGCCAAACGCGCCGGCCACCAGGAGGTTCGCCCCGGTGTCCTTGGCGGCGCCCAGCAGCAGTCCGGCCGCGTCACCGCTACCGTCCAGCGTCTTCACCGTCGCTTTCACACCGCGCGCGGCCAGGAACTCGATCAGCCGCTCCAACTCGAAGGCCCGCGACGAAGCGGCGGGCGCGCCGGCCACGATCACCGAGCCGGCCTTCTGTAGCAACGGCAAGGCCGTGCGCATGGCGCGGCTGGCTTCCTTGCCGCCGTCCCAGGCCACCAGGGCCACGCCGTCCACTCGGAAGCCCGGACGGGCCACCAGGGTCGGTCGTTGCTCGTCGGCGACCAGTTGCTGGAACGACTCCGCCAACGGCCCCTTGCCGCGCGCCGAGGCGTCGTCGAACACGATGACGTCCGACAGGCGGCCTTCCATGGCCAGACCCGCCCAGACCGGCGAGTCCAGCGTGACCAGCCGTGTGCGCGTATAGCCCGTCTCGGCCGCCAGCTTGCCGCAGGCCCGCGCGCCTTCCTGAGCGGCTTCCTTCAGGCTTTCCAGAGCGGTGACCTGGACACCGCCCATGAATCCCTCGCCCATCCAGGGCATCAGGTCGGCCATGTCGGCCGGGGCGTGGACACAGGCCAGTTCGGCCTGGAACGCGCCCGCCAGGGCCGCGGCGGAGGTGATGACGCCCTTGTCGTTCGGGGTCCCGGCCAGCGGAACCATAATTCTCGCCCAACTCATGATCGAACTCCCTTTCAGGGCATTTCCACAGATGACGGCGACGGCCACATTGATCTTTCTCAATCGATGGGCCAGTCAACCACCTTCACCGTGAGGAACGATCTCGTGGCCAAAGGGCTGCATAGGGGCGCACCGCCCCGCGCGTGGCAAAGAATGCTCTCCGGACGTCGGCTCGACTTGCTCGATCCGTCGCCGATGGACATCGAGATCGAGGACATCGCCCACGGCCTTGCCCGCGTCGCGCGCTGGAATGGCCAGACGGTCGGCGATCACGGCTTCTCGGTCGCTCAGCACAGCATGGTAGTCGAGGAGATCGCCGCGCACATCAAGCCCGACCTGGAGCCGCGCTGGCGCCTGGCCGCGCTGCTGCACGACGCCAGCGAATATGTGATCGGCGACATGATCAGCCCGTTCAAGGCGGCGCTGGGCGTCAGCTACAAGGACTTCGAGGCCAGGCTGGAGGACGCGATCCACATCCGCTTCGGCTTGCCGGTCAAGACTCCTGCCCCGATCAAGAAGCTAATCAAGCAGGCGGACCGCGCCTGCGCCTTCTTCGAGGCCACCCAACTGGCGGGCTTCGAGCATGCCGAGTCACTGCAGATTTTCGGCGCGCCGCCGGCCGGCTACGACCTGAAGATCATCCCGCAGCCGCCGTTCGAGGCCCAGGCCCGCTACGTCCAGCGCTTCCACGTGCTGTCGAAGGCGGCGGGTTTCGAGTCGTCCCCCAGCGCTGCGTTCGAGACGGAATGAGCGCTTCCGTCGTCATCGGCCTGTCGGCGGTTGTCGTCGCGATCCGCGACGGCGAGGCCGTCGTGCTGACCGTGCGACCACACGATGCGATCACCGACATCGCCTCGCCCCTTTCCGGCTTGCCGTTCGGCCCGTTCGATCCCGAGGCGCACCGCACCTTCGAGCTGGGCCTGCGGGCGTTCGTGGCCGAGCAGACCCGGTTCCAGCTAGGCTATGTCGAGCAGCTCTACACCTTCGGCGACAAGGGCCGCGACGCACCGCGCGCCGAGGTCGGGGCTGGCGCGGCGCGCGTGGTCTCGGTCGGCTATCTGGGCCTGACGCCCAAGGCCGTCGACACCGACGCCCCCGACACCGCCTGGGCGCCGTGGACGCGGTTCTTCCCCTGGGAGGACTGGCGCGCCGGTCGCCCTGCTCTCCTCGACGAGGCCATCGCCCCGGCCCTCACGCGCTGGGCCGGCGACGACTCGGCCAAGTGGTCGCGCGCGCGCCTGGCCTTCGCCCTGGACGGCGCGCCGTGGAACGAGGAACGGGTGCTGGAGCGCTACGAGCTGCTCTACGAAGCCGGCCTAGCCCCAGAGGCCGCCCGTGACCGCGACCGCGCCGACGGGCATGACCCGGCCGAACCCGAGGCCCTGTCGGCGGCGCTGGGCGAGCCGATGATCTCCGACCACCGGCGGATCCTGGCCACGGGCCTGTCGCGCCTGCGCGGCAAGATCAAGTACCGCCCGGTGGTGTTCGAGCTGACGCCCGAGGAGTTCACCCTCTCGACCTTGCAGCGCACGGTCGAGGCCATCGCCGGCGTCCAGCTGCACAAGCAGAACTTCCGCCGCGTGGTCGAGCGCGAGGAACTGGTCGAGGGCCTGGGCCGCCTGGACGCCGAGACCGGCGGCCGCCCGGCCGAGCTGTTCCGCTTCCGCCGCGAGATGCTGGCCACGCGCCAGGCCACCGGGCTTTCGCTGCCACTCCTGCGGGATTGAACGTAGAGGGAAATCCCGCCTAAGCTCGCCTCAAGATGGCGAACAAGAAACTCATGATGATCGCGGGTGGCGTCGCCGCCCTCGTGCTGGCCGCCGTGGGCGTGGGCCTCAGCGTCTACGTCCTGCGCGACGCGGGCGCCGAGGAGAGCGGTCAGGCCCATGACGATCCTCTGCAGATCGCTGGCGCCAAGATCGCCCTGGAGAGCCACTTCCCCGACGCCCAGCTGAATTTCGGCGAGCAGTTCGTGCATTGGGACGGCGACATGCCCTCGGTCTGCGGCCATGTCGACATCGTCGAGCAGCAGGATTCGTTCGACGGCGAGGAGCGCTATGTCTTCTCGCAAGGCGCCCTGGTCGTCGAGGAGGTCGACGGCACCGACGTCGTGAACCAGAAGTGGTCCGACGTCTGCCAGTGAGGTTGCGGATCGCGCGGCGGGCGTCGATGGTGGCGCTGTCCTGAGGGGGAGCGTCGCGTGTCCAAGAACCTGTACCTGATCGCCAGCGCCACGGCGGCGCTGCTGGCCGCCGCCAGCGCAGGGGCTGAACCCCGCACCGCCGGCATCAAGGACGCCGACACCCGCGAATGGTGGAAGATCACCGAGGCCCTGAGCTCGGACGCCATGGAGGGCCGCGACATCGGCTCGCCGGGCCATGATCGCGCCAACCAGTGGGTCGCCGCCCGCCTGAAGACCGCGGGCCTGAAGCCGGCAGGCGACAACGGGACCTTCTTCCAGAGCTTCCCTGTGCACGAGTCGAAGGTCGAGAGCGCCGAGGTCTCGGTGGTCCGCGACGGCGCCAGCACGCCGCTGAAGTTCCTGCACCAATATACCGTCCGCGCGGCCGACGATCTGCCGGCCAGCCTGGACGCGCCGCTGATGTTCGGCGGCTATTGCCGGCCCGAGGATCTTGTCGCCGCCAAGGGCAAGGCGGTGATCTGCTTCGACACCCGACGCACGGGCATGACCAGCTCGGCCCAGCGCATCGCGGCGGTCCAGGCCGCTGGCGGCGTGGCGATCATCCAGGTGGCCGATCCCTACTTCACCATCGAGCCGGCGCGTTGGCCGTTCGCCTATGCCCGCTCGGTCAATATCGCCGACGCCCCGCCGCCCAAGACCGGCGGCCTCGTGGCCATGTCGCTGCACGCCGACGCCCTGGCGCTGCTGATCGCCGGCTCGGGCCAGGACGCGGCGTCCCTGCTGAAGGCCGGCGGGACCAAGGCCCCGCTGGCGGCGTTCGACGCGCCGGGTCGGCTGAAGGCGACGTTCAAGGCCTCGACCCGCGACTACAAGGCCACCAACGTCCTGGCGTTGCTTCCGGGCTCGGACCCGAAACTGGCGGCCGAGCACCTGGTGCTGTCGGCCCACCTGGACGGCTATGGGCCGGGAGAACCGGTCAAGGGCGACGGGCTCTACAACGGGACCCTGGACGACGCGGCCTATGTCGGCCTGCTGATCCGCTTCGCCGAGAACCATAAGGGCAAGCCGCTGAAGCGCAGCGTGCTGCTGGCCTCGTTCACCGGCGAGGAAAAGGGCTTGCTGGGCGCCAAGTGGTTCACCCGCCATCCCACCGTGGCCAAGAGCAGCATCGTGGCCAACATCAATCTCGACCAACTGCGGCCGCTGTTCCCGCTGAAGCTGATGACGGTGATGGGGATGGCCGAGAGCGACCTGGGCGCGACCGCCCACGATGTCGCCGCCGCGCAAGGCATCCGCGTCCAGGCAGATCCCGAACCCGAACGCCGCCTGCTCAGCCGCGCCGATAGCTGGGAGTTCATCCAGATCGGCGTGCCGGCCGTGGGCTTCGTGTTCGGCTACGAGCCCGGAACCGAGGCCGAGCGCCGCTATCGCGAATGGTACGAGGTCCGCTACCACCGGCCCCAGGACGACATCAACCAGCCGATGGACTTCGAGGCGGCGCGCGACTTCAACCGGTTCTTCTACACGCTGTCCGAGACGGTCGCGAACGCGCCGGAGCGGCCGCGCTGGAACCCGGCCAGCGCCTACGCACCCAAGCCCTAGGAGCCGCCCTTCTCCGCCTCCACCCGCGCGCGCCATTTGGCCTTCAGCGTGTGGGAGGTGTCGCGCGAACCGTCATGGCTCCAGCCCGGCGGGCCGAAGATGTAGCCCAGGGCGTGACGCGGCGAGGCGGCCACGTCCTTGGCGATGCCGATCCACTCGTGGAACACGTTGTGGAAGAGGTTGAAGCTGCCCAGGTTCTTGACCGTGCCATAGCGGCAGGGCTCCTCGTCGACCTCGGGGATGAAGGTGCCGAACAGCCGGTCCCAGATGATCAGGATGCCGGCGTAGTTGGCGTCCAGGTAGCGGGCGTTGCGGGCGTGGTGCACGCGGTGATGCGACGGCGTGTTGAACACCGCCTCGAACCAGCGCGGCATGCGCTTGATCGCCTCGGTGTGGATCCAGAACTGGTAGACGAGGCTGACGCCCTTCTGGATCGCCACCATGGCCGGCGGGAAGCCCAGGAACGACAACGGCAGCCACAGCAGCCAGGTGCCCGCGACGCCGCCGGTCCAGGTCTGACGCAGGGCGGTCGACAGGTTGTAGTGGGTCGAGGTGTGGTGGTTGACGTGGCTGGCCCACCAGACGCGGCGCTCATGCGCCAGGCGGTGGAACCAATAGTAGGTCAGGTCCTCCAGCAGGAAGACGGCGATCCAGGCCCAGACGGCGGTCATCGGGATCGTGAAGATGCGGTGATGCCAGACCCACACCGTCACGGCGAAGATCACCCCGCCCAGCAGCAGGCCGGCGATGGTGCTGCCGAAACCCATCGACAGCGACATGGCGGTGTCGCGGGTCTCGTAATTGGCCTTGGCCTTGCCGAAGCGGCCGATCAGGATTTCCAGGATGATGGCCAGCACGAAGAACGGGATGGCCATCTGGACGGGATCGAACGGGGCTTTCAGCATCAGGCGAGCTCTTTCGGCGGCCAGGCGTCGTCGTTGACGGCGAACACGGGACGGGCGTCGGACAGTTTCAGGGCCAGCCGGCCATTGGTCGGCTTCAAGGCGGCGACCGCGCTCCATGGCAGGTCGCGGGCGACATAGCTGTCGCCGCGCCGGTAGAGCACCAGGGCCAGCGCGCCTTCGCGGGCGATGATCCCCGCGCCATCGGCGGTGACCCAGACAGCGTCTGGTGTGTGATCCGGAAATTCGATCGCGAGCAGTGCGCGGGCGGTCGCCGGATCGAGCGGCGGGGTCGCTCTCGCCACCCCCATCCACGCCGCGAACGCCACAAGCAGAGCCACGGCGGCCACCGAGCCGCCCAACTGAATCAACAGCGTCTTGTCCAAGACCGACGCATCCCCCCGTAACTTATTGCTGTTCAGATTGCTGAACACGGGCCTGTCGTCAAGCGCCGCCGCTTTACGGTGGAGTACTCGCCTGCTTACTGTGCCGGAGGTTGAAGCGCGTCGTCGCGCCTGTGAGGGGAACTCCGCATGTCGTTGATGTTCGCGCCGTTGCGCAAATACGCCCAGTTCGAAGGCCGTGCGCGCCGCTCGGAGTACTGGCTGTTCTCGCTGTTCATTTTCCTGTCGGGCATCCCGGCCGGCATCCTGTTCTTGGTGGCGGGACTTGCCGGCGCAAGCGTGGGCTCGAGCAATTCCGACTCGGCCAATGCCGGCGCCGCTGGCTTCACCCTGCTGATCGTCCTGGCTCTGGGCGCGTTCTACCTGGCCATGTTCCTGCCGAGCCTGGCCGTCAGCGTTCGCCGCCTGCACGACAGCGACAAGTCCGGCTGGTTCCTGCTGCTGAGCCTGATCCCGTTCGGCGGCTTCGTGGTCTTCATCTTCACCGTGCTGGACGGCACGCCCGGCCCGAACCGCTACGGCGAGGATCCCAAGGGCCGCGCTGGCCCGCCCGGAACCGGTCCGGTGGTCCACAACCACTATTACGGGACGGAGCCGCCCAAGCCCGCGGCCAGCATCGTCGAGTAACCTCGACCTCTGAAACGACGAACGGCGCGCCCCGCGAGAGGCGCGCCGTTTTTCATGTCCGGAAGGCCGAACCTAGAACTTGCGGACGTAACCCACGGCCACAGTGTTCGAGCTCAGATCGCTCTTGGTGTATTCGGACTTCGTCCAGTCGGCGCGGATGCCGTTCTTGTCGTCGAACTTGTACTGGGCGCCGACGCCGTAGTTCCAGCTGTCATGGCTGCCGTCGAAGTTCGTGGCGGCCGGATTGTTGGTCTTGAACTTGGTCGTGCCGTAGCCGGCGCGGGCCAACAGGTCGATATTGGGGGTCACCGGCAGATAGCCAACGGCGTAGCCCGCGACCTGGTGCTCCATCTTCACGGTGGCCGGACCGCCCGGCGTGTAGACCTTGTCGCCATCGACGCCGCCAGCCGCCTCGGCCTCGACACCGAAATTAGGCGTAAGCTTGGCGCCGACGCGTCCTTGAATAGCGCCGGTGTCAGCGCCGCGCGTCCGAGTTTGACCATAGTTCAGCGAACCATAGACCTCGGTCGAATTCTGAGCCTGTGCGAACATCGGGATCGCGAGAACCGAACCGGCGATCAGGGTGGCGGTGATGAGAGTCTTCATTCTTGTACTCCAATTCTACTCGTAGTCTTCAGCTCCCACAGCCAGCTTGTGCTAGGCGGATAACGCGGCGGCCATGCGGCGGTTCACGGTCGCGTTCGAGACCATTCCGTGTCGTTGCCCAAAAGCCGCAGTGATGACGGCCGCGCCATCCGTGCTATCTACGAGTCAAACAAGCGTCAGAACGCGGCCCCGTCGCCATCCAGGACGAGGGCCGCGCGTATCATCGGGACCGCCGTCTTGCCGCAAGCCGTCATCGCCGCCACGGGGCTGTACACCCCGCCCTTCTCCATTTCGAACGCCGAGCTGGTCGAGGCCTTCAACACCTTCGTCGAGCGCTTCAACGCCGCCAACGCCGAGGCCATCGCGGCCGGCGACGTGGTCGCCCTGGCCCCGTCCTCGCCCGAATTCATCGAGAAGGCTTCCGGCATCAAGTCGCGCTTCGTGATGAACAAGGACGGCATCATCGATCCCGACCTGATGCGTCCGGTGCTGCCGGAGCGCGGCAATGACGAGCTGTCGATCCTGGCCGAGATGGCGGTCGAGGCCGCCAAGCAGGCGATCGCGCGCTGGGGCAAGCCGGTCAGCGAGATCGGCGCGGTGATCTGCGCCGCCTCGAACATGCAGCGCCCCTACCCGGCCATGGCCATCGAGATCCAGCAGGCCCTGGGCATCGAGGGCTTCGCCTTCGACATGAACGTGGCGTGCTCGTCGGCCACCTTCGGCATCAAGACCGCCGCCGACTTCGTGACGACCGGCAGCGCCAAGGCGGTGCTGATGGTCAATCCGGAGATCTGCTCGGGCCACCTGAACTTCAAGGACCGCGACAGCCACTTCATCTTCGGCGACGTGGCCACGGCCGTGATCGTCGAGGACGCGTCGCAGGCCTCGGGTGGCTGGGAGATCCTGGGCACGCGCCTGAAGACCCAGTTCTCCAACAACATCCGCAACAACTTCGGCTTCCTCAACCGCGCCGCCCCGGAAGGCGAAGGCGCGCGCGACAAGCTGTTCGTGCAGGAAGGCCGCAAGGTGTTCCGCGAGGTGGTGCCGATGGTCAGCGAGATGATTGTCGAACACGCCAGCGACCTGGGCATCGACCCGACAGGGCTAAAGCGCCTGTGGCTGCACCAGGCCAACATCAACATGAACGAGATGATCGGCCGCAAGGTGCTAGGCCGCGATCCGGCTCCGGGCGAGAACGTCATCATCCTGGACGAGTACGCCAACACCAGCTCGGCCGGCTCGATCATTGCCTTCCACACCGCCAATGACGACTTCGCGGCGGGCGAGACGGGCCTGATCTGCAGCTTCGGCGCAGGCTACTCGGCCGGCACGGTGTTCGTGCGGAAGCGTTGATCTAACACCCAAGCGAAAGCCGGCCCCGCGCCCGAAAGCGCGGGGCTTTTTCGTGCGCCCTACTTCGGATGCGTCGCCTTCCAGTCCATGGCGCGGCGGACGCGGACGCTGACCGCCGGGTGGTCGTAGAACAGCACCTCTTCCAGCTTCGACGGCGTGGCGGCGCGGTACTCGATCGTCTTGACGAGGGCCTTGGCCAGGCCGTCCGGCTCGTTGAAGTTCACCAGGCTGTAGCGGTCGGCGTCGCTCTCGACCTCGCGGACCAGGGTGTTGGTGATCGGCCCGCCGATGAGGCCCAGCACCGCCAGAATCACCGCCAGCACCGGCAGGCCGGCCGGATCGGCGATGCCCGTCACGCCCTTGGCGTTCAGCGCTTGCGCGAACCACGGGAACGTCCTGTCGACGATGAAGAAGGCGGCGACCGCCAGGACAGCGAAGATGCCGGTGATCCACAGGCTGTGCTGGTGGGCGTAGTGGCCCATCTCGTGACCGACGACGCCGCGCACCTCGGCGATGTCGGCGCCCTTCTTGAACATCACGTCGCTCATCGCCACGCGGGCCGAACCGCCCAGGCCCGAGACGTTGGCGGTATAGGCGTTGGACTGTTTGGAGCCGTTGTAGACGAAGATCTTGTCGCTCGGGATGCCGACCGACTTGGCCATGGCCACAACCTCGTCACGCACCGGTCCGGCCGGCGCGGGCGTGTACTTGTTGAACAGCGGCTCGATGAAGACCGGCGCGATCAGCATGCTGAAGACGATGAAGCCTGCCGTCAGGCCACCGGCCCACAGCCACCACAGGCGGCGCGCGCGGCGGATCAGCAGGTACAGCAGCGCCAGGAACAGCGAGGTGAACACCAGCGAGATCGCCGCGCCCATCAGGTTCTCGGTCAGCCAGCCGCCGAACGCCTGGCTGGTCAGGCCGTACTGCTTCTGCCGCCACCAGTTCGAATAGACCGCCCACGGCAGGCCCAGCACCCAGCTGATCGCCGTGAACACCGCGGCGACCAGGAAGCTGGCCAGGAACGGCCGGCCCTTCTTGCGCTCGACGCCCTGTTCCACCTTGGTCAGCACGCCCGAGCGGATGACGATCCACGAGATCAGCACCGAGACGATGAAGCCCCACAACAGCAGCCAGTGGCCACCTTGCGTGTAATGCTGCGCCTTGACGTGCGCTTCGGGCGGCAGCTGCGCCAGATAGGCGGCCGTGGCGGCCGCCGGATCGAATTGAGCCATGAGATCTCCCCTCCCAAGGATGAACCGAGCAGCAGGCCCCGAGTCCGCCCCGCCGTCAGCTTAATTCGCGGTCAGGTCGAGCCAGCTTCGCCATGTTCGGGCTGGCGAACCGCGTCCGCCCGTATAGAACTGCGACAGATTGTTTCGCCCAAAGGTTCGTCCGATGCGATTCCCTGCCCGCCGCGCCGTTCTTTCCGGCCTCGGCCTTGCCGCCCTGCTCGCCGCCTGCGGCAAGAAGCCGGAAGCCGGTACGAACGCCTGGGACAGGATCAAGGCGTCCGGGGCCCTGCGCGTGGGCCTGGAGGGCACCTATCCGCCCTTCAACTTCCAGGACAAGAGCGGCCAGTTGGCCGGCTTCGAGGTCGATTTCGCCAAGGCCCTGGCCGCCCAGCTGGGCCTTAAGCCGCAGTTCAGCCCCGCCCCGTTCGCGGGCCTGCTGGGCGCGCTGGAATCGGGCCGCGTCGATGTCGTGATCAACCAGATCACCATCACGCCCGAGCGCCAGGCCAAGTACGACTTCTCCGAGCCCTACACGGTCTCAGGCATCCAGATCATCAAGCTGAAGGCCACGCCGGGCCTGGAAAAGCCCGAGGACCTGGCCGGCAAGAAGGTCGGTGTGGGCCTGGGCACCAACTACGAGCAATGGGCGCGGGCCAACGTGCCCAAGGCCGACATCCGCACCTATGACGACGATCCGACCAAGTACCAGGACCTGCGCGCCGGCCGCATCGACGCGGTGCTGAACGACCGCCTCGTCGCCGCCGACTTCGTCAAGAGCTCGCCGGAGTTCGTCGCATCCGGCATGCCGTTCGCGGCCCAGGGCTCGGGCGTGGCCATGAAGAAAGATCCGGGCCTGAAGGTCGTCATCGACCAGGCCATCGACGCCCTGCGCGCCAGCGGCAAGCTGACGGCGATCTCGCAGCAGTGGTTCGCCATGGACGTGACGCACTAGGACCATGGACACCGGCCTGGATCTGCTGCGCCAGTCCGCGCCCCTGCTGCTGAAGGGCGCCGGCTATACCGTTCTGCTCAGCGTCATCGGCATGGGCATCGGCGTCGTGCTGGGCTTTGGCCTGGCCTTGATGCGCCTGTCGCGCTCGCCGCTGCTGCGCTGGCCGGCGGCGGTCTATGTCTCGGCGTTCCGGGGCACGCCGCTCTTGGTGCAGCTGTTCCTGATCTATTACGGCCTGCCGCAGTTCGGGATCGAGATGCCCGCCCTGGCCGCCGCCGGCATCGGCTTTTCGTTGAACGTCGCCGCCTATTCCTGCGAGATCCTGCGCAGCGCCATCGACGCCGTCGACAAGGGCCAGTGGGAGGCCGCCAGCGTGCTGGGCATGAGCCGGGGCCAGACCCTGCGTCGGGTGATCCTGCCGCAAGCCGCCCGCACCGCCGTGGCGCCGTTGTCCAACAGCTTCATCGGCCTCGTGAAGGACACCTCCCTGGCCGCCACGATCCAGGTGCCGGAGCTGTTCCGCCAGGCCCAGTTGATCACCGCCCGGACCTACGAGATCTTCACGATGTACCTGGCCGCGGCAGCCATCTACTGGATCCTGTCCACCGTGCTCGCCGCCGTGCAGAGCCGCCTCGAACGCCGTGCTTCGGAGGGCCGCCGATGAGCGCGATCGACGCCAAGGGCCTGAAGAAAAGCTTCGGCGACACATCCGTCCTGGCCGGCGTCGACCTGACCGTCTCGCCGGGCGAGGTCGTGGCCATCATTGGCCCCAGCGGCTCGGGCAAGAGCACCCTGCTCCGCTGCCTGGCCGGCCTGGAGCTGCTGAACGGCGGCGACCTGACCATCGCGGGGGTCACCAGCGGCGGCAAGGTCCCGCTGGCCAAGGCCCTGGACGGTCGTGTCGGCTTCGTCTTCCAGAGCTTCAACCTGTTCCCGCACAAGACGGCGCTGGAGAACGTGATCGAGGGCCCGGTGGTCGTCCGCAAGGAAGACCCCGCCAAGGCCCGCGCGCGCGGCTTGGCTTTGCTGGAGAAGGTCGGCCTCGGTGGCCGCGCCGACGCCTATCCCGCCGCGCTGTCGGGCGGTCAGCAGCAGCGCTGCGCCATCGCCCGGGCGCTGGCCATGGACCCCGAAGTGATTCTGTTCGACGAGCCGACCTCGGCCCTCGACCCCGAACTGGTCGGCGAGGTGCTGGCCGTGATCCGCGACCTGGCGGCTGAAAAACGCACCATGGTGATCGTCACCCACCAGATGGATTTCGCACGAGACGTCGCTGACCGGACGATTTTCATGGACGGCGGCGTCATCGTGGAGCAAGGACCGTCACGTCAGTTGCTTGCCTCCCCGCGCGAAGAGCGGACCCGCAAGTTCCTGGCCAGGTCGGGTGTTCTCCAGCCATAATTTGGCCCACGGGACGCTTCACGTCCTGCTAGCGCGTCAGGCGAATTGCGTAGGCGGCCTCGCTGCTCAGGCGCGCGTTTAACGATTGAATCCAAAGCCCTACGCCGGGTGGCTTTTATGGCGAGGACAGCGTGAAGCCTTATATCGAACTCAAGGGCGCCTCGGGCGCCGTCTATCGCTACAAGCTGGCCGAGAACGGCGACCCGGCGACCACGATCGCCGGCAACTACGTCTATGTCGACGCCAAGGGCGCGGTGGTTTTCGCCGGTGAGGCCAACAACCTGATCGACGCCAAGGCCCGCTGGTCGGAAGCCTATTCGCGCCACGGCGCGACCTGGCTCTACACGCGCCTGAACGTCTCGGGCGCCTCGCGCGCGGACGAGTACGCCGACATCGTGGTGGCCCTCACCCCGATCATGAATCAGGCCGACTAAGGCTGCGACCGGGCGCGGAGGCGGTTAAGCTCGCGCCAAATGCGCCCGGAGATTCTCTTCCCCCTGTTCAGCTCGGTGTCCACGCTCAAGGGCGTGGGCCCGCGCGTTGCGCCGCTGGTCGAAAAACTGGCTGGCCCGATCGTGCGCGACGTGCTGTTCACCGCGCCGGCCGGCCTGATCCGTCGGTCGGTGACCACGGTCGACCAGGCCGTCGAGGGCCAGGTCCAGACGTTCGTCGTCACCATCGACCAGCACCAGCAGCCGGGCCGCCTGGGCCAGCCCTGGAAGATCCGCGCCTGGGACGGCACGGGCTTTCTGACCCTGATCTGGTTCAAGGGCCACGGCCCGCACCTGGAGCGCCAGCATCCCAAGGGCGCCCAACGCGCCGTCAGCGGCAAGGTCGAACGGCCGGACGGCTACGCCTCCGAACTGCAGATCGCCCATCCGGACTACATCGTCGACGCCGAACGGGTCGGCGACATCCCCGAGATCGAGACCGTCTATCCGGCGACTCACGGCCTGCCCTCGCGCACCTTCCGCAAGTTCGCCCTGGAGGCTCTGGATCGCGCGCCCGAGCTGCAGGAATGGCAGGACCCCGCCTGGCAAGAGCGCGAGAAACTCCCAGGCTGGCGCGAGGCCTTTACCGCCCTACACGCCCCCGCCAGCGAGGCTGACCTTTCTCCCCTGGCCCGTCCCCGCCGGCGCCTGGCCTATGACGAACTGCTGGCTCACCAGCTGGCCCTGGCCCAGCGCAAGGCCTCGCGCCGCGCGACGCCGGGTCCGCGCATCCCGTCCAGTCCGCTGTCGGACGCGGCCGAGAAGGCCCTGCCCTTCAAGCTGACCGGCGCCCAGATCCGCAGCCTCTCGGAGATTCGCGGCGACCTGGCCTCGGGCGAACGGATGAGCCGGCTGCTGCAAGGCGACGTCGGCTCGGGCAAGACGGTGGTGGCCATGCTGGCCATGGCCGACGCCGCCAATGCCGGTTTGCAGTCGGCCCTCATGGCCCCCACCGAAATCCTGGCCCGCCAGCACTTCGAGACCATCGCCGCGCCGCTGCAGGCGCTGGGCCTGTCGGTGGTGCTGCTGACCGGCCGTGACAAGGGCGCCGGCCGCTCGGCCAAGCTGCTGGGCCTGGCGGACGGAACCCACCACGTCGCCGTCGGCACCCACGCGCTGTTCCAGGACGATGTCGTCTTCAACGCCCTCGCGCTGACGATCATCGACGAACAGCACCGCTTCGGCGTCAACGAGCGCCGACGCCTGCAAGACAAGGGCGAAGGCGTCCACCTGCTGGCCATGTCGGCCACGCCGATCCCGCGCACCCTGGAGCTGACCGTCTTCGGCGACCTTGACGTCTCGCGCATCGACGAGAAGCCGCCGGGCCGCACGCCGGTCGCCACCCGCGCCGCGCCGACCCCGCGCGTGCCCGAGATCGTCGAGCGCCTGCGCAGCGCCATCACCAGCGGCGCCCAGGCCTTCTGGATCTGCCCGCTGGTCTCGGAGTCCGACAAGATCGACCTGCGCGCCGCCGAGGATCGCGCCGCGGACCTCGCCAAGCACCTGCCCGGCGTCGGCCTGGTCCACGGCCAGATGCCACCGGCCGAGAAGGACGCGGTCATGCAGCGCTTCGTCGATGGCGAGGTCAGCGTGCTGGTCGCCACGACGGTGGTCGAGGTCGGGGTCAATGTCCCCAACGCCAGCATCATGGTCATCGAGCACGCCGACCGCTTCGGCCTGGCCCAGCTGCACCAACTGCGCGGCCGTGTCGGCCGAGGCACGCGCGAGAGCTCCTGCGTACTGCTCTACGACCCGCCGCTGTCGGAAGTGGCCCAGCAGCGCCTCGACATCCTGCGCCGCAGCGACGATGGCTTCGAGATCGCCGAGAAGGACCTTGAGCTGCGCGGCGGCGGCGACCCGCTTGGCCTCAAGCAGAGCGGCTTCCCGGCCTATCGCCTGGCCGATCCCGTCGCGCACCGCGACCTGATCGCGGTGGCGGCCGACGACGCCAGGCTGATCCTGGCCCGCGACCCGCAGCTGACCTCGCCGCGCGGCCAGGCCCTGCGGACGATGCAGGAACTCTTCGACTGGAAACCGGCCTCGCCGCTCAACGAGGCGGGCTGACAAGGAGCACCATGGCGATGGCGGATATCTATGACCCGGCCTTCGTCAAAGGCGTCTTCGACCGCTGCTCGGGCAAGTACATCACCTTCAGCGCGATATGCTCGTTCGGCTTCACCGAGCGCTGGCGCAAGCAATGCGTCGCCGCCCTGCCCGACACGCTGACGGCCAGCCAAACCGGCTATGACCTTATGGCCGGCACCGGCGAGGTCTGGCCGCACCTGTTACGCCGCTTTCCGAACCTGGCGTCGATCACCGCCGTCGACATCTCGTCGGGCATGCACCAGCGGGCCCTGGAACGCCTGCACCATCATCGCGCCCATCGGATCGCCTTCGTCGAGGACGATATCCTGGCCAGCGCCCTGCCGGACGCCAGCGCGGACTTCGTCGTCTCGACCTTCGGCCTGAAGACCTTCAATGCCGAGCAGCACGCCAAGCTGGCCAGGCTGATCGCCCGCAGCCTGCGCCCTGGCGGCGTGTTCTCGCTGATCGAGGCGTCGGATCCCAAGGGCTGGATCCTGCGCCCGCTCTACCTTTTCCACCTGAAGGTCGTGCTGCCGCTGATCGAGCGCCTGTTCCTGGCCGGCGCCCAGGACTTCACGATGATCGGGACGTACAGCACCAATTTCGGCGACGCCTCGGCCTTCGGCGACATGCTGCGCGCCGAAGGCCTGGAGGTCGAATTCAAGCGCTGCTTCTTCGGCTGCGCGACGCTGGTGGCGGGCCGCAAGCCTCGCTAGTGCGCCGCCGCGCCCTTGCGGTGATGCCAGAGGTGCATGAGGCCGGCCAGGACACCGCCGATCACCAGGCCGACCACGGCCGAGCCCAGGGCGAAAGCGAACCAGCCGGTCAGGGCGCCGACGCCCGGCGCCTGCTCGGCCCAGCGCTTGAAGCCCTCGACCCAGGTCGGGATCGGCGTCAGGTGGAAGTGCTCCAGGCCGTGGACGATGATGCCGCCGCCGACCCACAACATGGCCGCGGTGCCGATCACGGTCAGGGCCTCCATGGTCACCGGCATGGCCTTGACCAGGCCGCGGCCGAAGCTCTGCACGCCCTTGGCGTCGCGGCGCGACAGGTTCAGGCCGATGTCGTCCATCTTCACGATCAGCGCCACGGCGCCATAGACCACGACGGTCAGCAGGATGCCGACGATGGCCAAGGCTGCCGCCTGCATGCCCAGGTTCAGATGCGCGACCTCCGCCAGGGCGATGGCCATGATCTCGCCGGACAGGATCAGGTCGGTGCGGATCGCGCCGTCGACCTTCTGCTTCTCAAGCTCGGGGCCGCTGAGCGCCAACTCCTCGATCGCCTCGCCCTCGGCGTGAGGCGTGAAGGCCTCCAGGATTTTTTCGGTGGCCTCGAAGGCCAGATAGGCCCCGCCGACCATCAGGATCGGCGTCACGGCCCACGGCGCGAAGGCCGACAGCAGCAAGGCGCCGGGCAGCAGGAACAGCAGCTTGTTGCGCAAGCTGCCCATGGCGATCTTCCAGACGATCGGCAGCTCGCGGTCGGGCGTGAAGCCCATGGCGTAGCCCGGCGTCACCGCCGCGTCATCGACCACCACGCCCACGGCCTTGGTCCCGGCCTTGCCGGCGGCCGCGCCCACGTCGTCCAGCGAAGCGGCGGCGAGCTTGGTGATGGCCGCGACGTCATCGAGCAGCGCGGCGAGACCGGAGGGCATGGCAAGTCCTGGCGTTGGTTGAGGCTCCACGCCTAAGGCGCGCCGGGCTCGCCGTAAAGATGCGGACCTCTTGCGTGACGTAAGGTGAAAGCTGGAAGCTCGCTTCATGGACGTCGCCGCCGCTCTCGATCGCCTCGCCGCCCGCCTGTCGCCGACCGCGACGGGGGCCGTGAACGTCCGCCGCTTGTCGGGCGGCGCCAGCCTGGAGACCTGGGCCTTCGATCTGGACGACGGGACGCCGCTGATCCTACGCCGCCGGCCGGACGGCGCGGCGATGCGCGAGACCGCCCTGCCCCTGGCGGCTGAGGCCGGCCTGATCCGCGCGGCCGATCAGGCGGGCGCGCCAGCGCCCAGCGTGGTCCATGTCTGCGAACCGGCCGACGGCCTCCGCGAGGCCTATGTCATGCGCCGACTGGAGGGCGAGACCCTGGGCCGGCGGATCGTCCGCGACGAGGCCTTCGCCGGCGTCCGGCCCAGGCTCGCGCACCGTTGCGGTGAAGTGCTGGCGCGAATCCATGCCGTGTCGACCGACGGCCTACCGGAACTGGCCACATCCGATGCGCGGGGTGAACTGGCGCGCTACGAGGACATCTACCGCCAACTGGGCGCCCAGCGGCCGATCCTGGAAGCGGCGTTCCGCTGGCTGGAGGAGATCGCTCCGCCGCCGCCCGAACGGCCGGTGCTGGTGCACGGCGACTTCCGCAATGGCAACCTGATGATCCATCCGACGGGCGGCCTCGTCGGCGTTCTGGACTGGGAACTGGCCCATCTGGGCGACCCTGCCGAGGACCTGGGCTGGATCTGCGTCAACTCCTGGCGCTTCGGCGAGTGGCGCAGGCCCGTCGGCGGCTTTGGCGACTATGCCGACCTGCTGGCCGGCTATGGCGGCGGGATCGACCTGGAGCGCGTGAAGTTCTGGCAGGCCCTCGGCTCGCTGAAGTGGGGCGTCATGTGCCTGATGATGTATTCCAGCTTCGCCACCGGCCAGGACCGCTCGATCGAGCGCGCCATGATCGGCCGGCGGACCAGCGAAACCGAGATCGACCTCGTCAAGCTGATGGAGACGGTATGATCTCCCATCCGACCGCCGCCGAACTGGCCGAGGGCGTCGCCGCCTTCGACGCCGACCCCGTGATCCCGGGAGACGCCCGCCAGACCTTCCTGGCCCGTGTCGCCGACAACGCCCGCGCCACCCTCGCCCGCGAGGCCGAGCACGGAGCGCGACTGGAGGCCGAGGCGGTCGAGCGGCTCTCGAAGCTGATGGGCGAAACCGGCGACTTCGCCACGCTCAACGGCAAGCTCTGTCAGGCTCTGCGCGAGGGCGCGATCGACCCACGCGATCCGGCCCTGCTGGCGCACCTGCGCGCCACGGCCATCGGCCAGATCGCCATCGACCAGCCGACCTACGGCGGCCTAGCGGCTTTGCGGGATGGCTAGCGGCCGGCCAATCATGGTCACCGAGCGCGCCAGGGCGTCGGCCTCGAGATCGGCGTAGAACAGGTTGTAGGCGTCGACCTTGCGGCGGTCGGCCCAGGAACCGCTGTCGCGCAGGGCGCTGGACTTGGGCTTGCTGGTGCGCAGCAGACCGTTCTCGCAATGGGCCGAGACCTGCCGCTGCAGGAAGGCCGGGCGAGCGCCCCATTCCAGCCCCGTGGCGTTGGCCGCGCCCAGGTTCAGCTTGGCCGGCGCCCGCTCGGCGCTCACTCCGCCCAGCAGCGGATTGAAGCACAGCGGCGCGCGGTGCTCGAGATTGACCAGCTGGTCGGTCCCGTCCCAGACCAGCGAGCGGCCTAGCAGCTCCTGCACGGCCTGGAAGTCGCCCTCCTGAGCCGAGGCCCAGGCCGCGACACAGCTGGTCTCGCCCTTGTGCTCGCAGGCTGGGATCGTCGCCTTGGGCCCGTATTCGTCGGCCGGGGCCACAGTCTCGATCAGATAGGCGGCGACCAGGCGGCGCTTGAGATCGGGATCGGTGGCGATCTCCTCGCGCACCAGGCGCGCGGCGAGGGAGCCGCCCTGCTCCACCCCGACGACGATGAACGGCCGCGCCTCGCCGTAGCGCGACAGATAGGTCTTGAAGGCCTGGCGGACGTCGCCATAGGCGAAGCGTCGCGCGTCGCGGGCGTCGTCGCGCAGGGTCAGATAGGTGTAAAGGCTGGCCTGGCGGTAGCGCGGTGCGAACACCCGGCCGACGCGGTCGAACGGCCCGGCATAGTTGGGGATCACCACCCGCGACAGGAACCGCTGGGCCTTGGGCTGCTCGATGCCGCCGTTCCAGTCCCGCCCGCCGTCGAAGGTGGTCGGATGGACGAAGAACACGTCGACCGGCTGGTTGGCCCGGGCCGCGCCCGGCAGCAGCGCCCACGACGTCCGCTTGCCGTAGTCCGGAGCCGGCGGCGGGTGATAGGTCAGGAACGGGACCTTGGGGTCCAGAGCGTTGCTGAGGATGTCGTATCGGAAGACGAAGGCGGCCGCGAGGAACAGCGCGACGAACAGCGCCAGCCCTCCGAAAACCCAGCGCTTGAAGCCTTTGAACGAACCGCCCATGAGCCTGGGTTACACCAAGGCCAAGGCGGCTTTAAGCCTCTTTTCCGCTATGCCCCGTCTTGGCCGATGATCGCCACCGAACAGACATTGCTGGCCGGCGCGCCGCCCAGATTGTGGGTCATGCCGAACACCGGATTGGCCAGCTGCCGCTCGCCCGCGCGGCCCTGCAGTTGCAGGTACATCTCGTAGAGCATCCGCAAGCCCGAGGCCCCGATCGGGTGGCCGAAGCACTTGAGGCCGCCGTCGATCTGGCACGGCACCCCGCCGTCGGCGTCGTAGAAGCCGTCCAGCACGTCGCGCCAGCCCTGGCCCTCGGGCGAGATGAACAGGTCCTCCATCGTCACCAGCTCGGTGATCGAGAAGCAGTCATGCACCTCCATCATCGAGATCTGCTCGCGCGGCCGCTCGATGCCGGCCTCGCGATAGGCCTTGCCGGCAGCGATGCGGGCGGTGTGGAAGTGGCTGCCATCCCAGCCGTTGTACTGGCTCTCGTAGCCGTTCGAGACCGACAGCTGCAGGGCCTTCACGGTGACGAGGTCGTGCTTGCCCAGGCTGCGAGCGATCTCAGGCGTGGTGACGATCGCCGCGGCCGCGCCGTCCGAGACGCCGCAGCAGTCGAACAGGCCCAGCGGCTCGGCGATCATCGGCGCGGCCAGGGCCTGCTCGGCGGTGATCGGCTTGCGCAGGTGGGCCTTGGGGTTCTTGGCGCCGTTGGCGTGGCTCTTGACCGAGACATGGGCGATGGCGCGCTTCAGGTCGTCCTTGGAGACGCCGTGCTTGGCGCGATAGGCGCTGGCCAGCTGGGCAAAGTTGCCCGGCGCCGAGCCGTTCGGCATCACCTGCGGATTGAGCGTGCCGGGATTGGCGACCGGCAAACCGCCATAGCCGGTGTCCTTCAGCTTCTCGACGCCAACCGCAAGCGCGATATCGGCCGCCCCAGCCGCCACGGCGTAGACCGCGCCCCGGAAGGCCTCCGAACCCGAGGCGCAGAAGTTCTCGACCCGGGTGACGGCGATATTGGGCAGGCGCAGGGCGATAGACAGCGGCGTGCCGCCCTTGCCCGAACCGATCTCGTCGATGTGGGTCGAGAACCAGGCCGCGTCCAGCTGGGTCTGGTCGATGCCGGCGTCCTGCATGGCCTCCAGATAAGCCTCGACCATCAGGTCGTCGGGACCGGCGTCCCAGCGCTCGCCGAACTTCGAACAGCCCATCCCGAGGATGGCGACCTTGTCGCGGATGCCCTGAGGCATGACGATCTCCCTATTCGGCGGCTTGAGGGGTTTGGACGGAGATCGCCGCACGGTCCGGCGTGGCCTTCCAGAAGTAGCGGACGAAGCCGCGCTTCTCGTCGACCTCCTTGATGCGGAACACCATCCGCACCGGCAGGCCGGTCTCGACATCGCCGGGCGCGACGTCGGTGATGTCCATCATGATCCGCCCACCGCCCTCGAACACGATCATGCCGTAGTGGTTCGGCGGTGCCATGGAAAAGGTAAGGTAATCAGCCGAATAGCTCAGGACGTTCGCACGACGCTCGGCGAAGCGGTACGGCTCCTGGGTGTCGACGGCCGGGTTGTTCGGCGCGACCGAGATGCGGGTGCGCGGGAACTGCACGACGCCCGTCTCGCGACAGCGCCCACCGACCAGCCCTAGGATCATGTCCTCGTTGCGATAGAGCGTGGTCAGGGCCGTCTTGTTGTCCTTCTCGGCCCGCATGCCCTTGTCCCATCAATGAGGCCATTGAAGGTCAGGAATTTCAGGTAGTTGGTCTCGACTTCTCGATCAGCCAACGAGCCGGTGACGCCGCGCGCGGGGCGCTGGCCCTGGCCCTGGCCCGTGGCGCGGAACACCAGGGCCTCGGCGCCCTGGCCGAACTGGGCGACCAGGATGACCTCGCCCGCCTTGGCGTGTTCCAAGGCGTGGGCCAGCATGATCGGCCCGTGCGCGCAGCCGGCCTCGCCCATCACCGCGGCGAGGTTGTCGCGGACGGCCTCGGGCTTGATCCCGACGTTCTTGGCTACGGTAGCGGCCATGCCAGAGAAGGTCGATGGAAAGCAGAAATGATCGACATCAGAAGCGCTTAGGCCGGAAACCTCCAGCGCCTTGCGGATCGCCGGCGGGACCAGCTTGACGATACCCTCGTCGCGGATCCAGCGTTCTTCCCAATAGTAGTCGAAGCCGCCGTCGTCGCCGCGAAAGTGGTCGACGAAGTCGTCGGTGACGCTGCCGCGCCCCAGCAGCTCGGCGGCGCCGGGACCATCAGTGACCACGAAGGCCGCCGCCCCGTCGCCGAAGTCCAGCTCCTGGGCCGAGACCGCGCGGGCCTTGCGGTGCTCGCCGACAGCCACCAGCGCCGTCCCGCCAGCCGCCAAGGCCTGGCCCAGCGCCGTCAAGCCGCAGCGCTGCGAGCCGGTGACGTCGCTGGCGGCGATCGACTTCTCCAGGGTCAGGGCCGCCGAGACGATGCCCGCGTTCAGCCGATCGGCGAACGGCGCGGTCGTCGAGGCGAAGTAGAGGCTGTCGATGTGGCTGCGGTCGTCGCTGGGACCCAGGGCGTCGCGGGCCGCCTCGACCGCCATGGTCAGGGCGTCCTCGTCCCAGTTGGCCATCGAGCGCTCGCCCTTGCCCTTGGCCTTCAGGTTCGGGGCGACCCAGGCATTGGCCTCGGTCACCGCCTTGCGGCTCAGACGCAGACGCGGCGCATAGGCGCCCCAGGCGGCGATGCCGGCCATGACGTACTCCCTGACGTCGAGGTTCGAAGCCTCGATCTCAGGGGTCAGCCTACGCCGACGACACCGCCTCGCAACCGTGCCCTGACGTCAGCGGAAAGGGTCTTCGGTATTGAGATAGCCGGCCACGTAGTCGGCCACGCCATCCTCCAGCGCGGTCATCGGCGCGTTGTAGCCGGCGGCCCGCAGGCGGCTCATGTCGGCCTGGGTGTAGTACTGGTACTTGCCGCGCAGCACCTCGGGCATGTCGATATAGGTGATGTCCGGTTCGCGATTCACGGCCTCGAAGGTCGCCACGGCCAGGTCGCGGAACGAGCGCGCATGGCCCGAGCCCAGGTTGAAGACGCCGTTCACGGCCGGGCTCTTGCTCAGCCAGGCGATGACGTCGACCACGTCGCGGACATAGACGAAGTCGCGCAGCTGGCCGCCGTCCTCGTAGTCCGGATGGTGCGACTTGAAGAGCTTGACGCCCTCGCCGGCGGCGATGCGCGGCCAGATCTGGGCCACGACCGACTTCATGCCGCCCTTGTGGTCCTCGTTGGGGCCATAAACGTTGAAGAACTTCAGGCCCGCCCACTGGGCCGGAGCATGGCCGCGATGGGCCTCGCGCACGGCGTAGATGTCGAACAGCGCCTTGGACCAGCCATAGGCGTTCAAAGGCCGCAGGGCCCGCAAGGACTCCAGATCGTCCTTGCCCTCAAAGCCGAGCGTCCCGTCGCCATAGGTCGCCGCCGACGAGGCGTAGATCAACCGCTTGCCGGCTTGCGCGCACCAGTCCCACAGGTCGCGCGACAGCACGAAGTTGGACTGCACGATCTTGTCGGCGTCCTGCTCGGTCGTCGAGGACACCGCACCCATGTGGACGACAAGCTCGACCTCGGCGCCGCGCTTGGCCAGCCAGTCGTTGAGCTGCTCGGGCGCCACGAAGTCGGCGATCGGATGCTTGGCGATATTGCGCCACTTGCCGGAGGCCGCGTCGCGCAGACGATCGCAGACCACGACGTCGAGCGCCGGATCCTCGCAGAGGCGCGCGACGATATTAGACCCGATGAAACCCGCGCCGCCGGTGACCAGAACGATGCGACGGCTCATCGGGTGACTTTCAGGGCTACGGCTTTCGGCTGACTCAAGGCAACTCTTCCGGCGGACAGGGATTTCAGGCGCCCAAGAGGTGACCTTTCGGGCGGGACGAGGCAAGTGCGGACAGATCAGAACCAGGAACCCATCGTCGTCTGGTTCCGCAACGACCTGCGCTTAGCCGACAATCCGGCCCTGCGCCATGCCGCCGAAAGCGGCCGGCCGGTGATCGCGCTCTACATCCTCGACGAGACCAAGGGCGTCCGTCCCATGGGCGCGGCCTCGCTGTGGTGGCTGGACAAATCGCTCAAGAGCCTGGCCGAAAGCCTTGAGAAGCTTGGCAATAAGCTGGTGCTGCGCAAGGGCGTCGCCGCCGAGGTGCTGGACGACGTGCTGGCCCATAGCGGCGCGACCTGCGTGCTGTGGAACCGTCTCTACGACAAGGCCAGCATCGACCGCGACACCGAGATCAAGGCCCGATTGAAAGACGCCGGCGTCGATTGCCAGAGCTTCAACGCCGGCCTGCTGAACGAGCCCTGGACTGTGCAGAACGGCTCCAAACAGCCCTACAAGGTCTTCACGCCCTACTGGCGGGCGGTGCGCGAGCACCTGACCCACGTCACCGTAGAACCCGCGCCGAAGCATCTGAAATCGCCCGAACATTTCGCGCGCAGCGAAAGCTTGGCCGGCTGGAAACTGCACCCCAGCAAGCCCGATTGGTCGAAGGGCTTCAATGCATGGACACCGGGCGAAGCCGGAGCGCTGGAGCGGCTGGACGACTTCCTGTCGGGACCAGTCGATGGCTATGGCGATGCGCGCGACATCCCTGGCGTGGAGGCCACCTCGCGCCTGGCCCCGCACCTGCACTTCGGCGAGATCGGCCCGCGCCAGGTCTGGCTGGCCGCCCGCAACGCCGCCGAGCATGGCGATGCGCCCGCCGGCGAGGTCGAGAAGTTCCTGTCCGAGGTCGGCTGGCGCGAGTTCAACCATTCGATCCTGTTCCATTGGCCGGAGCTGCCGACCAAGAGCTTCCGGCCCGAATTCGACGCCTTCCCCTGGAAGAGCAACCACGCCTTCTTCGTGGCCTGGACCAAGGGCGAGACCGGCTATCCGATCGTCGACGCCGGGATGCGCGAGCTGTGGGTCACCGGCTTCATGCACAACCGCGTGCGCATGATCGTCGCCTCGTTCCTGATCAAGCACCTGCTGATCGACTGGCGCGAGGGCGAGGCCTGGTTCTGGGACACGCTGCTCGACGCCGACCTGCCCAACAATGTCGGCAACTGGCAGTGGGTGGCCGGCAGCGGCGCCGACGCCTCGCCCTACTTCCGGATCTTCAACCCCATCGCGCAGGGCGAGAAGTTCGACCCGAAAGGCGTCTATGTCCGCCACTGGGTGCCGGAGCTCAAGCACGTTCCCAACGAAGTTATCCACAAGCCGTGGGAGCGGGCCTTGCATCTTCCGGCCGAAGCCAAACGTCTCTATTCGAGACCAATCGTCGATCACGCCCAGGCGCGCGAGAAAGCCATGGAGGCCTATCGCAGCCTTTAGCCCAGGCGTGATTTTGCGATCCGGTCGCCAACGGCGTTAATAACGCGCAACCGGATGCGAGGCCTCGCCTTGGATACGACGCTCTGGAACCATCCCGATCTGAAGGCCGCTCCGGCCGCCTTCCGCACCGCGCTGCGCGTGGCGGCGACGAACTGGGAGCGTGGCTCCGTCACCTTCATCCTGCCCACCGGCAAGGCGCTGACCGTCACCGGCCGCCAGCTCGGTCCAAACGCGACGATCCGCATCCGCGACTACAATTTCGTCCGCCGCGCCTTCTCGTCCGGCGACATCGGTTTCGCAGAGGGCTTCATGGCCGGCGAGTGGGAGACGCCCGACCTGTCGGCGGTGCTGGAGGCGTTCTCGCTGAACTTCGACAAGCTGTCGGCGCTGGTCGATGGCAACCCGGTGATGCGGGTCGTCAACGTCCTCTACCACCTGTTCCACCGTAACAGCCGCGACGGCTCGAAGAAGAACATCCACGCCCACTACGATCTGGGCAATGCGTTCTATTCGCGCTGGCTGGACCCCAGCATGACCTATTCCTCGGCCCTGTATGAGCGGCCGAACCAGTCGCTGCCCGAGGCCCAGACCGCCAAGTACGCGGCCCTGGCCAGGACCATCGATCTGTCGCCCGGCAAGCACGTGCTGGAAATCGGCTGCGGCTGGGGCGGCTTCGCCGAGTTCGCCGCCAAGGAGGTCGGGGCCAAGGTCACCGGCATCACCATCTCCCAGGCCCAGTACGACTTCGCCAGGAAGCGCCTGTTCGAGCAGGGCCTGGCCGAGAAGGCCGACATCCAGCTGATCGACTATCGCGACGTCCAGGGCCAGTTCGACGCCGTGGCCTCGATCGAGATGTTCGAGGCGGTCGGCGAGGAATACTGGCCGTCCTATTTCGGCAAAATCCGCGAGGTGCTGGCGCCCGGCGGCCGCGCCGGGCTGCAGATCATCACCATCCGCGACGAGCTGTTCGCCGACTATCGCGGGCGCACGGACTTCATCCAGCGCTACATCTTCCCGGGCGGCATGCTGCCCAGCGAAGCGCGCCTGAAGGAAGAGACCGAGCGCGCGGCCCTTGAATGGAGCGATCTCAAGCGCTTCGGCCAAAATTATGCGGACACGCTGGCCGAATGGGCCCGACGGTTCGAGGCGGCTTGGAGCGACATCTGCAAGGACGGCTTCGACGAGCGCTTTCGGCGATTGTGGCGGTTCTATCTCAGCTATTGCGAAGCCGGCTTTCGCACCGAGCGGACCAATGTCATTCAGTTGGGCTTGAGCCGCAGCTAGCGAGGGCGCCGTGACGAACCTCTACACCCTGGTCCTCGACTTCCATGGCGGCACCTATATCAGCCAGTTCGATGCTGACTCGGCGGTCGACGCGGTGACAGCCTGGTGCGGCGAACTCCAGGAGGAACAGCTGCTTGGCGAGGTTTCCTCGGACGTCGCCGAAGGGATCATGATCGACGCGGTCGAAAACCGCCTGGTCGAGGTCGAGGGCCTGCACGGAGCCTGGTGCGCTGCGACCACCGTGTCGGGCGCCCTGGCGCTGCTGAACGTCATCATCACCCAGCGGCTGGACTAACGCCTTCTGGATCGCTGAAGCCGCCGGCAGGGTCTTCAGGAAAACTGGCCTTGCTTGTCGAGCCTGGGTCACGATCTAAGGCGCTCGAACACCGACCGGACCCTAGATCATGACCGCCCTGCCCAGCGTTTTAGACGCCATCGGAAACACCCCGCTGATCCGCCTGAACCAGGCCAGCGAGGCCACCGGCTGTGAGATCCTGGGCAAGGCCGAGTTCATGAACCCCGGCCAGTCGGTCAAGGACCGCGCGGCGCTGGGCATCATCCGCGACGCCGAAGCACGAGGATTGCTGAAGCCCGGCGGCCGCATCGTCGAGGGCACGGCCGGCAACACCGGCATCGGCCTGGCCATGGTCGCCTCGGCGCTGGGCTACAAGACGACGATCGTCATCCCGCGCACCCAGAGCCAGGAGAAGAAGGACGCCATCCGCCTGCTGGGCGCGGAACTGGTCGAGGTGGACGCCGCCCCCTATTCCAACCCCGACAATTACGTCCGCTATTCCGGGCGTTTGGCGCAGGAACTTGGCGCGGTGTGGGCCAACCAGTTCGACAATGTCGCCAACCGCGAAGCCCACTACCGCACCACGGGCCCGGAGATCTTCGAGCAGACCGGCGGCAAGGTCGACGGCTTCATCTGCGCGGTCGGCTCGGGCGGCACCCTGGCCGGCGTTGCAGCGGCCCTGCGCGAGCGCAAGCCCGGCGTGAAGATCGGCCTGGCCGACCCCTACGGCGCCTCGCTCTACGCCTGGTACAAGGACGGCGAGCTGAAGTCCGAAGGGACCTCGATCAGCGAGGGCATCGGCCAAGGCCGGGTCACCGCCAACCTCGAGGACTTGGCCGTCGACTTCCCGTTCCGCGTCACCGACGAGGAGATGCTGGACGTGCTCTATGACCTCGTGCAGCACGAGGGCCTGTGCCTGGGCGGCTCGTCGGGCATCAACATCGCCGGCGCCATCAAGCTGGCCCGCGAACTGGGCCCTGGCCACACGATCGTGACCATTCTGTGCGACCACGGCTCGCGCTATCAATCCAAGCTCTTCAACCCGGAATTCCTCGCGGAAAAGGGCTTGCCGACGCCGCCTTGGATGTAAGGTCCGGGCCAGTCAGATTCCGAGAGGCGCTCCCATGGCCACCCCGTCCGATCCCCTGGTCTCCACCGCCTGGCTGGCAGAGCATCTCGACGCGCCGGACGTGCGCGTGGTGGACGCCTCGTGGCACATGCCGGCCGCCCAGCGCGATCCTGGCGCGGAGTTCCTGAAGGTCCACATCCCCGGCGCGGTGTTCTTCGACATCGACGACATCTCCGACGAGACGTCCGACCTGCCGCACATGATCCCGACGGCGGTGAAGTTCGCCTCGCGGGTCAAGAAGCTGGGCCTGGGCGACGGTTCGCGGATCGTCGTCTACGACAGCAGCGGCATCCTGCCGGCGGCTCGCGCCTGGTGGCACTTCCGCGCCATGGGCCACGAGGACGTGGTGGTGCTGGACGGCGGCCTGCCCAAGTGGGTCGCCGAGGGCCGTCCGGTCGAAGACGGCCCGGCCGCGCCGCAGGAGCGCCACTTCACCCCGCGCTACCAGGCCGACATCTATCGCTCGCTGGAGCAGATGCGGAGCGTCGTCGAGACCGGCCGCGAGCAGATCATCGACGCCCGCGCCGCCGGCCGCTTCGAGGGTCGCGATCCCGAGCCCCGCGCTGGCCTACGCGGCGGCCACATGCCCGGCGCCCGCAACATCCCGCTGTCGGCCCTGCTGGGTCCCGACGCCACCATGCTGCCGACCGAGCAGTTGAAGACGGTGTTCGAGACCGCCGGCGTCGATATCGCCAAGCCGATCGTCTCGACCTGCGGCTCGGGGATCACCGCCTCGGTCGTGGCCTTGGCCCTGGCGCGCCTCGGCAAGCCGCGCTCGGCGGTCTATGATGGCTCGTGGACGGAATGGGGCGGCCTCGCGGACGTCCCTGTCGCGACGGGTCCGGCGACCTAACGCATCGGCGGGGCGTAAAGCAGGCCGGGCTTGGGCGCGTTCCACAGCGCGTTCAGGCCACGGTCCAGCTTCAGCGCCGAGCCGCCGCCGATCTCCTTGTCGAAGATTTCGCCGTAGTTGCCGCCGGCCGTGATGGCGCGCGCCGCCCAGTCGGCGTCCAGGCCCAGAATCGCACCGAAACCGCCCTCGCCCAACAGCCGGCGCGCCTCGGGATCGGCGCCGGTCGCCATCTCCTTGGCGTTGGCCTTGGTCACCCCGTGCTCCTCGGCCAGGATCAGGGCGTAGAGCGTCCAGCGGACGATGTCGGTCCAGGCCGGATCGTCCTGGCGCACCAGCGGGCCCAGCGGCTCCTTGGAGATGGCGTCGGGCAGGATGACATGGTCGCCGGGGCTGTTCAGCACCGATCGCGCCGCCGCCAGGGCCGAGATGTCGGCGGTGAAGGCGTCACACTTGTCGGCCTGGTAGGCGGCGCGAGCCTGCTCCTCGCTGTCGAACATCATGGCCGTGTAGGCGATGCCGCGCGCCCGGAAGAAGTCCTCCAGGTTCTGGGCCGAGGTCGCGCCGGTCTGGACACAGATCTTGGCCGTGTTCAGCTCGACCGCGCTGGTCAGGTTCAGGCTGCGGCGAACGAGAAAGCCCTGGCCGTCGAAATACGAGATCGCCGCCATGTCCAGCTGGTCGCCGGCGTCGCGCGAGAAGGTCCACGAGGTGTTGCGCCACAGGACGTCGACCTTGCCGGTTCGCAGGGCCGTGATCCGCTCCTCATTGCCGAGCGGGACAAAGGTCACCTGATCGGGCTTGCCCAGAACGGCGGCGGCCAAGGCGCGGCAGAAATCGACATTGAAGCCGCGCCAGCGCCCGCTGTTGTCCTGGAAGGCGAAGCCCGGCAGCTCAGGGTTCACCCCACAGCGCAGCTCGCCGCGCGCCTTGATCGCCTTCAAGGTCTTGCTGGGCGCGGCCGACTTGATCGCCAGCGGGGCGGCCGTGTCGGCCGGCTTGGGATCGGGCGCAGGCTTGCGCTGGCCGCACGCTGTGAGGGCCAGCACCGACAAGACCACTAAGCCAAAACGCACCGACAACCGATCGCTCCTTGAACCGCGCGCGTGGGGCCTTAAACCACAACCGTTAGGTCGCGTCGCGAGAGTCCCCCGCCATGGATGAAGAAACCCGTCTGGTCCGTACAGGCTCCGAGCCGACCGCGATGGCGCGTACGGTCAATCCGCCGATCCAGCGCGGTTCGACGGTGCTGCTGCCCAATGCCGCGTCACTGTATGACGACGACCAGATCACCTACGGCATCACCGGCCTCTCCTCGCCCGCCGCCTTGCAGAAGGCCCTGGCCGAGCTGGAGGGCTCGCCGGACGTCACACTCTATCCGTCGGGCCTGGCGGCGATCACAGGCGCCATGCTGGCGGTGCTGAAGGCCGGCGACGAAATCCTGGTGGTCGACAGCGCCTACAAGCCCACGCGGCGCTTCTGCGACCGCGTCCTGACCCGCTTTGGCGTGACGACCACCTACTATGATCCCGCCTTGGACGCCGACGCGCTGATGGCGCTGGTCACGCCAACGACCCGGATGATCCTGCTGGAGGCCCCGGGCTCCCTGACCTTCGAGATGCAGGACGTGCCGGCCATCGCCAAGGCGGCCAACGACCGGGGGATCATCACCCTGATCGACAACACCTGGGCGGCCGGTCTCTATTTCAAGCCGCTGGCCCATGGCGTGACCATCAGCGTCCAGGCCCTGACCAAATATGTCGGCGGCCACTCGGACTGTTTCATGGGCTCGGCCACGACCATGGATGTCGATATCGGCAACGAACTGGGCAACGCCATGTGGGACATCGGCTGGTCGGTATCGCCCGACGACGCCTACACCATGCTGCGGGGCCTGCGGACCCTGACCACCCGCCTGCCGCGCCACCACGAGAACGGCCTGGTCATCGCCCGCTGGCTGCAGGACCGGCCCGAGGTGGCCCGCGTGCTGCACCCCGCCCTGCCCGGCGATCCGGGCCACGCGCTCTGGAAGCGCGACTTCACCGGCGCCTGCGGCCTGTTCGGCGTGGTGCTGAAGCCTTGCAGCCAACGCGCCGTCCACGCCTTCCTCGACGCGCTGCGGTTGTTCGGCCTGGGCTTCTCATGGGGCGGCTATGAGAGCCTGGCCATCCACTGCGATCCGCAGCTGAAGAACCGCTCGGTCCCGGTCAGCCTGGAAGGCCCGCTGCTGCGCCTGCATATCGGCCTGGAGGCGATCGACGACCTGAAGGCGGACCTGGATCGCGGCTTCGACGCCCTGCGCGCGGCCTAGACGACCGCGCCGTCCTTCCAGTCGCGGGCCATGAACCGGCCCGGCGCGCCGCCTAGCACGGCCAGGGCCGCCTCGATGTTGCGGGCCTTGGCCGCGTCGGACTTGACGCTATCGAAGCGGCGCAGCGTCTCTTTCTGCAGGCTGGGCGTCAGCGCCTCCCAAGCCTTGGCGGCGGCCGGATCACGCTTGAGCCCCTCGGCGAAGGCGTCCGGCATCGGATGGGCCGGACCGCCGCGATAGGCCTCGTCGAAGACCACCGACACCTCGACCGTGTCACCCACCCCGACCCCGGCCGCCTCGCGCACCTCGCCATGCAGGTAGAGGCAGAAGCCGCCATCGCCGCGCGGCATCATGTTGATCCGCCAAGGCTCGGCGGGCGCGCCATTGACCTGCACGCAGACCGGCATCGGCTTGCGCCAGCCCTCCCGCAGGCGCGCGGCCTGCTCGGCGTCGATCGGCACGAACGGGTTGATGCCGTTGATCTCGATCCGGGCTGTGAAGCGAAGCTGGGTCATGAGGCTCGAATTCGCACGCTGAAGCTGGTCCGGAAATTGCGGCGGTCGCAGCCAGCGATCCCAATGCGAGACACCGCCATGACGTCGATGATCGATTTCCAAGGCCGCGACACCGCCAAGATCAAGGAAGAGATCGTCCTCTTCAATCATCGCCTGGCCGAGACGGGCCTGTTCACCGACGAAGCCCTGGCCCAACTGCTGGACGAATATCCGCGCGACCAGGTCACCATCTGCACCATGCGTGAGAACCCGCCGCCGGCCGAGCGCTGGACCGCCGGCGACGCCACCGGCCTCTCGGGCGCCGAACTGGTCGAGGCCACGCGTCGCGGCCGCCTGTGGGTCAGCCCGCGCACGGCGATGATCGATCACCCCAAGTACCGTCCGGTCTACGATCAGGTCATGGCCGACTTCACCAAAGCGACGGGCGTCCAGGTGCTGCGTGGCAGCGCCGCGATCCTGATCTCCAGCGCCCGCATGGGCGTCTTCCTGCATGTCGACGCGGCCGAAACCATGCTGTGGCACGTGCGCGGCAACAAGACGATGTACGTCTACCCAACCAAGGAAGAGCTGATCTCGGAGCGCTCGCTGGAGGCCATCCTGCTGAAGGAGACGCTCAGCGACCTGCCCTACCAGCCCTGGATGGAGGCCGAGGCCGTCGCCGTGCCGCTGGCCCCGGGCGAGGCCGTCTCGTGGCCGATCCATGCCCCGCATCGGGTGGTGAACGGCGACAACACCAATGTCTCGGTCTCGGTCGAGTACACTACCCGCCGCTCGATGCTGAAGAACGGCGTCCACTGCGTGAACGGCCGCCTGCGCCGTGAGCTGGGCCTGAACCCGAAGGCAGCGAACGTGCCCGAAGCCCTGAAACCGGCCTACTGGGCCGCCAGCAAGGCCTGGCAGAAGCTGTCGCCGCCCAAGCAGAACGCCCTGGCCAGCCATGGCCGTCAGTTCGACGTCGATCTCTCGGCGCCGAACTGCGTGCGCTGGCGCCCGGGCTTTGGTCCCGAAGCGATGAAGCAGGCCGCCTAGAGGTACTTCATCTCGGCCGCGCTGGGCTGCTCCCACCACAGATTGTCGCGGCCGTTGCCATAGTTGATGGGGACGGCCGCCAGTTCTTCCGGCGTGACGTCGTCCAGCGTCGCGACCTGGATCGAGACGACCTTGCCGCCCAGCTGCTCGACATCGGCCTCGCCATAGACCCGCACACCGCAGGTCGTGCAGAAGCGGTGATCGCCGCTCATCGTGCCGAACTGGTAGGCGCCCAGGCGGTCCTCGCCCGCCAGCAGCCGGAAGGCTTCGGGCTTCATCAGCATGCCCCAGCTGCGGGTCTTGGCGCAGATCGAGCAGTTGCAGCGGCCCGTGCCGGCGTCCAGATCGACATCGGCCTCGTAGCGGACGGCGCCGCAGTGGCAGCTGCCGGTGTGGGTCTTGAGCATGAGATGTTCCCTCTCGGTGTTTCGTTGGACACCGTTCTAGGGAACCCCTGCTGCCACCCTACTGTCAGTATGGATGCGCCGATCGCGCTAAAGACGATTGGAAGATGCAATAGCCGCGTTCGCTCTTGCGGTCTGGTTGCAAGGCAAGCCAGTGTCCCAGCCTCAATGTAAGGGGGAGTCTTCCATGTTGCTCTACGTGCTCGCGTTGCTGATCGGCGTGATCGCCGGCCTGCGCGCCATGACCGCGCCCGCCGCCGCCGCTTGGGCCGCCCGCCTGGGCTGGCTGCCGCTGGCGGGCTATCCGCTGGCCTGGCTGGGCGGCATGGTCTCGGTCCTGGTGTTCAGCGCCCTGGCCGCGCTGGAGCTGATCGCCGACCAGCATCCCAAGACGCCCAGCCGCAAGGTTCCGCACCAGTTCATCGCGCGCGTGATCAGCGGCGCCTTCGCCGGCGCGGCCCTGATGATGCCCGGCACCCACTGGCTGCGCGGCATGGTCGTCGGCGCGATCGGCGCGGTGATCGGCACCTTCGTCGGCGCCGAGTTCCGAGGTCGCCTGGCCGCCAAGTTCGGCAAGGACCAGCCCGCCGCGATCATCGAGGACGTCATCGCCGTTGGCGGCGCGTTCGCGATCTTCTTCCTGGCCAAGAGCGCGATCTGACCATGGCCGCCGCCGAAGCCTTTGACGCCATCATCATCGGGGCCGGCCAAGCCGGTCCCTCTCTCGCAGGCCGCCTCAGCGCCGCCGGCTGGACCGTGGCGATGGTCGAGCGCAAGGATTTCGGCGGCACCTGCGTCAACACCGGCTGCATGCCGACCAAGACCCTGGTCGCCAGCGCCTACGCCGCGCACCTTGCTCGCCGCGCGGCGGACTACGGCGTCGTCCTCCAGGGCGAGGTCGGCGTCGACATGAAGCGGGTCAAGGAGCGCCAGCAGACGGTGGTCCGCAACGCCCGCGGCAATGTCGAAAAATGGCTGCGCGGCATGAAGGGCGTCACGGTCATCCAGGGCCATGCCCGCTTCGAGAGCGCCGACACCGTGCGCGTCGGCGAGCGCCTGCTGACCGCGCCCAAGATCTTCCTGAACACCGGCGGCCGGGCCAACGTCCCGGACATGCCGGGCGTCAACGACATCGAATTCCTGACCAATGTCGGGATGATGCAGCTGGATACGCTGCCCGAGCACCTGGTCATCGTTGGCGGCAGCTACATCGGGCTGGAGTTCGCCCAAATGTTCCGCCGCTTCGGCAGCCAGGTCACCGTGGTCGAGATGGGCCCGCGCCTGATCGGCCGCGAGGACCCGGAGATCTCCGATACGGTCCGCGAGATCCTGGAGGCCGAGGGGATCACCGTCCGCCTCAACGCCGAATGCATCAGCTTCAGCACCTGCCCCGAGGGCTACTGCGTCCACGTCACCTGCGAGGCCGGCGCGCCGCAGGTCACCGGCTCGCACGTGCTGCTGGCCGTGGGCCGCAAACCCAATACCGACGACCTGGGCCTGGAGGCGGCCGGGATCGCCACCGACAAGCGCGGCTATGTCACGGTCGACGATCAGCTGAGGACCAATATCCCGGGCATCTGGGCGATGGGCGACTGCAACGGCAAGGGCGCCTTCACCCACACAGCCTATAACGACTTCGAGATCATCGCCGCCAACCTGCTCGACGATGATCCGCGCAAGGTCAGCGACCGCATCACCTGCTATGGCCTTTTCATCGACCCGCCGCTGGGCCGCGTGGGCATGACCGAAGCCGAGGCCAGAGCCACCGGCCGCAAGCTACTGGTCGGCCAGCGCCCGATGACCCGCGTCGGCCGCGCCGTCGAGAAGGGCGAGACCCAAGGCTTCATGAAGGCGATCATCGACGCCGAGACCCACGAGATCCTCGGCGCGGCGATCCTGGGCCTGAACGGCGACGAGGTCGTCCACGGCATGCTGGACGTCATGTACGCCAAGGCCCCCTACACGACGATTTCGCGGGCGGTGCACATCCACCCGACCGTGTCGGAGCTGGTTCCGACCATGCTCCAGGAGCTGAAGCCGCTTTAGATTTTCACCGCGTCGCTTTCAGACGAAATCGATCCTGTTGCGGTTGCGATACGAAACCCAGTCCCCACCTAGCTTCGCAGACGCCGACGGAGGGTCGGCGCCCGTACCTTACGGATACCGCGATGACCAACCTGTTCGACCCGCTGCGCGTCGGAGACCTGACCCTTCCCAATCGCGTCGTCATGGCGCCGCTGACCCGCCTGCGGGCCGGTTCGACCCACACCCCCAACGCCCTGATGGCCGAATATTACGGCCAGCGCGCTTCGGCGGGCCTGCTGATCACCGAGGGCGTGCCGGTCACGCCGCAAGGCGTCGGCTATGCCGGCGTCCCCGGCATCTGGTCGAAGGACCAGACCGAGGCCTGGAAGCAGGTGACCAAGGCCGTGCACGACAAGGGCGGCCGTATCTTCATGCAGATCTGGCACGTTGGCCGGATCTCCGATCCCGAGCACCTGAACGGCGACCTGCCGGTCGGTCCCAGCGAAATCGCCGCCAAGGGCCATGTCAGCCTGCTGCGCCCCGAGCGCCCCTACCCGACCCCGCGCGCCCTCACCACCGAGGAAGTCGCCGGCGTGGTCGAGGCCTTCCGCCAAGGCGCTCAGAACGCCAAGGACGCCGGCTTCGACGGCGTGCAGATCCACGGCGCCAATGGCTACCTGCTCGACCAGTTCCTGCAGGACGGCTCCAACCAGCGCACCGACCAGTACGGCGGCCCGATCGAGAACCGCGCCCGTCTGCTGCTGGAAGTCACCGACGCCGTGGTCTCGGTGTTCGGCGCCGGTCGCGTCGGCGTCCACCTGGCCCCGCGCGCCGACAGCCACGGCATCAGCGACAGCGACCTGCCCACCACCTTCGGCTACGTCGCCAAGGCCCTGGGCGAGCGCAAGATCGCCTTCATCTCGACCCGTGAACACGCGGCGACCGACAGCCTGGGTCCGGCGCTGAAGGCGGCCTTCGGCGGCGTCTATTTCGCCAATGAGAAGTTCGACCTGGCCAGCGCCAACGCCGCGATCGACGCCGGCACGGCAGACGCTGTGATGTTCGGCAAAGCCTATATCGCCAACCCGGACCTGGTGGAGCGCCTGCAACAGAACGCCCCGCTGAACGCCCCGGTCCCCGCGACCTTCTACGCCCCGGGCGCGGAAGGCTACACGGACTACCCGACGCTGGCCCAGGTCAGCGAACCGGCCGAGTAAGCGATGCGGTCCCCGTGATGGCTCAGGCCGTCGCGGGGATCAGCCCTTCGGCGATGTAGGCTTGGGCCACCGCCTCGGCGACCTTGATGCCATCCACCGCCGCCGAGAGGATGCCGCCGGCATAGCCCGCGCCTTCGCCGGCCGGGAACAGGCCGGCGGTGTTGAGGCTCTGGAAATCCTTGCCGCGGGTGATGCGGATCGGCGACGAGGTCCGGGTCTCGACCCCGGTCAGCAGCACGTCGGGATGGTCGTAGCCGGCGATCTGACGGCCGAAGACCGGCAGGGCCTCGCGCATGGCCTCGATCACGAAGTCCGGCAGGCAGGCCGACAGGTCCGTCAGGGTGACGCCCGGCTTGTAGGACGGCGCAACCTCGCCCAGCGCCGTCGAGGGCTTGCCGGCCATGAAGTCGCCGACCTTTTGGCCCGGCGCCTGGTAGGTCGAGCCGCCCGCCACATAGGCCAGGCTCTCCCACTTGCGCTGGAATTCGATGCCGGCCAGCGGGTGGCCCGGATAGTCGCGCTCGGGATCGATGCCGACCACGAAACCGGAATTGGCATTCCGCTCGTTGCGCGAATACTGGCTCATGCCGTTGGTCACGACCCGGCCGGGCTCCGACGTCGCCGCCACCACCGTGCCGCCTGGGCACATGCAGAAACTGTAGACCGTGCGGCCGTTCTTGCAGTGATGCGACAGGCTGTAATCGGCCGCGCCCAGGTCCGGATGGCCAGCGCAGGTCCCGAACCGCGCCTTGTCCATCCACGACTGCGGATGCTCGATCCGCACGCCGATCGAGAATGGCTTGGCCTCGATATGGACGCCGCGATCATAGAGAACCTCGAAGGTGTCGCGGGCGCTGTGGCCCAGGGCCATGACCACGTGGCTCGCCGGCAGATAGTCCTGGCCGGCGATGTGCAGGCCCTTCAGCCGGCGCGAACCATCGGTACGTACCTCGATGTCGAAGTCCTCGACCTTGTGCTGCCAGCGATACTCGCCGCCCAGGCTCTCGATCAGCGCGCGCATCTGCTCGACCATGTGGACGAGGCGGAAGGTGCCGATGTGCGGGTGAGCCTCGGTCAGGATCTCTTCCGGCGCGCCGGCCGCGACGAACTCCTCCAGCACCTTGCGACCCAGGAACCGCGGGTCCTTGATCTGGCTGTAGAGCTTGCCGTCCGAGAAGGTCCCCGCCCCGCCCTCGCCGAACTGGACGTTGGACTCCGGGTTCAGCTCGCTCTTGCGCCACAGGCCCCAGGTGTCCTTGGTCCGCTCGCGCACGACCTTGCCGCGATCGACGATGATGGGTTTCAGGCCCATCTGGGCCAGGATCAGGCCGGCGAACAGGCCGCAGGGCCCGGCGCCGATGACCACTGGACGCGGGCCATCGAAGCCCTCCGGCGCCTTGGCCACGAACTTGTAGTCGGTGTCGGGCGTGACGCGGACATGGTGGTCGCCCTGGAAGCGCGCCAGCACGGCGGCCTCGTCGCGCAGGACCACGTCGACCGAATACACCATCAGGATCGCCGCCTTGCGCCGCGCGTCGTGGGCGCGACGCGCGACCGCGAAGCTCACCAGGTCAGCCTCCGGGATTCCCAGGCGCTCGACGATGGCGGGCTTCATCGCTTCCGGCGGGTGGCCGAGCGGCAGCTTCAGTTCCGAAATACGCAGCATGGCGGGGGTCTTAGCCAAAACCACGCGCCCGCGCCATCGCGATGCGCATCGTCAGAGCGCCGAGAAAAGTCGTCCGTTCAAGGACATTGAACCCTAACCGTCGCAAACACTTCACAAAATCACCTGTCCCCGCGAAGGCCTTTCGCCGCCTCTCCCGCCTGACGACCGGCGGGGAAGCCTCCCCGCTCCGTCATCGCTCAAGCGGAAACCGCAAGGGATCGGGGCCATGCAAACCAAGTTCAAACTTCTGACCACGACGGCTCTGACCGTCGCAGCGCTTCTGGGCGCGGCCCAGGCGCACGCCGCCGAGACGCCGGCCGCCGATGCGGCCGCTCCCGTGGCTTCCGGCGACGTCTCGGAAGTCGACGCCATCGTCGTCACCGGCTTCCGCGACAGCCTGATGCACGCCCGCGACCTGAAGCGTAAGGCCGTCGGCGCCGTCGACGTCATCGTCTCGGAAGACATCGCCGCGTTCCCCGACCTGAACCTGGCGGAATCGCTGCAGCGCATCCCGGGCGTCACCATCGGCCGTGACAGCGGCGAAGGCCGCCAGATCACCCTGCGGGGCCTGGGTCCGGACTTCACCCGCACCCAGCTGAACGGCATGGAAGTACTGGGCAACACCGCCTCGGGCATGGACAATCGCGGTGGCGTCAGCCGCTCGCGCGCCTTCGACTTCAGCCTGTTCGCCTCGGAACTGTTCAACCGCGTGACGGTGCAGAAGTCCTATGCGGCCGAGCAGGACGAAGGCGGCATCGGCGGCACCGTGCAGCTGCAGACCGCCAAGCCGTTCGACTATGCCGGCTTCAAGGCCGTGCTGTCGGCCAAGGCCCAGCGCAACAGCAACGCCGACGACAAGGTCACCCCGCGCGTGGTCGGCCTGATCTCGAACCGCTGGGGCAATTTCGGCGCCCTGGCCTCGATCGCCTACGGTGAGAACGACTCCAACGAGTTCGGCTATCGCAGCTTCAACTGGGGCGCCATCCGCGGCAACGCCGCCAACATCGGCCCGGGCGTCAGCGCCGCCGACGCCGCCAAGCTGACGGCCGCCACCCCGACCATCTTCGCCCCGCAGGCCAACACCTATTCGACCTGGTTCGACCATCGCAAGCGCCTGGGCGCGACCGTGGCCCTGCAATACAAGGGCGACAAGCTGAACGTCGATTTCGACGGCCTGTACAGCCAGCTGGAAAACAGCCGCCAGAACTTCTCGCTGGCCACCTCGGGCATCAACAGCCTGACCGGCAACATCACCGGCACCCAGGTGATGCAGAGCGCCGTGATCCAGGGCAACACCATGGTCGCCGCCAGCTACACCGGCGTCGACATCCGCAGCGAATTCAATCGCGAGGAAGACAAGACCAAGTTCTACCAGCTGGGTCTGAGCGGCACCTACCAGGTCACCGACAAGCTGCTGCTGTCGGGCCTGATCGGCTATTCGAAGTCGGACTACGCCCTGCCGGTCTTCGACAAGGTGTTCCTGGAATCCAAGAACTACGCCTTCAGCTTCGACGATCGTCCGAGCATGCCGGTCAACACCTATGGTCCTGGCGTCACCGACCCGGCCAAGTGGGACCTGATGCGGATGGACACCCAGGAGAACAAGATCTCCTCGGAATACACCAACGCCAAGTTCGACGGCGAGTACGCTCTGAACGAGACCTCCAGCTTCAAGGGCGGTGTCTCGTACAAGAAGTTCGAGAACTTCGGCGCGCAGTGGGGCGACAAGCAGTTCAAGAACGTCCCGGCCAACACCGTCATCCCCAACGACCTGAAGATGACCGTGCCCTACAAGACGCTCGGCCAGTACGTCGTTGGCGACGTTGACCGCGTCTACGCCCTGATCGGCCAGACGCGCAACCTGGAAGCCCAGGGCGCCAAGTTCGCCACCCCGGGCACCAACTACACGGTGACCGAGGAAACAAAGGCCGCCTATCTGCAGTACAACCTGAACACCGAGATCCTCGGCAAGGGCGTCCGCGCCAATGCCGGCGTCCGCTACTACTCGACGGACCTGACCTCGGACGGCACCCTGAACACCGGGACCAGCCTCCAGCCGGTGTCGATCAAGCACAAGTACAACGGCTGGCTGCCGGCGTTTAACCTGGCCGTCGATGTCAACGAAGGCCTGGTCGCCCGCTTCAGCGCCAACCGCGACATCAGCCGCCCTGCCCTGGGCGACCTGGCCGCCGCCGGCTCGCTGACGACCGCCCCCTTCGGCGGCACGATCAGCACGGGCAATCCGAACCTGACGCCGTTCACCTCGGACTCGATCGAAGGTTCGCTGGAGTTCTACGACGGCAAGGTCGGCTCGTTCACGATCGGCCTGTTCTACAAGAACCTGAAGTCGTTCATCACGTCGCAGACCAGCATCATGCCGTACTCGCAGACGGGCTTCCCGCTGTCGTTCCTGCTGCCGGGCCAAGACGGTACGATCCTGTACAATGTCAGCCATCCGGTGAACGGCCCGGGCGCCGACATCCAGGGCGTCGAGATCGCGTTCCAGCGTGACTTCACGTTCCTGCCGGCCCCGTTCGACCACCTGGGCGTCGTGGCCAACGGCACCTATGCCGACGGTTCGACCCCGGTGATCATCAGCGGCCAGTCGATCACCCTGCCGCTGTCGCAACTCTCGAAGTACTCGGCCAACGCCACGATCTACTACGAGACCGACACCTGGGGCATGCGCCTTTCGACGGCCTATCGCGACCAGTTCCTGGACGGCGCTGGCGGCAACGGCAACATCGGCAGCGGCTACAAGGCGACCAACAACATCGACTTCGCCGCCCACTACAACGTCCTGCCGGGCCTGAAGCTGACCCTGGAAGGCATCAACCTCTCCAACCAGCACAGCGTCCAATGGACCGACATCGCCACCAAGCGGACGCAGGTGAACGTCAGCAGCGGTCGCACCTTCCTCGTCGGCGCGACCTACGAGTTCTAATCCTCCCTGTTTCTTGAGACCCCTTGAACTGGCCGCCGTTCTCTCCCGAACGGCGGCCTCTTTTTTGCGAGCCGCCCATGCGCCCCGATCGTCGAAACCTGCTGGTCGCCGGCGCGGCGGTCTTTGCCGCCCCAGCCTTCGCCGGGACCAAGCCTCCGCGCCTTGGCCTGATCGCCGACTGCCAGTACGCCGACGAGGACGACAACGGCCAGCGGATGTACCGCCTCTCGCCCGGCAAGCTGAAGGCAGCCGTGAACGACCTCAACGCCCGCAAGGTCGACGCCATCGTCCAGTTGGGCGACTTCATCGACAAGGACTGGAAAAGCCTCGACACCCTCCAGCCGATAATCGACACCGCCCATGCGCCCTGGCGCTTCGTGCTGGGAAATCACGACTTCGCTGTCGATGACGCGCTGAAGGCCAAGGTGGCCCCGCGTCTGAAGATGCCGGCTCGCTACTACGCCTTCGACCTGGGCGACTGGACCTTCCTGGCGATCGACGGCAACGACCTCTCCGAATACGGCTGGCCCGAAGGCAGTCCGGAGCTGACCGAGAGCCGGCGCGCGCATCGCGAACTCTATGCCGGCAAGCCCGACTGGGACGGCGGCGTCGGCCCCGCCCAGATGGCCTGGATCGACCAGCGCCTGACCGCCGCCGATCGCGCCGGCCGCAAGGTGGCGCTCTTCTGCCACTTCTCGGTCTGGCCGGTGAACCCGCACAATCTGTGGAATGCTCCCGATATGATCGCCCTCTTGGAGCGCCATCCTTGCGTGAAGGCCTGGATCAACGGCCACAATCACGACGGCGACCAGGGCTTCAAGGCCGGGATCCACTATCTGAACCTCAAGGCCATGCTGGATACGCCCCAGACCGCCTACGCGGTCGCCGATTTCCATCCCGACCGCATCGAAATCCAGGGCGTCGGCAAGCAAGCCAGCCAGACGTTGCGCCTGGGCCACGCTCCGGCGACGGAATAAATCCGTCCACAGCACCTTCAAATTACTGACATGCGCCGTTTGTAGGGGTTCGCCTAGGCGCCGGAAGCTTTGCCGGTCGCCGCTGTGAGGACCCTGATGGCGGTACGGCGCGCCTGGCTGTCGCGATCCGGCTCCGTGCTGAGCCTGGTCGCCGGCCTCTCGGCGACGGTGGCCATCGCCCCGGCGCGGGCCGAGGCGCCGCGCCGCTTCGAGATCCGGGGCGGCGATCTCTCCCAGGTCCTCAACACCTTTTCGCACCAGGCCGACGTGCCAGTCATGACCCTGGCCGACATCCGCCATCGCACCAGCCGGGGCGTGCGCGGCCTGCTGACCCCGCACGACGCGCTGAACCGGCTGATCGACGGCCAGAACCTGCGCGTGGTGGCGGCCGGCGGCGGTTATGTCCTGCGCGAGGCGGTGACCGCGCCCTCCCCGCCGCCCGCGGCCGCGCCCCACGTCGCGCCGACGCCTGACGTCCCGACCGAGGTCGACCAGGTCGTGGTCACCGGCTTTCGCGAGACCATGCTGCACGCCCGTGACCTGAAGCGCCACGTCGCCGGGAGCCAGGAGGTGATCCTGGCGGAAGACATCGCCGCCTTCCCCGACCTCAATCTGGCCGAGTCCCTGCAGCGCGTGCCCGGCATGACCATTTCGCGCGACACCGGCGAGGGCCGCCAGATCGCCTTGCGCGGCCTTGGCCCTGATTTCACCCGCGCCCAGCTGAACGGCATGGAGGTCTCGGCCTCGACCGCCTCGGGCATGGACAACCGGGGCTCGGTCAGTCGCACCCGGGCCTTCGACTATTCGATCTTCGCCAGCGAGTTGTTCAACAAGGTCACGGTCTGGAAGTCCTACGCCGTCGACCAGGACGAAGGCGGCATCGGCGGCACGGTCGAGCTGCGCACGGCCAAGCCGTTCGACTATGCCGACGACAAGCTGGCCTTTTCGGCCAAGGCGCTGACCAACAGCGCCACCGACGCGGTCAGCCCGCGCTTCGCCGCCCTGGCGTCGCATCGCAAAGGCGACTTCGGGGTTCTGGTCTCGGTGGCCTACAGCGAAAACGACGCCAACGAGTACGGCTATCGCAACTGGGGCTGGACGCCGGTCAATTTCGGCGTCGCCAATGTCGGGCCGGGCATCGATCCCAAGCTGGCCGATCGACTGATCAACGCCACCGGCGCCAAGCGGATCGTCGCGCCGATCGCCGAGAGCTACTCCACCTGGTTCGATCACCGCACGCGGCTGGGCGTGACCCTGGCCCTGCAATACGAACCCGGAAACCGGCTGAAGCTGGGCGCCGACATCCTCTATGGTCGCCTGTCGAACGGCCGCGACGAGTTCTCGCTGGCCTCCGCCGGCGACAACCCGCTGACCGGCGACGTCAAGGGAACCCAGCGCCTGCGGGCCGCAGAGGTACGAGGCTCCACGCTCGTCTATGCCGACTATTCCGGCGGGGTCGATCTGCGCAGCGAGCATAAGCGCTCGGAGGACACCACGGTCTTCCTGCAAGGCGCCATCAATGCCGAATGGCAGGCTGCCGATCGCCTGCGCCTGCGCGCCATGACGGGCTATTCGAAGTCCGACTTCGAGGGGCCGGTCTTCGACAAGATCTTCCTGCAGGCCAACAACAAGGCCTTCAGCTACGATCTGCGGGGCGGCGACGCGGCGGCCGGCAACACCTATGGCTTCGACCCGGCCGATCCGGCCCAATGGAACCTGATGCGGGCCGACACCCGCGAGGACCAGGTCGTCAACGAGTTCACCACCGGCCGGCTCGACTTCGATTATCAGGCCGCTCCCGCGCTCGTGATCGAGGGCGGCGCCCAGTACAAGGCGTTCCGCAACAACGGCTATTCCCGGCGCGGCCGCACCGACTATCCGACCGGCGGCCCCAACCCGGTGGCGGTCAAGCAACTGATCTTCGAGACCTCGCTAAGGCCCTATGTTGTCGGCGACATCGACGCCACCTTCGAGCGCCTGGGCGTGCCGCGCAACCTCAGCGCCGCCGACGACCAGCCCGGCACCGACTATTCGATCACCGAGAAGACCTGGGCCGCCTATCTGATGGCGCGGGCCAACGGGCTGATCGGCGAGCGGACCTGGCGCGGGGACCTGGGCCTGCGCTGGTACGCCACCGACCTGACCTCGGCCGGCATGGTCAATACCGGCGCCAAGCTGGAGCCGGCCACGATCCACAGCACCTATGACGGCGTGTTGCCCGCCGTGAACCTGGCGATCGACCTGTCGCCCAAGGTCGTCGCGCGCGTCTCGGCCAACCGCAACATCAGCCGGCCCAGCCTCTCGGACCTGCGCGCGGCTGGCAATGTCAACTCCGCGCCGTTCGGCGGCACCATCTCGGCCGGCAACCCGAACCTGCGACCGTTCCTGGCCGATGCCGTCGAGGGCGCGCTGGAGGTCTATCAGGGCCGCACGGGCTATTTCGCGCTCAGCCTGTTCTACAAGCGGATGGACTCGTTCATCACCACGGCGACCAACTCGGTGACCTACGGCTCGACGGGTTATCCGCTCGAGTTCCTGTCTCCGGGCAATGGTCCCAACACGATCTACAGTTTCGTGCGGCCGGTGAACGGAAACGGCGCCTCGATCCGCGGGGTCGAGCTGGCCATGCAGCGGGACTTCGACTTCCTGCCCGCGCCGTTCGACAAGCTGGGTTTCGTCGGCAACGTCACCCGCGCGTCAGGCCGATCCAACGTGCTGATCGACGACGCCTCGGTGATGCTGGACCTGTTCCAGCTGTCCAAATGGACCTCGAACGCCACGCTCTATTACGAGACGCCACGCTGGGGCGCCCGCGTCTCGTCGGCCTATCGCGCGGGCTATCTGGACGGCGCTGGCGGTCAGGGCTCGACGGGCTCGGGCTACAAGGCCAGCAACAATATCGACTTCGCCGCCCACTACAACACGGCCGGCGGTCTTCGGATCGTGGTGGAAGGCGTCAACCTGACCAACGCGCCGATCACCCAGTACAACGACATCACCGAGAAGCGCCTGACCGCCCGCACCGTCAGCGGCCGCACGTTCACCCTTGGCGTCACCTACGAGTTCTGACGCACGATGGCCAAAAACATAGATTTCCTGTCCCCGTTCGCGCGGTTCGCGCCTCTACCCACCATGGACGCGTGCACGACCATGCCGACTGGAAGCGCCATGAAGGACGTCCTCGCGGAGCTGCGGCCCCACGAGCGCAAGCTCGCGGCCTATATCGTGCGCCGGTCCAAGGACCCCGCACGGGCCGAGGATATCCTGCAGGAGACCTTGTTGACGGTGCTGCGCCAGGCGCGAAAGCAGGAGATCACCCAGCCGCTGGCCTATGCCTATCGGGTGGCGGACTCGCTGATCTACGCCCAGGCCCGCCGCGACCGGCGCGAGGAGCCGATCGGCGACGAGGACTTCGGCTGCGACATGCCGTTGCCCGACGCGGTCCTGGAGCACAAGCAACGCGCCGCGGTGTTCGAGAAGGCGTTGAAGCGTCTTTCGCCCCTGCGCCGCGACATCTTCATCCGCCGTCACATCGACGGCCAATCCAGACAAGCCATCGCCGACGATCTTCGGATCAATGTGGAGGCCGTCAAGAAACACCTCGTGCGGGCCATGACCGAACTGGCCGGCGTGATGCAGGACGCGGCGGTCAACGCCGCGCGAGAAGGGAGCCGCCAGGATGCGCGCTAACGACAACTGGCGACTGCCCTCCGACGAGGACCTGGAGATCGCCGCCGACTGGGCCGATCGTCTGGCCGAGCTGACCACCGACGAGCGCGCGGACCTGGAAGCCTGGCTGGCCGGCGCGCCCGGTCGCGCCGCCGCCTTCGCCCTGATGCGCGACACCCAGCGCGACGTCGCCCTGCTGGAGGCCGCCGAGCGCGTGCGCGCCATCCCGGCCGGCAAGCGCCAGCTGCGCATGGGCCTGATCGCCGCCGGCGTCGCCATGGTCGCGGGTCTGTCGGCCGCGGTCCTGGTGCGTCCGTACCTGACCGAGAAGCCGTTCGAGCTGGCGACCCCGGTGGGCGCGCGCGCCGAGCACCAGCTTAGCGACAAGTCCGTCATCACCCTGGCCGCCGACACCGGCGTCTCGGTGCGCTACAGCCGCGGCGCCCGCGACGTGGCCCTGAACAAGGGCGATGCGATGTTCGAGGTGGCCAAGGACAAGACCCGCCCCTTCCGCGTGCAGGCCGGCGACACCCAGGTCACCGCCGTCGGCACCACCTTCGAGGTCGAGCGCGTCAGCGACGCCGTGCAGGTCCGCGTCTTCGACGGCGTGGTCCGCGTCAATCGCGACGGGACCGAGCGCCGCCTGGGCAAGGGCGAGTGGCTGATGCTGGTCGCCGACCGCGCGCCGGTCCAGGGCCGCCTGGGCGCCGACAGCTATCAGGCCTGGCGCTCGGACTGGCTGGACGCCGACGCCCTGCCGCTGAAGTACGTGATCGCCCGCCTGAACCGCTACACGGCCCAGAGCGTGGCCCTGCACGATCCGTCGCTGGGCGAGCTGAAGGTCAGCGGTCGCTTCAAGCTGGACCGCCCCGCCGAGTCCCTGGCCATGATCGCCGCCCTGCTGGACATGCGGACCGATCCGGACGGCCGGAAGGTCTATCTCTCGCCCCGGCAGCAGGCGCGACGTCCAGCGGCCTAGCGCCGGACGGTCCCAAAGGTCCGTGCGTTCGTCGAGTTCGCCGCTCCGCGCCTGCGGGCCGTGTTCGAAGACTTGAGCTAAGTCAGCAGCACGGCGGCCTGCGCAGCGATCCGCCGGACCAGATCGCCCGCCGGCGGCAAGTCATGGATCAGCCCCACGGACTCGCCCGCGCCGATATTGGCGATGTCGAAATCGGCCGCGGCGACGGCGGCCTTGTAGATGGGTCGCAGCGCGGTCCTCTCAGCCTTCAGTCCCTGCGAGTCTCCCTCCCAACGATCGAGGAAGCCGTTGCGCAGGAACCGCGCCCGGTAGCCCGCAGGCCAATCGCGCTCGCGCAGGATGTCATAGACGCTGGTGCGGGCGGTTTCGTCGCCAGCAGCCGCGACCAGCCGCGCTTTGGCGGCGGGGTGGGTCAAGGCCTCCCGGGTAGCCGAGAAGCGTGTCCCCATCATCACTCCGTCCGCGCCCAGCATCAGGGCGGCGGCCAGGCCTCGGCCGTCGGCGATCCCGCCGGCCGCGAGCAGCAGGGCGTCGTAGCTGCCGCGCGAGATCAGATCGGCGACCTGGGGCGAGAAGGCCATCGTCCCCTGACCCGCGCCGCTGTGGCCGCCGGCCTCGGTCCCTTGCGCCACCAGGATGTCGGCGCCGAGATCGAGCACATGGCGCGCCTGGTCCAGCGTGTTGACCTGGGCGATCAGCATCGCGCCGGCCGCGTGAATCCGCTCCACGAACGGGGCCGGATCGCCGAACGACAGCATCACCGCCTTCGGCTCGTAGGACAGGGCGAGATCCAGCAGCCGCGGCTCTTTCGCCAGGCTCCAGGTGATGAAGCCCACGCCGATCGGAGCGCTGCCCACCTTCGGGAACTCCGCCTCCAGCCAGGCGCGATCGCCATAGCCGCCGCCCAACATGCCAAAACCGCCGGCGTCGCTGACCGCCTTGGCCAAGACGCCGCCGCCGATCTGGTCCAGTGGCGCCAGCACGACAGGATGCTCGATCCCGAGACGCCGGGTCAGTCTGCTTTCGAGAACCATCTGCGGCTCCTTATCCGTAGCCCGGACAGATAGATCCGGCCTCGAGATCGCTTAGGGACGCGGCGCGGCGGACACTGTTGCGCAAGACGTTGGAATGGCCGGGTGAATGGACCGGGCGACTATTGCGCCGAACGCAAGCCGGTCTTCCGGCTGGCGGGCGTTCGGTTGGGACGCGATTGGCGCTATCACTTCCGCGCCAGCGAACAGGACAGTGCGTCATGAATACCATCGTGCAGCGGATCGGCATGCAACTTCCGGTTATCCAAGCCCCCATGGCGGGTACGTCCACGCCGGCGCTCGCGGCGGCGGTGACGAACGCCGGCGCCCTCGGCTCGATCAGCGTCGGCGCGGTCGACGCGGCCAAGGCCGGCGAGATGATCGCCGCGCTGAAGGCGCTGACCGACGGCCCCTTCAACGTCAACGTCTTCACCCACCAGCCGGCCCGAGCCGATCCGACGCGCGAGCGTGGTTGGACCGAAGCCCTGCGACCGGTGTTCGCGGCCTATGACGCCGAACCGCCGGCGGCGCTGAGTGAGATCTACACCAGCTTCAATATCGACGAGGCGATGCTGGAGACCCTGCTGGCGGCAAAGCCAGCCGTGGTCAGCTTCCACTTCGGCCTGCCGCCCGCGCGCTTCATCCAGCGGCTGAATGCCGAGGGGATCGTGCTGCTGGCCAGCGCCACCAATCTCGACGAAGGCCGCGCGGTCGAGGCCGCCGGTATCGACGCCGTCGTCGCCCAGGGCTGGGAGGCGGGCGGCCATCGCGGTGTGTTCGATCCGGCCGCGCTCGATCAGCAGCTTGGAACCATGGCCTTGACGCGCCTGCTGGTTCGCGGGCTGTCGATCCCGGTCATCGCCGCCGGCGGCATCATGGACGGCGCCGGCATCGCCGCCGCGCTCGACCTCGGGGCGCAAGCCGCCCAGATGGGCACCGCCTTCATCGCTTCGCCGGAGTCCAGCGCGGATACCTATCACCGCGCATCACTGCTAGGCCCTGGCGCGGCGGCCACCGAAATGACGGCGCTGCTCTCCGGCCGACTGGCCCGGTCGCTGCCTAACCGCTTCACGGCCCTGAAGGACGCCGAACTAAAGGGCGTCGCCCTGCCCGACTATCCGATCGCATACGACGCCGGCAAAGCCCTGGCGGCCGCCGCTCGCGCCAAGGGCGAAGGCGGCTTCGGCGCTCAATGGGCCGGCCAAGGCGCGCCGCTGGCCCGCGCCCTGCCCGCCGCCGAGCTGATCGCCGTCTTGGCGGCCGAACTCGAAGCGGCGCATAGAGGGCGCTGACGCTTCGCCAAGGAACGGCGAGCAGCCTTACGCATAGCGGCGCAACCCAGCCTTACAGCTTCACGACGTCCAGGATGGCCTGGGCGAAGGCCTTGGGCGCCTCCTGTGGCAGGTTGTGACCGATGCCGCCGGTCAGGGTGCGGTGCGCGTACTTGCCCGTGAACTTCTTGGCGTAGTTGGCCGGGTCCGGGTGCGGTGCGCCGTTGGCGTCGCCTTCCATCGTGATGGTCGGGACGGTGATCACCGGCGCGGTGGCCAGTTTGGCCTCCAGGGCGTCGAAGCGCGGTTCGCCCTGCGCCAGGCCCAGGCGCCAACGGTAGTTGTGGACGGTGATCGCCACGTGGTCGGGATTCCGCAGCGAGGCCGCCGCGCGAGCGAAGGTCGCGTCGTCGAAGTTCCACTTCGGCGAGGCCAGCTTCCAGATCAGCTTGGCGAAGGCGTCGCGGTTCTGCTCGTAGCCCAGGCGGCCACGCTCGGTGGAGAAGTAGAACTGATACCACCATTGCAGCTCGGCCTCGGGCGACAGCGGCTTGGCGCCGGCGGCCTGGCTGCCGATCAGGTAGCCGCTGACCGCGACCAGCGCCCTCACCCGCTCGGGCCAAACGGCCGCGACGATGTCGGCGGTCCGCGCGCCCCAGTCGAAACCGCCCAGGATCGCGCTCTTGATGTTCAGCGCGTCCATCAGATCGACGACGTCGCTGGCTAGAGCGGCCGGCTGGCCGTTGCGGATGGTGTCGGGCTTGAGGAAGCGGGTCTCGCCATAGCCGCGCAGGTGCGGGGTGATCACACGATAGCCAGCGACGGCCAGGATCGGGACGACGTCCTCGAAGGCGTGCACGTCATAGGGCCAGCCGTGCAGCAGGATCACCACCTCGCCCTTGGCCGGACCGGCTTCGAAATAGGCGACGTCGAGATCGCCGGCGGCGACGTGGCGCGGCTCGCCGAGGCCGCGCGTCTGGGCTCGTGCGGGCGCGCTCAGAGCGGCGGCGCTGCTGACAGCGAGACCGGCGACCAGCAGGCCCCGGCGGGATGGGTTCGACGAAGGAGACATGATCGACCTCATGAAACACGGAAACGATTTGATCGGACCCGATATATATACCGACCAACTTTCCAGCAAGAACTTTCCGATTTAATCGGACGCGCTATATATGACCATAGATCAACGCCCGATGAGGTCAGCCATGCCGTCCGACACCCCCGACACCGCGAACCAGCCGCGCCTGGCCGACTTCCTGTGCTTTGCTGTCTACTCGGCGAACCTGGCCTATGGCCGCGCCTATCGTCCAATCCTGGACGCGCTGGGCCTGACCTACACCCAGTGGATCATCATCGTGGCGCTGTGGGAGCAGGACAACCAGACCGTCGGCGGCCTGGGCGAGCGCCTGTTCCTGGAATCCAACACCCTCACCCCGATCCTCAAGAAGCTGGAAGCCGAAGGCTATGTCACCCGCCGCCGCGATCCCAAGGACGAGCGCCAGGTGCTGGTCGGCCTGACCGACGCCGGCCGCGCCCTGCGCGAGAAGGGTGGTCAGAAAAACCTGGTCGCGGCCTCAGGCCTGACGCCTGAGGAGTTCGCGGTGGTGCAGAAGGCGGTGTCCAAGCTGCGCGACAACCTGGTCAGCCACGTCAAGGACGGCCATCCGGCCTAGGCTTCATCGCCCGCTGAGCGACGGCGCGCCGATTTTTCAACTTTCCCTTGCCCAATTGTGGCGCCTTCTTGGCGATCGCGCGTTGTCCAGTATCGACGACAACGTCGCCGCAGGGTGGCAATGCGCAGATTTCGCTTCGAGGTGATAGCGCCCGAGCACTTCCCCGATCAGGAAGGCGTCCTGCTGCGCAACCTCGACGAAGCCAAACGCGAGGCCGCACGACTGGGAGCGGCCCTGATACGCGACTATCCGGAAGCCTTCGACAAACCCGGCCCAAAGGTGATGGTCGTGCTCAACGAGGCCGGCCAGATGCTGGCCGAGATCGAGCTAGGATCGCAGGCGCGCCCGGGTATTCGCCTCTCGGGCCCGCTTCCCGCCCCGCTCAAGTCGGGGAAGCGCCTCGGGCCGTGGACCTTCAGCGGCGGCCAGCTTTACCTGCGCCAGCGAGCGCGCAAGAAGGACGGACAATAGGTCAATGTCCTGACGCGAGAAGCCGGCGAAGGCAGCCGCGTGGGTCGGCGCCAGGTCGGCGATGATCGCCTCGGTCAGCGCGCGTCCGGCCTCGGTCAGATCCACCACCACCAGCCGCCGGTCCTCGGCCGGCGTGCGGCGCTCCACATGGCCGGCGACCACCAGGCCGTCGATCGTGCGGGTCAAGGTCGTGCGATCGGCGCCGATGATCCCCGCCAGGGCGGTCATCGACGACAGCCCCTCCTTGTAGAGGGCGTCCAGCACCAGCCATTGACCGAAGATGATCCCGTGGCGCGCCAGGCGGTCGCCCACCAGCAGCCTTCGGGCCTGTTCGGTCTGGAAAAGCAGTCGGTTGAGATCGTCTATGTCGAGCGGCAAAGGCGAAGTCCGGCGTCCCTAGTGAACCTTCAACGCGGTAACCATAGTTTCAGATGACGTCGTTCGATCGGTTTGTCGACGATGTTGCAGATATGCCCAAGCTGTCAGAGGGCCCGCGCGGCCGTCTTGAACGCATTCGCGGGCCTCTTGCCAGACTCCGCGGCATCGCCGACAAAAGCCCATCGCCTTCGTAGAGTTTCGTGCATGGCTCGACCGCAAACGCCCGTCATCGCGGTCATCGGCGCGGGATTCAGCGGCGTGATGACGGCGCTGAACCTGCTGCGCCAGTCCCCCGATGTGAAGGTGATCCTGTTCGAGCGGCGCGTCCCTGTCGGCCTGGGCGCGGCGTATGCGACGCACAATCCGCATCACCGGCTGAACGTCCGGGCCGGAAACATGAGCGCCTGGCCCGATCGTCCTGGTCATTTCGTCGACTGGCTGACCGGCGAAGGCCTGGGTCTGGGCGCCGCTGACTTCGCCACCCGCGCCGACTATGGCCGCTACCTGCAGGGCCAGGTGGCCGAGATCGCCGAGGGTCAGGCCGGGGCCGGCCGATTGGTCGTCAATCCTGATGCTGTTGTGGGTCTGGAGCCCGGCGGCGACGGCTGGCGATTGCGCTGCGCCATGGGCCGCACCGTGGATGTCCACGCCGTCGCCCTGGCTTTGGGCAATCCTCCGCCGGCCCGGCCGCCGGGCATCGACGAGGCCTTCGCCGCCACCTCGGCCTATATCGCCGATCCCTGGCGATGGAATGCCGCCGAACTGCCGCCGGGTCCGATGCTGCTGATCGGTACGGGCCTGACCATGGTCGATGTCGCCCTGTCGCTGGACGACGCCCAGCGCGGCCGGCCGATCCTGGCGCTGTCGCGGCGCGGCCTGGCCCCGCTGGAACACGACGGCGCGCCGCCGGGCCAGCCTCTGCCCCCGCCGCCCGAGGACCTCTCGCCGCTGGCCGCCTTCTCGTGGCTGAAGGACATGGCGGCCGAGCACGGCTGGCGCACCGCGATCGACGCGGTTCGCGCCTCGACCCAGCCACTGTGGCGCAACTGGTCGGTCGCCGAAAAGCAGGCCTTCCTGCGCCACGCCCGGCCGTTCTGGGAGATCCACCGCCACCGCCTGGCCCCGCAGGTCGCGCGCCGGATCGCGGCCTTGCGCGCCACCGGCCAGCTGACCATCGCGGCCGGCAAGATCCGCGAGCTGGCTCTGAAGCCCGACGGCCTGGCGCTGTGTAAATGGCGCGGCCGGGGCGAGCGCGAGACCTACGTGGCCCGCGCTGTCACGGTCATCAACTGCACCGGTCCGACCAGCGACGTGCTGGCCTCGAGCGATCCGCTGATCCAGGACCTGACGCGGCGCGGCCTGGCGCGTCCCGACGCGCTGCGGTTGGGCTTCGACATCGACGAGGCCAACCGCCTGCGCGACGTCTCGGGCGCGCCCTCGCCCACCCTGTTCGCGGTCGGGCCAGCCACGCGCGGCGCCCACTGGGAGATCACCGCCGTGCCCGACATCCGGGGTCAGGCCGCCGCCGTCGCCCAAGCCATCGTCGCTTCTATTCGTCGCTGACCGGCTCGCCGATATTGATGAAGCCGTGGGCCTGGCTGCGCGTCGCCTCGCCGGTGGTGATCCGCATCAGCGGGTTGGGGCGCGGTTCAGCCACCTTGGTCAGGCCGTTGCGATCGACATGGCGGAACGGCGCCGTGCGGCCGCGCACCTGCAGCATGGTGGTGGAGGTGTAGGACCATCCGCCGTCAGCCTCGAAGCGAACATCCAGCTCGTAGGAGTCGGTGCGGAACGCCCACTCCAGGAAGTCGGTCGAGCAGATGCCGTAGCTGGGACTGCCTCGCTCGGCGCGGACCACCAGGCCCGAACCATCCTCGCTCGCCTTGCCGGCCGCCAGGGCCGTCTGGCCGCGCGGGATGGCCAGGGTCTGAAGGATCAGGCCCGTCGCCGGCTCGTACAGCCAATAGCCGGTCTGGTCATGGAAGGTGGTCTCCTCGTCCGAGGCGACGATGTGGACGTGGTAGCGCAGGCCGTAGAACAGCTGCGGGCCATTGGCCTGCGGGTCGATCGGCTGCATCTCGATACGCTCGAGGAAGTCGCGCCGCTCAGGGCCCTCGGCCTTGGGGTTCAGGTCAACGCCCTTGAGGCCTTCCCACACGCCGGCCAGCCGCCGCAGCGGGCCCAGATTGGCCAGAGTGTCGGGATCGACGTCGGAGGGCTCGGTGAAGATGTCGTCGGGGAAATTGATCATGCCGGCCTCTGGTGACGCTTGGCCCCGGCTCTAGCGGGCCAAGCGCGCCGGTCAAGCTCTAGAGAGTCCGCCGCCGAGCCAGCAATGCGGTGCAGACCAGCGAGATTAGGCACGTGATCGCCAGATAGATCGCGATCGCCAGGCTGCTGTGGAACTTGGCGAACAGCGCCGTGGCGATGATCGGCGCGAAGCCGCCGCCGAACACCGTGCCGATCTGATAGCCGAGCGAGGCGCCGGAATAGCGGATCTCGACCGGGAACAGCTCGGCGAACAGCGCCGCCTGCGGGCCGTACATCAGGCTGATCAGGATCAGGGCCACGCCGATCGCCAGAATGATCGGCAGGACCGCGCCGGTGTCAATCAGCGGGAACATCGCAAAGCCCCAGACACCGCACAGCACCGCGCCCAGCATGAACAGGCCGCGCCGGCCCAGGCGGTCGGAAGCCGCGCCGCAGGCGATCAGGGCCGGGATCATGGCCAGGCTGGCGATCGTCACCGCCTCCAGCATGGTCTCCTTGCCGGTCCTGACCACGGTCGCGCCGTAGGCCACGGCGTAGGTGATGGCGATGTAGAAGCAGGTGTTGTTGGCGATGAATGCGCCGCCGGCCAGCAGGACGTCGGCCTTGTGCTCGCGCAGGATGCGCCCCAACGGCGAGGCCTTGGCTTTGGTTTCCTTCTTGGAGGCCTCGAAGACCTCAGGTTCCTCCAAGGCCCAGTGGACGTAGACCCCGATCAGGACCAGCACCACGCTCAGCAGGAACGGAATGCGCCAGCCCCAGGCTTGGAAAAGTTCCGGCGAGACGACGCGACCCACGACCAGGAAAACCAGATTGGCCAGCACGACACCCAGCGGCACGCCGATCTGCACGAAGCTGCCATAGAAGCCCTGCCTGCCCGCCGGCGCGCTCTCGATGGCCAGCAGGGCCGCTCCGCCCCACTGGCCGCCGACAGCCAGGCCCTGGATGAAGCGCAACGCCACCAGCAGCAGCGGCGCGAAGACACCGATGGCTCCATAGGTCGGCAGCAGCCCAACGCACGTCGTGGCCGCGCCCATCACCAGCAGCGCCACGGCCAGCACCTTCTTTCGCCCGTAGAGATCGCCGAAGTGGCCGAACAACAGGCCGCCGATCGGCCGGGCGATGAAGCCGACCGCGAAGGTGCTGAAGGCGGCGATCTGGGCGACCAGCGGCGGCAGGTCGGGCGGGAAGAACAGCTTGGGAAAGACCAGCGCCGCCGCCGTGCCGTAGATGAAGAAGTCGTACCACTCGATCGCCGCACCGGCCGAGGCGGTGACGGCGGTCTTGATGATGGACGCGCCTGAAGACCGCGCATGGGTCATGGTTCCCCCTCCGCGCTCGCGCGCCGTGGACTTGAGATCGGTGGTGTGGAGACGCCCTAGAAGGTGGCGTCGATCGCCGTCCGGAACGCCTTGGCGACCGGCAAGACTAGGTCGCCCGACACGCAGCGCATGTCGTCGCCCGGCGTGTGGAAGTAGCGGTGGCCGCCATAGAGGCCGATGGCCGAGGCGTAGCCGGCCTCGATCACATTGACGAGCTCGCCGCCGGCATTGGCTTTGTTGGCCTCATAGGTGGCCTCCAGACCGCTGATGCCGTGGAAGGCCTTGCGGGTCCGCTCCAGGAGGTCCGGCGTCGCGGTCAGCACCCGCTGGGCGTCGGCGCTGGGCAGCGGCCGTAGGGTGGCCAACTCGTGCCAGTCGCGGGCGGCCGCGCTGGCGCCGATGTGGATCCAGGCGTGGGTGTCGGCGGGCTTGGGCGCGTGGTGCTCCAGGTACTGCTCGCCGCCCAGATAGATGTACTCGTGGCCGCTGGTGGCGACGAATTCCAGATTGGCCGGATGCTTGGCCGCCGCCAGGCCGTGGGCCAGCGACAACCAGACGGCCACCCCTGCCCCGCGCTCGGCCGCGCAGGTGAACCAGCCCGAGCGCGGCGTGGTGACGATCAGGGTCTTGGCCGCGCCGCGATCCAGGTGGCCGATCAGGTTGTAGGCCGGCCGGCGGCCGACCTCGGCGTCGACGGTCAGCGTCACGGTCGCGCCGGCCTTGGCGGCGACGACGAACGGCGCGGCGTCCTTGGGGGCCAGCAGGACGACCGGTTTCTGGAAGCCGGGCTCGGACGGGCTGACATTGAGGCCGATCACCTCGCCGGTCGGCCCGGTGGTCACGACCACGGCCGCCGCCGCGCCACGGTCGAAGGCGTCCTTCAGCGCTGCGCCGATCGCCGGCTGGGCCATGCTGACCCAGCGGCCGAACGGCAACACCACCAGGGCGATGGCGCCGTCGAGGCCGCCCGGCATGGCGGCCGACTTCAGGGGCGCGGTCAGACCGCCTGCTCCGGTCGTCTTGACGATCGCCTGCGGGAAGACCGTGGCCTTCTTGTCTCCGGCCACTAGCGTCGCCTGGCGGACCTCGGCGTACGGCACGTCGAACGCCTGCCGCTCGCAGCGGTAGCCGAGCGCCGTCAGGTCCTTCTCCAGCCACTCACCACTGGCTATATCGCCCGCCCCGCCCGAGGCCTTGACCCCGAAGTCGGCGAAGCGCTCCAGCACGGCCTGCAGCCAGGCGGCGTCGGGCTCGCCGACCGCCGCCTGCGCCCGAGGCGCGGCCGCCAAGGCCCCGACACCCAGGGCGCCCACCAGAAGATCCCGACGCGACGCGCCCATGCCGTCCTCCGTTCCTACCAGCGATAGATGATGTTGGCCCCGACCGTCCGGGGCTGGTTGTAGCGGTTGGCCAGGGGCGCATTGTTGCTGGTGAACTGCAGCAAGGCGATCTGCTTGTTCATCAGGTTCTGGACGAACACGGCGAACTGGATCCGCTTCACGTCAACGCCCGCGCGGAGGCTCATCTGGTCGACGGGCTTCAGGTAGATCGCCGGCGTGGCCAGGGTCACCGTGTCCTGCACGCCGCCGTCCTGGCCCTGGTACGAGATATTGCCAAAGCCCGTGACGTTCTCGGTGATGCGGTGGCGGTAGTCGATCGTGGCCGAGGCCGTCCATTTCGGGATCTGGGCGACCGACGAGCCGACGACCGGCAGGCCGGCATAGTTGGCCGGGGTCTCGACATAGCGGGCGCGTTGGCGGGCGCCGTTGACGCTGACCGACAGCAGGCCGCCGCCGACCTGGAAGCGACCGTCCAACGCCGCCGAGACGCCGCGCGCGTGCACCGTGCCGCCGTTGATGTTGAAGATCGTGCCCGCCTTCAGGCAGGCGTTCAGCACCGTGCAGCCGTCGGTGATCGAGGTGATCGCGTCGTCGGTCTTGGACCGGTAGGCGCTGAGCCGCAGATAGATGTTGCGCGCCAGGTTGCCCTTGAAGCCGGCCTCGTAGCTGGTGGTGTCCTCGTTGTCGTAGGTCGAGCGGAACGGGTTGGGCGCGGCCGGCGACGAGGTGCGGGCGTTGACGCCGCCGGCGCGATAGCCGGTGCCGATCTTGGCGTAGACCAGCGACTGCATCGGGCCCGGGATCTTGTAGCTGGCCGTGACCGTGTAGTTCAGCCGGTTGGCGCCGAACACATAGGCGGCGCGGGGCGAGGCCGGTGTGCTGGTGTAGAGCAGCACCGTCTCCTGGGCGGCCTTCTTCTTGTCGTCCGAGTAGCGCAGCTCGCCGGCCAGGGTGAAGCCGCCGGTGTGGTAGCGGACCAGGCCATAGGCCGACTTCGACTCGTTGCGCAGCGGCGCGCGGGCCGAGGTGCCGAAGGCGGCCGGGAACACGGCCGGACAGGCCGTCGAGGTCGGCAGCGGCAGGTAGCACAGCGGCGCGCTGGGCGTGCCGGCGCAGATGCCCGCGCCCAGGCGGAAGGTGCAGGGCGTGGTCGCCGAGTCCGTGCCGTTCAGGTCGTGCTGGATCAGGTAGTCGGCGCCGGCCAGCCAGTCGAGGCCGCCGTTCAGCGCCTGCCCGGCCAGGTGGAAGTCCTGGTAGAGGGTGCGGTCCTTGGCCACCGTCGAGGTCTGGCCGAACGGATAGAGGCCCAGCTGGCCCTGCTTCTGCAGCGCCGCCTCGGTGGCGAAGTCGACGCCGGCCGCGTAGTCCTGGCGCGAGATCCAGTGGCTGGCCATGGTCGTGGAGGTCAGCTTGCCCCAGCCCAGGTCGTAGTCGGCCAGGATCATGGCCCGCTGGGCCTGCTGGTGGACGCCGTCCTTGCCGTCATGCGGGATGACGAAGCGGTCCTGGGTGAAGCCTAGCGGCAGCGCCGCGTTGGCGCCGGGCGGGGCGACATAGGTGTTCAGGAACGTCGGCAGGTTCAGGTCCTGCGCGTCGACCAGGAAGTCGACGTCCAGCGGGCCCTTGCTGTAGCGCAGCTGGGCGCGGCCGATCCAGCCGTCGGTGTGGTCATAGTACTTGTTGCTGTTGGGGTTGAAGTAGAAGCCCTTGCCCTGCCCGATCGCCTGGACGCCCAGGCGCATGGCCACCGTGTCGCTGAGCGCCTGGTTGACCACGGCCGAGACCTTGGTCTGGGACAGCTTGTCGGTGTAGGTGGCGTTGACGTAGCCGCTGTCGTTGAACTTCGGCTTGGCCGAGACGATGTTGACGACGCCGTATTCGGAATTGCGCCCGTAGAGCGCGCCCTGCGGTCCCTCCAGCACCTCGACCCGCTCCAGGTCGAAGAAGTCCATGTGGCGGAAGTTGCGGCCGCCCAGGGTGCTGGAGCCGACATAGGCCCCGTTGACGAACAAACCCACGCCCGAGTCCGCGCCAGTGGCGCGCTGAGTGCCTGACCCCCGGATCGAGATTTCGCTGAGGTTGTTGCTCTGCAGGTCGTTGAACCGCACGCCCGGCATGGTGCGCAGCAGGTCGCCGACGCCCGCCACCGGGCCCATGGCCTCCAGCTGGGCGGCGGTCACCGCAGAGATGGTCGCCGGCACCTCGCGCAGGGTCTCCTCCTTGCGCTGCGCGGTGACCACCACTTCCTCGATGGCCTGGACGCCGTCGGTCTTCGCCTGAGTTTGCGCCAAGGCCGGCGTGGCGGACACGGCAAGTGCGACCGCCGCAGCGGACATGAACAGGTGTCGCATGATCCCTCCCTCGGCGCTGTCTGTGCGCGCCGTTGACGATGAGGACACACGCGCCATCCGACCGTGTCAATCAGATTGTTCAACAATTCATTCTTGATTATCGGGCAAGATAGGTTTCATCTCCCCACAATCGAGCGCGGTTTCCGCTTCCTCGATGTCGATTCCAACGCCAAGATGGCCATGCAGGACACACAACCTCTGAGGCTCACCCTCGTCATGCCGGATATCATCGCGTCGCCGTCGAGCACGGACCCGCTCGTGCAGGCGCTGCGCCGCCAGATCCAGGACGGCCTGCTGTCGCCCGGCGAATGGCTGCGCGAGGCGCGGCTGTGCAACGAGTTCGGCGTCGGCCGCACGATCGCCCGCAAGGCGCTGCGCACCCTGGCCGACGACGGCCTGGTGGTGATCGAAGAGAACCGTGGGGCCTATGTGGCCGCCACGACGGTGCAGGAGGTGTTCGACCTCTATGAGACGCGCGCCGCCCTCTACGGCCTGGCCGCCCGCTTCGCCTGCATCCGCGCCACGCCCAAACACATGGCCGAGACGCTGAAGCTGATCGACGCCCTGCTGGCCGCCGCCGACAATGGCGTCGCCGCCGAGGAGCTGATCCACCAGAGCGAGACGATCTTCAGCCGCCTCTCCAGCACGGCCAGCGCCGACGCCCAGAAGATGATCGAGTCCGTGCGCCGCAAGACGCGCTGGCACTATTCGTATGTCAGCCTGACCGAGAGCCCCGGCGGCCCGTTCGACCACTGGCGCGTGGTCCGCGAAGGCCTGGCCGCGCGCAACGCGGCCGTGGCGTCCGAGGGCGCGCGCAACATCCTCTACTACATGCAGAACGAAGCCATGCGCCTGATGATCTCGCGCGGCTACGGACTGGTCCCGACCGACGAGGTCAAGCCGGCGCGCTCGCGCAAGGCTTCGGCCTGACTTCAGACAAGGCCCGAACAACAAGGGCCGGACAAACCCAAGGGAGGCGGCTCATGCCGTTCGAGATTTCACGCCGGACCATCTTGGCCGGCGCAGGGCTTCTTACGTCTTCGGTTTGGGCGGCCTCGCCAGCCCTGGCGACCGCCACATCGAAGGACCTGCAGCCGGTCCTCGACTATGTCGGCAACCAGAACACCACCGGCTTCCTGGTGGTTCAGGACGGCAAGACCCTGGTCGAGAAGAACTGGCCCCTGCCCGCCGACGCCGCCCAGTTCCAGGCCACCTTCACCTACGGCAAGACCGCCGACGGCGAACTGCTGGAGGACGTCGCCTCGCAGCAGAAGAGCTTCGTCTCGATGCTGGTCGCCATCGCTATCGACAAGGGCCTGATCGATGTGGAGAAGTCGGTCTCGGCCTATATCGGCGCGGGCTGGTCGAAGGCTTCGCCCGAGCAGGAAGCCGCGATCCGCGTCATCCACATCCTGAACATGGCCTCGGGCCTGGACGAGAAGTTCGCTTTCGTCGCGCCGGCAGGCGCGCAGTTCTTCTACAACACGCCCGTCTATGCGGTGAACAAGCTGTTGCTGGCCGCCGCCGCCAAGCTGCCGCTGGACACGATCACCCGCGACTGGCTGACCGCGCCGGCCGGCATGACCAACACCGCCTGGCGCCAGCGCCCGGCCGCCTTCGCCAGCGTCGGCAATGCCACGGGCCTGGTCACCTGCCCGCGCGACGTCGCCAGGTTCGGCCAGATCGTGCTGGACGGCGGCAAGGCGGCTGACGGCAAGCGTATCGTCTCCGAGGCCAGCCTGCGCGCCATGTTCGCCCGCTCGGCGACCAATTCGGCCTATGGCCGGCTGTGGTGGCTGAACGGCGGGACCGAGACCATCCGCTCGGGCGGCCGCGCCACGCCTGGCCCGCTGATCCCCGCCGCGCCGGCCGACACGATCGCCGCGCTGGGGGCGATGGATCGCCGGCTCTACGTCGTGCCGAGCCGCAAGCTGGTCGTGGTCCGCATGGGCCAGGCCGTGGCCGACAAGGACTTCGACCAACAGCTGTGGCTGCGCCTGTCCAAGGCGCTAGGCTGACGCCGTGGCCTCCTGCGCCGCCTTGGCGGCCAGGAACGCTGGCCGGGCGGAGAGCCGCTCCCAATAGGCGGCGACCTCCGGGCTGAACTTGTGGTCCAGGCCCAGGGTGCGAGCCAGCAGCAGGGCGTAGGCGACCGAGATGTCGGCCGTGGTGAAGCGTCCGGCGCACAGCCATTCGCGATCGGCCAGGGCGCGGGTCACATGGCGCAAGCGCGACAGGAACCACTGCGCGTAGTCGTCGGCCGCCTGCTTCACCCGGCGCTCCTCGGGCTCCAGCTGGGTGTAGCGCAGCACGATCGTCTGAGGGAACGTGAGCGTGGCCTCGCCGCGATGCATCCAGTCCAGCCACAGGCCGTAGTCCGGCTCATCGACGGAGACCGCCAGGGGCGTCGGGCCATGGCGGGTCGCCAGATACTGCGGGATCGCCGCGGACTCGGTCATCCGCGTTTCGCCATCGACCAGCAGCGGGATGGTGCCCAGCGGGTTCTCCGCCAGATACTCCGGCGCCAGGAAGCGGGGTGGGAATGGCAGCAGGTGGAGGCGGTAGGCCAACCCCATCTCCTCCAGCGTCCATAGGGCCCGGAACGATCGCGCGTCGTGGCAGTGATAGAGTTCGATCATCCTGGTCCCCTCGCCTTTTCGCCCAGATCAGCCGTCCAAGGCGGCGCGGGCAATCTTGTTCTGAAAATTGTACAACAATAATCGAAATTTTGGACGACAAATGTCTTGTGAGCCACCGACGCCGCCCATAGGATCATGAGCAAGGGCAGCCCGGCGAGGCGGCTCAGGACCAGGGAGGGGCGACGATGGGATCACCCGAAAAGCACGGCTTCGACGGCGCGCGGCTGAACCGCATCGATGCGTTCGTCAAGGAACAGTACCTCGACACCGGCAAGCTGCCCCACGCCCAGCTCCTGATCAGCCGCGACGGCGAGATCGTCCATTTCAGCAGCCAGGGCGCGGCCCGCGCCGGTTCGGACAAGCCGATCAATGAGGCCTCGCTGTTCCGCATCGCCAGCATGACCAAGCCGGTCACCTCGGTGGCCTTCATGATGCTGGTCGAGCAAGGCAAGGTCGCGGTCGATACCCCGGTCAGCCACGTCCTGCCCGAGTTCAAGGACCTCGGCGTCCATGCCGGCGGTGGCGGCGACGCGCCGTTCATGACCAAGCCGACCACCGAGCCGATGCGCATGCTGGACTTGCTGCGCCACACCTCGGGCCTGACCTACGGCTTCCAGAACCGCACCAATGTCGACGCAGCCTATCGCAAGGGCAAGATCGAGGACTGGCACGACAATCTCGACCTGGACGGCTTCGTCGCCGCCCTGGGCAAGTTGCCGCTGGAATTCTCGCCGGGCGAGGCCTGGAACTATTCGGTATCCACCGACGTGCTGGGCGCGGTGATCCAGCGCGTCTCGGGCATGCCGCTGGACCGCTTCTTGGCCGAGAACATCTTCACGCCGCTGAAGATGCACGACACCGGCTTCGTCGTGCCGGCCGACAAGGCCGACCGCCTGACCGACTGCTTCGCCTGGGGCGGTCCGGGCAAGCCGCGCACCATCCTGGACGGCGCCGAGAACAGCGCCTGGCTGAAGCAGCCCAAGCTGCTGTCGGGCGGCGGCGGCCTGGTCTCGACGGCGCTGGACTATCACCGCTTCTGCCAGATGTGCGCCAATGGCGGCGAGCTGGACGGCGTGCGCCTGCTGGGCCGCAAGACGCTGGAGCAGATGACGCTGAACCACCTGCCCGGCAAGACGGACCTTTCGTCGATCTCGCGCTCGCTGTTCAGCGAGACCCAGAACGGCGGGGCGGGCTTTGGCCTCGGCTTCGCGGTCACCCAGGACGTCACCCGAGCGATGATCCCAGGCTCGGTCGGCGAATATTATTGGGGCGGGATGTTCTCGACCTCGTTCTTCATCGACCCGGTCGAGCGGCTGCATGTGGTGTTCATGACCCAGCTCAGTCCGTCGTGGATCTACCCGATCCGCCGCGAGCTAAAGACCCAGGTCTACGCCGCCCTCACCTGACTCCTTCGGGTTCTCGCAACATCACAACGGCGGCGCGGCGTGAGCCGCCCGCCGCCCGAGGGCGCGCGCCCTCGCCTCTTCAGACTGGATATCCGCCGATGATCGATGGCGTCATGCAAGACTTCCCGCTGACCCTGGACCGCATCCTCGACCATGCCGCCAAGTGGGCGGGCGACGTCGAGGTCGCCACCGCGCGCGAGCATGGGCCGTCGCAACGGATCGGCTACGCTGCCTTGCGCGAGCGGTCCTTGAAGGTGTCGAGCGTACTGGCTGGCCTGGGCGTCACGGTCGGCCAGCGGGTCGCCACCCTGGCCTGGAACAGCCAGGCCCATGTCGAGGCCTGGTACGCGATCATGGGCATGGGCGCGGTCTGCCATACGCTCAATCCGCGCCTGACCGCGACCCAGCTGGCCTGGATGATCGGCCAGTCGGGCGCGCGCATCCTGATCGTCAGCGCCGACCTGCTGGCGCTGGCCACGCAGATGGCCGCCGAAGCGCCGGGGCTGGAACGGGTGCTGGTCATCGACGGCGAGGTCGAGACGACCGCCGGCGGCCCCCGGGTCGAGGCGCTGGACCCGCTGATCGACCAGGCCGAGGCGACGGCCCGCTGGGGTGACTTTCCGGAGACCTCGCCGAGCGGCCTGTGCTTCACCTCCGGCTCGACCGGCGCGCCGAAGGGCGTGACCTACACCCATCGCTCCAGCTTCCTGCATACCCTGCGCCTGCTACAGGCTGACGCCCTGGCGCTGAGCGGTTCGGACGTGGTGCTGCCGGTAGTGCCGATGTTCCACGCCAGCGCCTGGGGCTTGCCCTTCGCCGCCCCGGCCACCGGGGCCAAGCTCGTCCTGCCCGGTCGCCACACCGATGGCGCCAGCCTCGCCCGGCTGATCGAGGCCGAGGGCGTGACGGTCGCCGTGGGCGTGCCGACGCTGTGGCTGGGCCTCTGCGATCACCTGGAAGCCACCGGCAAGACGCTGCCGTCGCTGAAGCGGATCACCGTCGGCGGCGCGGCCATGCCGCCCGCCTTGATGGAGCGCCTCGAACAGCGCCTGGGCGTCGTCGTCCAGACCAGTTGGGGCATGACCGAGCTCTCGCCCGTCGGCACGACCGGTGTGATGAGCGATGCGGTGCGTAGCGCCGGCCTCTCCGGCCGCCCGCAGCTGGGCGTCGATCTGATGGTCGCCGACGAGGACGGCAAGCCCTTGCCCGAGCAGCGCGAGACCGAAGGTCGGCTGCACGTGCGCGGCGCGGCGGTGATCGAGCGCTATTTCGGCCAGGAGCAGTCCGCCACCGACGCCGACGGCTGGTTCGACACCGGCGACCTCGCCTTGATCGACCGCCAGGGCAATCTGAAGATCACCGCCCGCGCCAAGGACCTGATCAAGTCCGGGGGCGAGTGGATCAACCCGGCGGAGATCGAGGCCCTGGTCTGCGCCCTGCCGCAGGTCGCCTTCGCGGCGGTGATCGGGCGGATAGATCCGAAGTGGGGCGAACGTCCCCTGCTCGTCGTCCAGCTCTGCGAGGGCCAGGAGATCGCCGACGAGGCGCTGCTGGGCTGCCTGCGCGGTCAAGTGGCCTCGTGGTGGATTCCCGACGCCGCGGTGCGCGTGCCGGAAATCCCCCTGGCCTCGACCGGCAAGATCGACAAGATCCGGCTGCGCGCGACCTATAGCGGCGCCTAGAGGCTCTGACTTACAGACCGGGCTTCTTGCGCGGATAGCTGCGGGTCGAGAGCGCCGGAACCTTGTAGTCGACCTCGAAGTGGCAGGCCTCGCCATAGGTCTTCACCGCCTCGGCGCAGCCGGCGGCCAGGGTCGCGGGGCTGGGCTTGGCCCCCTGCTCGATCCAGGCCGTCATCGCCCGCAACAGGGCGGCGTATTCCGGCGTGGCCAGCTTGGAGTGCTCGTGCTCGTCGGTGAACGACTGGACCAGCAGATCGCTCTTGCCGGCCTTGGCGACCGTGTCGTGCAACACCTGCTCCAGCTCGACGAAGGCCGTCGGGTCGTCGATGGCGTGCATGGTCAGGGTCGGGACCAGCAGCTGCCCGGTCAGGTCGCTGTCGTCGGCCAGCTTGCGCACGCCTTCGGGGGCGGCGGCGAAGCGCACGACGCCCTTGTTCAGCGCCTTGTCGTCGTCCGAACCTTTGTAGACCACGCCGACATTGGTGAAAGGGTTCTTCCCGTCCAGCCGCTTGTTGACCATGTCGGCGAAGGTGAAGGTCGCCCAGGAGAGATGGCTGCCCAGGGTGCGCTCGGGGATCTTAGTCACGGCCAGGATATTGGCCAGGTTGCGCTTCTGCTGGGCGGTGCGCTGGCCCGCCGGCAGATCGACGCCGGTGCAGGCGTTGACGCGCTCGTCCAGTTCCTTGTTGGTCAGCTTCGAGCCGACCGGCTGGCCCTGCCACAGCGGATACTGGGCCTCGCCCTTCTCCGGGTGGTTGCCGCAATAGTATTGGTAGACGGCCCGCAGGTCGGCGCGGAAGTCGTAGGCGCGCGTGCCGCCCGAGACCACGCCGCTGGTCAGGATGACGCCGTCATAGACCAGCTTGCCCTCAGCGTCCTTGCCGTAGAGCTCGGCGGTCTTGGCGGCGACATTGCCGCCATAGGACTGACCGTGGAGGATGGTGCGCTTGGGACGACCGAACTGATCCCAGAACAGCTTGCGAAGGTTGTCGCTATCCTCCGCGGCGCTGCGCGTGCCGTAACCTTCGCGGCGATAGTTCGAGCCGGCCCAGGCATATCCCTCGGCGACGGTGACGGCGAAACGCTGCAGGTCCTCGATCGCGTCGTCGGGCTTGGGCTTCTTCAGGCGCGGCCCGCCATGGGTGTGCAGGACGAGGGTCCCATTCCAAGCCTTTGGAATGGCGATCCAATAGTAGGCGCCGTTCGCGTCCTGGCCGGCCAGGCACTTGGTCTCGGCCGGCAGGCCTTCGGGACAGGTCTTCGCGGCGGGCGCTTCGGCATGGGCGGCCGACGCGGCCAGCGTCAGACCGAGAGCCAGAGCGGCGGAGGAGAACTTCATCACCGGCGAAACCTCGTCACGCGAACAGAAGGAAAGCCGGCCGCTCCAGAGGGAGGATGGAGCGGCCGGTCTGAGAGCTCAGCCTTAGAACGACTTGCTGACGCTCATGTACCAGTAGCGGGCATAGGGGTTGTAGAGAGAACCGATGAAGCCCGACGACGACAGCGGCGGATCCTTGTCGAACAGGTTCCGGGCGCCGACGCGGATGCGGGTGTCATTGGCCCAGCCCTTTTGCTCGAAGCGATACTGGGCATAGAGGTTGACCGTGGTCAGCGGCTCGACGCGCCAGGGTTGGCCCGTGGTCGACAGGAAGTCGGTGTCCAGCACCGCGCCGGTGTAGATCACCGAGGCGCCGATCTGGACCGGACCGCCGCGCCAGGTGGCCGTGCTGCTCCACTTCCACTTCGGCTTGCCGTTACGCTTCAGCAGATCGCCCGGATCGGTCAGCGGCGTGGCCGGATTGATCGTGCCCGCGGCGCGGGCGGCGAACAGGTCGGCGATCGGCGGGGCCAGTTCCTGCGAGAACTTGTCCATGAAGGTGCCGTCGACATTGGCGCTGAAGCGACCCAGCTTGTCGGTGCGCAGCGTCCAGTTCAGGCCGAAATCGATACCGCTGACGGTCTGGGGCTGCAGGTTCTTGAACTGGTCGCGGATCTCCGTGATCTGGCCGACCGGGGTCAGGCCCGTGCCGTTGAAGAACGCGACGTCGTCCACCGTCGGGGCGGCGCGGATGACGTTGGCGTTGGTCGTGCCCGTCAGGCGGAACAGGTAGTCCTGAATGGCCGCGTTGGTCGAACCCAGGGTGCCGACGATACCTTGCTGCTTGATCTGCCAGCGGTCGACCGTGACCGTGAAGCGGCCGAACTGCTCCGGGATGAAGGTCGGCTGCAGCACGACGCCCACCGAATAGCTCTCGCTCGTCTCGGCCTTCAGGTCCGGGTTGCCGGCGGTCGTGAAGCGGATGCCCACGCCACGCGTACAGGCGCTGAAGGTCGAGATGCGGCCGGCGCGCAGGTCGGCCTCGCAGCGATAGTAGTCGGTGACGGTGTTGGTCCGCGAATAGGCGAACGGATTGGTCGTCTCCAGGTTCGGAGCCCGGAAGCCCTTCTGCCAGGAGCCGCGGAAGCGGACGCCGTCCACCACGTCCCAGGCGAAGGCGATCTTCGGCTTCGCGACCGAACCGAAGTCGCTGTAGTGCTCGTAGCGGCCGGCCAGCTGGAGGTCGATGCGGCGGACCAGCGGGATGTTCATGTCCGGCGAGACCAGCGGCACGGCGAACTCGACGAAGGCCGAGCCGACGTTGCGCGAGCCCTTGGTGCTGGGCGTGTCGTTCACGCCGGTGACGTTGCTGTTCGACGTCGCGCCGGTCACCGGATCGGTGAAGGGCGTGCGGCCGTCCAGCTGCGGGTCGCGGCGGTCCTGCTGGGTCTCGTGGCGGAACTCGACGCCGGCGGCGACGCCGACATCGCCCGACCAGATGGTCAGCACGTCCGGCTTGGAGACCTTGAAGTCGGCCAGGGTCAGGGTGGTGGTCGAGTGGCGCTTCAGGCGGAAGCGGATGGCGTCCAGCGCGGCCTTGGAGCTGGGCGTGCAGTCACGACCGCCCGTACCGTCCAGGCAGCCGCCATTGAACGGATTGTAGGCGTCGGGAGTCGACAGGGCCAGCGAGGCGGCCAGCTTCTTGCTGTCGATGCCGTCGCTCTCGTCCTTGGCGTCGGCCTTCGAGTACAGCACCGCCGAGTCGAAGTTCCAGCCCCACTTCTCACCCTTCACACCGCCCAGGAACCGGGTCTGGTAGTTCTCGACCTCGACCTTGCTCGGGCCCAGGTCGTTGAAGCGATAGTTGGTGAAGGTCACCGGCAGGCCCGTGACGGGCACGTTGGTCAGGCCCGGCAGGCGGTTCGGATTGGCTTGGCCGTTGGCGAAGGTCACCGGGCCGAAGGGGTTCCAGTAGTTGCTGGCCGGCACGCCGATCGCCACCAGGCTGGTGCCCTGGGTGGTCAGGCCCTCGGACGTGGCGTGGTAGAAGCCCAGCTCGCCATAGGCCGTCAGGTTGTCGTTGATGTCGTAGTGGCCGTTCAGGAACAGGTTCTGGCGCTCGATCTCGGGCTGGACCGTCGTCGCGTCGTTCTGCACGGCGTTGTAGCGGTAGGCGTTGGCCGTGCTGCCGGTGGCCAGGTTGCCGGTGCCAAGGCACAGGCCGTTGCCCAGCTGGGCGGCGCAGCCGGCGATGGTGTTGGGCTGGACGTGGGTCGCGCCGGCCGCCGTGGTCAGGGCCGTCGTGCCCAGACGGATCGTGCCGGGACCGCCGAACACCGTGAAGTTGGCGAACGAGTTCTGGTTGCCGCGGTTGTCCGGCGTGGCGCTGGCGGCATAGTCCGGATAGCCGGCGAACAGCGAGCGCAGGTCCTGGGTCGCGGTATAGGGCCGGTCGCTGGGGCGCTGGGCCGTGCGCCAGGTGAAGTTGCCGTTCAGCGAGATGTTGCCCCGGCCGTCGGCGAAGTTGCGGCCGGCGAAGATGTTGCTGGTGTATTCCTTGCGGTGCGTGCCCTCGGCCCAGCCGTACTGGGCGTCGACGGTGAGGCCGTCGAAGTCGCTCTGCAGCACGGTATTGACCACGCCGGCCACGGCGTCGGCGCCGTAGATGGCGGCGGCGCCGTCGCGCAGCACTTCCAGGCGCTCCAGGTTCGAGGTCGGGATGGCGTTGGCGTTGTAGCCTAGCAGCGGCACGGTGCCCGACGACTGGCTGGTCGGGTGCGACACCAGGCGGCGGCCGTTCAGCAGCACCAGGGTGTTGCCGACGCCCAGGCTGCGCAGGTTGATCGAGTTGACGTCGCCGCGCGTCGAGTTGCTGGTCTGGGCCGCATTGCTGGGGTTGATGAAGACATCGCCCATGGCCGGGATCGAGCGGAACAGGTCATCGCCCGAGACCGCGCCGGTGGCGGCGATCTGGGTGTTGTCCAGCACGGTGACCGGCAGGGCGGCCGTGGTCTTGGCGCCCTTGATCTGGCTGCCGACGACGACGATCTCTTCGACCTTGGTGTTTTCGGCGGCTTCCTGGGCGGCGGCGCCCGTAGCGACCAGCAGGCTGGCCAAGGCCGCGCCCTGAATGAGACGGCGGCGATAGCCGCGGAGGGTTTGGTTCGTCACGTTTAGCTCCCCAAGTTTCTTTTTCTGAGCAGGCTTTGGTTAAGTCCGGCGCCCCTTAGGGACGCGCGGCGTCCGGGATAGGGCCGCCCGAGGACGGCGGGTGTTTCTTCGGATTGAGGGCCGACCTGAGCGCCGCGACGTCCAGACCCTTTTCCCAGCGCGAGACGACGATCGCCGCCACCGCGTTGCCGGTGAAGTTGGTCAGGGCTCGGCACTCGGACATGAAGCGGTCGACGCCCAGGATCAGGGCCATGCCAGCCACCGGAACCGAGGGCACGACCGACAGGGTGGCGGCCAGGGTGATGAAGCCCGCGCCGGTCACGCCCGCCGCGCCCTTGCTGCTCAGCATGGCCACGCCCAGCAACAGCGCCTGCTGCTCCCACGACAGGTGCACGCCGGTGGCCTGGGCGATGAACAGCGCCGCCAGGGTCATGTAGATGTTGGTGCCGTCCAGATTGAACGAGTAGCCCAGCGGGACCACGAGGCCGACCACCGACTTCGGGCAACCGGCCTTTTCCAGCTTCTCGATCAGGCTAGGCAGCGCGGCTTCCGACGAGCTGGTGCCAAGGACGAGCAGCAGTTCGGCCTTCAGATAGCGGATCAGGCTGAAGATCGAGAAGCCGTTGGCGATACCAACCGCGCCCAGCACCACGATCACGAACAGCGCCGAGGTCAGATAGAAGGTGCCGACCAGCAAAGCCAGGTTCGCCACCGAGGCGATGCCGTACTTGCCGATCGTGAAGGCGAAAGCCCCGAAGGCGCCGATCGGGGCGGCCTTCATCACGATGTGCACGAACTTGAAGAAGGCCTGAGCGATCAACTCGAGGAAGTCCACCACGGGGCGGGCTGGCTCGCCGACCAGGGTCAGCGACAGGCCAAACAGGATCGAGATCAGCAGCACCTGCAGGATCTCGCCCTCGGCGAAGGCGCCGACCACGGTGTCGGGAATGATGTGCATCAGGAAGCCGACGATGGTCTGGTCGTGCGCCTTGGCGGCGTATTCTGCGACCTTGTCGGTCTTCAGGGTGGCGGGATCGATGTTCATGCCCGCGCCTGGCTGGACGACGTTGGCGACGATCAGGCCGACGATGAGCGCCAGGGTCGAGAAGACCAGGAAATAGAGCAGCGCCTTGATCGCCACGCGGCCGACCTTCTCCAGGTCGCGCATGCCGGCGATGCCGGTCACCACGGTCAGGAAGATCACCGGGGCGATGACCATCTTCACCAGCTTGATGAAGGCGTCGCCCAGCGGCTTCAGCGATTGGCCGATCTCGGGATAGTAGTGGCCGATGGCCCCGCCCAGAGCGATGGCGAGCAGCACCTGGAAATAGAGGTGCTGGAAGAACGGCTTGGAGCCCTCAGCGGTCTGCGTCGGCGCAACCGGTTGGATCGTCTTCACTATGCGCCTCTCGGACGAGCCTGACGGCTCCGTTTCCACCCTGCGCCCCTTTGCCAGGACGCCTGGATAGACGATCCTTTCCTGCGGGAGATCGCACAAGCGGTCTCAGGAAAAGCTGTAAGACATTGCTTCGATTGAATTTCTCATTTTCGCGAACGGTACCATGCTCCGTGCCGACAGCGGGAATCCCCACACGAAATCCGGCATTTGTGCGAAAAACCGCACAAATTGTGGAAATCGCCCCATGACGACCCTGCGGCCGCCGAATCTCGCCGACCCGATCGTGCGCCGCTGGGGCGCCTACATCGCGGCGAGCGCGATCGTCCTGGCGGCGATCGTCGGCTTCGCCGGCGCGGTGGCCGAGCGCCGCGCCGAGGGCGACCTGTCGCGTCAGGCCCAGACCTCGGCCGCGCTGCACGCGGCGGTGCTGCGCAGCGAGCTGGCCAAGCACCGTTCCCTGCCCTTCGTGCTGGCCCAGGACCCGGACGTGGCCGAGACCCTGCGCTCGGCGAACCCGGCCGGCATCGACGCCCTGAACCACAAGCTGGAGACCCTGAGCGGCGGCACCCGCGCGGCCGTGATCTATGTGCTGAACGCCGACGGCATGACCATCGCCGCCAGCAACTGGCGCGAACCGACCAGCTTCGTGGGCTCGGACTACAGCTTCCGGCCCTATTTCAAGGAAGCCAGCGCCCACGGCGTCGCCGAACTCTTCGCCCTGGGCACGGTCAGCCGACGCCCCGGCCTCTTCATGTCGCGTCGCGTCGAGGAGCACGGGCGCATGCTGGGCGTCGTGGTGGTGAAGGTCGAATTCGAGACGCTGGAAGCCGAATGGTCCGAGGCCGAGCCCGCCTTCGTCGCCGATCCGCACGGCGTGATCCTGGTGACGTCCATTCCCACCTGGCGGTTCTCGACCCTGGGCCGCCTGCCCCGCGCCGAGCAGGACCAACTGCGCACCGAGCACCGCTTCGGCGACGCGCCGTTCTCGGTGTTGAAGGCCAATCCCACCCCGGTCCATGGCCGCCCGCCGGTCCTCACCAGCGCGACGACGCCAGAGGGCTCCGCGCGGTTCATGGCCGCCAGCGCCGACCTCGGCGTGGCCGGCTGGACGATCTTCACCTTCACCCCCGTGGGCGAGACCCTGCGCGCCGCCGTCGCCGGCGCCCGCGCCATCGCCCTGCTGATCGGCCTGATCGTCTGCGGCATCACCTTCGCCCTGCTGCGCTGGCGTGGCCAGGCCAGCATCCGCGCCGCCCGCCAGGAGGTCGCGCGCCTGGAGCTGGAAGCCCGCGTCGCCGAACGCACCACCGAGCTGCGAGAAACCAACCAGCGCCTGGTCGTCGAGATCGAAGAGCGCCGCCGCGCCGAGGCTCACGTCCACCTGATGCAGGACGAACTGGTCCAGTCGAACAAGCTGGCCACCCTGGGCCAGATCGCGGCCGGCGTGGCCCACGAGATCAACCAGCCGGTCGCCGCCATCCGCGCCTATGCCGACAACGCCGCCGCCTTCCTGGATCGCGCCGACGAGAAGACCGCCAAGGCCAATCTGGGCCTGATCGCCGGCCTGACCGAGCGCATCGGCCTGATCACCGACGAGCTGCGCGCCTTCGCCCGCAAGTCCAGCGCGCCGGCCGCGCCGGTGGTCGTGCGCGAGGCCATCGACGGCGCCCTGCTGCTGGTCGGCCCGCGTGTGCGCCAGCAACACGTCCGCATCGTCCGCGGCGAGGCCGACGAGGAGGCCGCCAAGGTGATGGCCGAGCGCTTCCGGCTGGAGCAGGTGCTGGTCAACCTGCTGCAGAACGCCCTGGAAGCCCTTGAAGGCACGGCCGATCCGGAGATCCGCGTCCAGGTCGTGGTCAAACGCTCACAGGTGCGGATCGTGGTCGCCGACAACGGTCCCGGCGTCGCCCCCGAGGCGGCCAAGAGCCTGTTCACGCCGTTCGCGACCACCAAACCGCGCGGCCTGGGCCTTGGCCTGGTGATCAGTCGCGACATCGTCGCCGAGTTCCGCGGCGAGCTTTCCCTGGAGCCCGCCCCCGGCGGCGCCCGCTTTGTCATGTCCCTCCCCAAGGCGCGTACCTGATGCTTGCTTCCGTCAACCAAGTGGCCTTCATCGACGACGACGACGTGCTGCGCGACGCCAACGTCCAGACCCTGCAACTGGCCGGGTTCGAGGTCCTGGCCTTCGCGGGAGGCGAGGAAGCCCTGGCCGCCCTGCCCGCCGGCTTCCCGGGCGTGGTGGTCAGCGACATCCGCATGCCGGGCCTGGACGGCCGCCAGCTGTTCCGTCGCCTCAAGGCCCAGGACGTGGACCTGCCCGTCATCCTGATCACCGGCCACGCCGACGTCACCGAGGCGGTCGAGGCGATGCACGACGGCGTCTACGACTTCGTGGCCAAGCCCTACGCCCCCGACCGCCTGGTCAGCAGCGTCCGCCGAGCCATGGAGAAGCGCCGGCTGGTGCTGGAGAACCGCAGCTTGCGCACCCTGGCCGTCGAGGCCCAGAGCGACTGGCCGCTGATCGGCCAGACGGCGGTCATGGAGCGCCTGCGCGCCACCTTGCGCCAGCTCGCCTCGGCCGATGTCGATGTGCTGCTGGAGGGCGAGACCGGGGTCGGCAAGGAACTGGCCGCCCGCGCCCTGCACGCCTGGGGCCGTCGCCGCGACCGCGAGTTCGTCGCCGTCGACTGCGCCGCCCTGCCCGCCGGCGCCCTGGACAGCGAGCTGTTCGGCCACGAGCTGGGCGCGTTCAGCGGCGCGGTGCGCCAGCGCGCCGGCCGCATCCAACAGGCCGATCGTGGCACCTTGTTCCTCGACGAGATCGAAACCCTGGCCCCCGAAGCTCAGGGCAAGTTCCTGCGGGTGCTGGAGGAGCGCGAGGTCACGCCGATGGGCTCCAACCGCCCCCAGACCCTGGACCTGCGCGTCGTCGCCGCCGCCAAGTCGGACCTGTCGGACGCCGTCGCCGCCGGAACCTTCCGCGAGGACCTGTTCCACCGCCTGGACGTCGTGCGCATCCGCATCCCGCCGCTACGTGAGCGCCGCGAGGACGTGCCGCTGTTGTTTGCCCACTTCCTGGCGAGGGCCTGCGAGCGGCTGGAGGGCGAGCCGCCAAAGATCGACGACCAGATCCGCTGGCGGCTCTACAACCACAACTGGCCCGGCAATGTCCGCGAGCTCAGCCACTATGCTCAACGTGTCGCGCTGGGCCTGAGCGACCAGCGCGCGGACGCCCAGGCCGAACTCCCGCCGCCGCTGCCCGCGCGGGTGGCGACCTACGAGGCGCACCTGATCGAGGAGGCCCTGACCGCCGGCGAAGGCGATGTGCGCCGGGCGCTGGAGGTCCTACGCATCCCGCGCAAGACCTTCTACGACAAGATCGAGCGCCACGGCATCGACCTCTCGCGCCACCGTCAGCGGTCGCGTTAGCAGCCTTTGCCGTAGACGAGCGCCCGGCAGACGCCGTCGATATCGGCCGGCGGCGTGATCCCCGTGACGGCGGCGATGGTCGGCGCGATGTCCACGGTATCCAGCGGCAGCACCCGCTCGTGCGGCGTCGCGCCCTTCCACCAGAACAGGATCGGCACGCGGCGGTCGTAGTCCCAGGGGCTGCCATGTGTCGAGACATAGGTCGGACCCGGCGTCGAGGGCACGCGATTGGGCTTGAAGGCGACCAGGATGTCGCCAACCCGGCCCGGATAGGCGCTGCGCCGCACGCGCTCGGCCACCGACAGCTCCTCGATCGCCGCATCGGCGGGCGCCGGAGCCATGGTCAGGATGGCGTTGGAGTCGAAGGCCTCGGCCACGGCCGGGTCGCGGTTGATCAGGACCAGCGCCGCGGCGGTGATCCGGGCGCGGTCGGCGACCGACGGCGTCTTGCGGTCGGCGTTGACGACATAGATCTGGTCGATGCCGCCGTCGGCGACCAGCGGGTCCCAGTCGAGGTTCAGGTCCTTGCGCAGCTGGGCGTTCAGGCCGGCGATCCACGGCTTGCCGATCACGCGCTCGCTGTCATAGCCCTCGTCGTGCAGGCGTTCGGCGAAGTCGGCGCCGCCATGGTCGGCGGCCAGCACGACCAGGACGCCGCCCTTGACCTTGTCCAGGCTCTTGAGGAACGCGCCCAGGCGGTCGTCGAGACGGGCGATCTGGTCGCACATCTCCGGCCCGCGCGTGCCCCAGCGGTGGCCGATGAAGTCGGTGGCCGACAGGCTGACGGTCAGCACGTCGATCTGCGGACCGTCGCCCAACGCATAGGTCTCACGCAGGCTCTGGGCCAACTCCAGGGTGACCTGGTCGGTATAGGGGCTGGCATAGAGGTCGCGCTGCTTGTCCGCCTCGCTGGTCGCCGCCGCGATCGGCAGCGCCGCGCGCCACTTGCGGCCGCCGGTCTCGTAGTCGGCCTCCAGCGCCTCGCAGCGCTTGGCCGAGGCCTTGTCGTAGTTCCAGACGTACGGATGCTTCTTCAGGTCCGCCGCCAGCGTGGCGTTGAACGCCGCGACCGGCTTCAGGCGCTCTTGCGCCGTCTGGCCCTGGCCGACCCAGGTCGTGAAGCCGAAGCCCGGCTGGTACCAGTACTGGCCGTCGGCCTGGTGACCCGACATGGTGATCGCCCCGCGATCCTTGCCCGAGACGCCGAACACTCGGCTCTTGGGCGATACCGCCTTCAGCCAGTCGCCATAGGTCGTGGCCAGCAGATTGGCCGGCGACACGGCGCGGCCTTTGGGATCATCCGCCGGCGTCGCGCTGGGATCGGCCAGGCAGTAGACCGTCTTGCCGGTCGACAGGTCGTACCAGTCGTTGGCGCTGATGCCGGTCTTGTTCGGATGCTTGCCCGTCAGCAGCGTCGAGTGACCCGGGCATGTCTCGGTGAAGGCGTGCGACTGGTAGCCGTTCGGATAGACGACGCCGCTGCTCAGCGTCTTCAGCCCGCCGGTGAACTCGGCCCGGTGCTGGGCGTAGAGATTGGCGCTGAACTGGTCGATCGAGATGACCACGACCAGCTTCGGATCCGGCTTGACCGAGATCGTGGAAGCCTGGGCGACGAAGCCCATCGACACGGCGGCGGCCGCGAGGCCGCAGGTAAGCATCTTCTTCATGGGCAGCGATCTCGCGCGATCGCGCCGCTCGCGCAAGGACGGAAAGCGCGCCGGCAGCCCACTTTTTCCGACTTTGTCCGCTATCGGATCATTCCCCGCCGGAAATTGGGTTTGACCTCCGAAACCGTTCATGGTTCCGGTGCGCCCCAACTCGATCCGCTTACGGACGATACGAGTATTTCTTCGCGCAAGGACGAGAACAAGATGCTGGGCCTGTTCAAGGCGGTCATGCCCAAGGAAGACGCCTTCTTTGAGCTCTTCTCGGCCCACGCGCGCACCCTGACGGCCGGCGCCGAGGCGCTGCACGACCTGACCCAGGGCGGCGACGCCATCGAAGACGCCAGCGCCCGCGTCAACCGCTACGAGGAAGAGGCCGACGAGATCACCCGCCAGGTGATGGTCGCCGTGCGCCGCAGCTTCATCACGCCCTTCGACCGCAGCGACATCCAGAGCCTGACCGCCTCGCTGGACGACGCCATCGACCAGATGCGCAAGACCGCCAAGGTGGTCAGCCTGTTCGAGGTCAAGACCTTCGAGCCGCAGATGCGCGAGATGACCCAGATCATCGTCCAGGCCGCAAAGCTGACCGAGGAAGCCGTCGCCCTGCTGCCGAAGATGCGCCTCAACGCCCAGAAGCTCAGCGAGATCGCGGTGAAGATCACCGAGATCGAGGAGCAGTCCGACCAGATGTACGACCAGGGCCGCAAGGATCTGTTCCTGGCGCACCGCACCGGCGACCCGATGGCCTTCATCGTCGGCATCGACATCTACAGCCACCTCGAGAAGGTCATGGACCGCTTCGAGGACGTGGCCAATCGCATCAGCGGCATCGTCGTCGAGCAGGTCTGAGCCCCGTGGATCCCACGCTCCTGATTTTGGTCTTTCTCGTGGTCGTCGCCCTGGCGTTCGACTTCCTGAATGGTCTGCACGACGCCGCCAACTCGATCGCCACGATTGTCTCCACCCGGGTGCTGTCGGCCCGCTGGGCGGTGATCTGGGCGGCGTTCTTCAACTTCATCGCCTTCCTGTTCTTCGGCACCAGCGTGGCCAAGATGGTCGGCTCGGGGATCGTCGATCCGCACATCATCAGCGACCGCCTGATCTTCGCGGCCCTGATGGGCGCGATCAGCTGGAACCTGCTGACCTGGTGGGCGGGCATCCCCTCGTCCAGCTCGCACGCCCTGATCGGCGGCCTGGTCGGCGCCTCGATCGCCAAGGTCGGCGGCATCGGCGCCATCCAGTGGGCGGGCCTTGGCAAGACCGCCGCCGGCATCATCGTCTCGCCGACCATGGGCTTCCTGCTGGCCCTCGTTCTGGTCCTGATCGTTTCCTGGACCTTCGTGAAGAGCTCGCCGTTCTTCGCCGACCGGGTGTTCCGCAAGCTGCAGTTCGTCTCGGCCGCGCTCTACAGCCTGGGCCACGGCGGCAACGATGCGCAGAAGACCATGGGCATCATCGCCGCCCTGCTGTTCGCCCACGGGGCCACGCACCAGCCGGGCCACATCCCGTTCTGGGTGGTGCTTGCGTGCCAGACGGCGATGGGTCTGGGGACCTTGTTCGGCGGCTGGCGCATCGTCCACACCATGGGCAGCAAGATCACCCGCCTGACGCCGATGCAGGGCTTCTGCGCCGAGACCGGCGGGGCGATCACGCTGTTCCTGGCCACTCATATCGGCGTGCCGGTCTCGACCACCCACACCATCACCGGCGCCATCGTCGGCGTCGGCGCCTCGCGCCGGGTCTCGGCCGTGCGCTGGGGCGTGGCCAAGGACATCGTCACCGCCTGGGTCGTCACCCTGCCAGCGGCGGCCCTGACAGCGGCGCTGTTCTACTTCGTCGGCTTCTGGATGAAGTGAGGCCTCAGCCGACGGCTCTGCGCGCAACGTCCAGCGTCCGCGAGATGGAAGCCGCCGCCGCGACCTCGCCGACCACGATCAGCAACGGGCCGTCCCCGGCGTCCGCGATGCGTTCGGCGAGCGTGGCCAAGGTCGCCGGATAGAGCCGCGCGTCCGCGCCACCTGCCTTCTCGATAGCAACAGCCGGGGTGTTGGCCGGACGTCCGGCGGCGATCATCCGCAGGGCCAGATCGCCGGCGACCTCACCCCCCATGTAAATGGCCAGGGTCGCCTCGGGATCGGCCGCGGCGCTCCAGTCGCCCGACAGCTGGCCAGCCTCTAGACGCGCGGTGGTGAACACCACCCGGCGCGCCTCGCCGCGATGGGTCAGCGGGAAACCGAACTGGGCGGCGGCGGCGCAGGCGGCGGTGACGCCGGGCACGACCTCTGTCTCGACACCGAAGCCGTTCAGGAACGCGGCCTCCTCACCCACGCGACCAAAAATTGAGGGATCACCGCCTTTTAGCCGGACAACCTTCAGCCCTTTTCGCGCCAGGCGCAGCATCAGGCGGTTGATCTCGTCCTGCTTCATGCTGGGCCTGCCGGCCCGCTTGCCGGTCTGGATGCGCACGCAGCCGGGCGGCGCCAGGGCGATGGCCTCCTCCGAGCACAGGGCGTCATAGAGCAGCGCCTGGGCGCCCTCGACGGCGCGGACCGCGCGGACGGTCATCAGGTCCACGGGTCCTGGACCCGCGCCGACCAGCAGGACCTTGCCGAGCTTAAGCGACATGAGCGGGCTCCTTAGGAGTTATGGCCAAACTTTTGATCATCCGAGCGATCTCGGGGCGACATGAACCGCAATTGGTCCCCGCACCCGTGGCCGCGCCGACGGCGTCAGGCGTGCGGGCTCCGGCGGTGATGGATGCCTCGACGGCCTTAGCCCCGACCTTCAGGCAGGCGCAGACCATCGGCCCCTTGTCGCCCTGAGCGCCCGGCGGACGGCCGAACAGCAGCGCCGCGCGGGCCTCGGCGGTCAGGGGCCCGGCAAACTGCTCGGCCAGCCAGTCGCGCGGCGGCAGGCGGCATTCGACGGTGGTGAACAGCACGGCGACCAGCCGCCCGTCCTCGATCCAGGCTTGCCTCCGTACGCCGGTCGCGACGTCCTCGTAGCTGACGAGCTCGCCGGCCAGACCCCTGGTCAGGACCTTGCGTAGGGCATCGCGCTCGGCGTCGTCGCCCCGACCGGCGAACTCATGCTGCTGGCAGGCGTCCTGAGGAATGCGCCGCCAGATGAGGTCCAGGCCGGCGGGCGCGGCCAAGCCGCATCGGGCGAGGAAAAAGCCTTTCCACGTCTCGCGATACGCCCGGATCCTCGCGGGTGTGTGCTTGAATTCCGGCTGGCCCGAGGTGGGATCGAGGTTCGGCGCGACCAGGGCGTTGGCGCGGCCCGACGGCGCGAAGGCGTCGGTCCAGTGCATCGGCATGAAGAGGCCGCCGCGCCGCTGGCGATCTGTGAGCTTGGCCACGGCCACGGCCTCGCCGCGCGCAGTGATCACCCGCGCAAGAGCGCCCTCCCTCAACCCCTGCGCCTTGGCGTCCTCGGGGTGGATCTCGACGAACGGCTCGGGCGCGTGACGGCAAAGATCGGGCGCCAGGCCCGTGCGGGTCATGGTGTGCCACTGATCGCGGATGCGGCCGGTGTTCAGCGACATCGGGAAGGCCGCGTCCACGGCGTCGGCCGGACCACGCGGCTTGACCGGGACCATGCGGGCGCGGCCGTCGGGGGTCTGGAAGCGACCGTCAACGAACAGGCGCGGCGTGCCCTGCCCGTCCGCCTTCACCGGCCATTGGATCGGTAGGAGATCGTCGTAAGCTTCTGGCGTCAAAGCCGAAAGTCCCGAGAGATTCAGCAGACGGTTTTCGTTCTCATAGGCGGTCAGGCGCGCCCATTCGCGGAAGACGCCGGCGTTGCTGGCCCAGCCGAAGCCGTCGAAACCCATGGCCGTGGCGACGTCGGCCATGATCTTCCAGTCGGCGCGAGCACTGCCGGGCGCCGGGAACAGCGCCCGCTGGCGCGAGATACGGCGCTCGGAATTGGTCACCGTGCCGTCCTTCTCGCCCCAGCCCAGGGCCGGCAGCTTGACGTTGGCGAAGGCGGTGGTGTCGGTCTCGACGCAGTCGGAGACCACCACGAACGGGCACTTGGCCAGGGCCTCCCGCACCGCGCCGCTGTCGGGCAGGCTGACGGCGGGATTGGTGGCCATCACCCAGATCGCCTTGATCCGCCCGTCGCGGACCGCCTCGAACATCTCGACAGCCTTCAGGCCCGGCGCGCGGGCGGTGTCGGGCGCGCCCCAGAAGCGCGCGATCCGGTCGCGATCGGCGGGCGCGAAATCCATGTGGCCGGCCAGGGTGTTGGCCATGCAGCCGGTCTCGCGCCCACCCATGGCGTTGGGCTGGCCGGTGATCGAGAACGGACACGCGCCCGGCTTGCCGATCCGCCCGGTGGCGAGGTGCGCATTGATGACCGACAGCCCCTTGGCCACGCCCTGGGCCGACTGGTTGGCGCCCATCGAGAACAGGCTGACCGTGCGCTCATGGGCGGCGAACAGGTCGTAGAAGGCCTGGAGATCCTCGATCGCCACGCCGCAATCGACGGCGACGGCGCTCAAGGACTGATCCATTTCCAGAAGCGCGGCAATGGCTTGCTCGAAGCCGTTCACGTGCTCGGCGATGTAGTGGCGATCGATCGCGCCGCGCCGGATCAGGTCGGCCAGCAGGCCATTCCACAGGCGCACGTCGCTCTGCGGGGCTATGGCCAGGTGCAGGTCCGCGCCCTCGGCAGTGTCGGTGCGGCGCGGGTCGATGACCACGTGCTTCTGGCCACGCGCCTTGGCGGCCTCCATGCGGCGGAAGAGGACCGGGTGGGTCCAGGCGGCATTGTGGCCGCTGAACACCACGAGGTCGGCGAGGTCGAGGTCCTCATAGCAGCCGGGCACCAGGTCGGCGCCGAACGCCTGCTTGTGCGCCGCCACGGCCGAGGCCATGCAGAGGCGGCTGTTGGTGTCGATATTGCCCGAGCCGATGAAGCCCTTCATCAGCTTGTTGGCGACGTAGTAGTCCTCGGTCAGCAGTTGGCCCGAGACGTAGAAGGCGACGCTGTCGCGGCCGTGGCGGGCGATCGCATCCTTGAAGCGCTTGGCGACCAGGGCCTTAGCTTCGTTCCAGGTCGCGACCTTGCCGTTGATCGTCGGCTCCAGCAGGCGGCCTTCCAGCCCGACCGTCGCGCCCAGGGCCGAACCCTTCGAGCACAGGCGGCCGAAGTTGGCGGGGTGGACGGCGTCGCCCGCGACCGACACCGAACGCCCCTCGCCCACCACGCCCGCGACACCGCAACCGACGCCGCAGTAGGCACAGGTGGTCTTGATCGTCGGGAGCGTGGCGGATCCGTCGGCCATCAGTCGGCCATCGCCGGCTGGGCCAGCAGGATGCGGCCGTCCTTGACCAGCACCGGCACCACGGGCGTGCAGCCTTTGCCGGCATCGGCGCCCGTCGGCTGGCCCGTCGCCAGGTCGATGACCCAGCTGTGCAGCGGACAGGTCACGCCGTGGCCGTGGACGATGCCTTGGCTCAGAGGACCGTGCTTGTGCGGGCAGCGGTCGACCAGGGCGAAGACCTGGCCATCGCCGGTGCGGAACACGGCGACGTCGCCCTGGGCCGTGGCTACCCGACGCGCGCCGCGCTCGGGGATGTCGGTCACGGCGCCGACGTCGCGCCAATCCGGATCGATATGAGCTTGCAGGGTCATTCGGCCGCCATCTCCAGGGTAAGGCTTGCCATCGGCTTGAACTCGCCGGCCGCCACGCGACCGGAGGCGCGCTCGGCCCACGGGTCGATCTGGGCGGTCTCCTGCGAGACCACGAAGCGGGCGAACAGCGCCGCGCGGTTGTCGAGGTCGTCCACGGTCTGGGCGCGGATCGTGTCCAGGCCGACGCGGGCCATCCACTTGTAGATCCGCTCCAGGTACCAGCCGCCCTCGCGGTACATCTGCATGACCGCCGAGATCAGCTGGATCGCCTCGTCCTCGGTCGCGACCTTGGTCAGCAGCTGTGTGCCCTGGATGTGCAGGCCCGCCGCGCCGCCGACATGGATCTCGTAGCCGCTGTCGACGCAGATCACGCCGATGTCCTTGCAGGTCGATTCCGCGCAGTTGCGGGGACAACCCGACACGGCCAGCTTGACCTTCGCCGGCGCCCACGAGCCCCACATGAACTTCTCGAGCTTGATCCCCAGACCCGTGGAGTCCTGGGTGCCGAATCGGCACCAGTCGCTGCCGACGCAGGTCTTTACCGTGCGCAGGCCCTTGGCGTAGGCGTGGCCGCTGACCATGCCCGCCGCGTTGAGGTCGGCCCACACCGCCGGCAGGTCGTCCTTCTGGACACCCAGCAGGTCGATGCGCTGCCCGCCTGTCACTTTCACCGCCGGGATGTCGTACTTGTCGGCGACGTCGGCGATGGCCCGCAGTTCGTCGGGCGTCGTCATGCCGCCCCACATGCGCGGCACGACCGAATAGGTCCCGTCCTTCTGGATGTTGGCGTGGACGCGCTCGTTGATGTAGCGCGACTGACTGTCGTCCACATATTCGCCCGGCCAAGCGCACAGCAGGTAGTAGTTCAGGGCCGGACGGCACGAGGCGCAGCCGTCGGGCGTGGTCCATTCCGTCGTCTGGAAGACGGCGTGCATGGACTTCAGCTCAAGCTCGACAATCGCCTTGCGGACGTCGCCGTGCGGATGGTGCGTGCACTTGCACATCGGCTTGGGGCCGGTCTGGGCCTTGAAGCCATCACCGAGGGTCAGGCGGATAACCTGCTCGACCAGCGGCGTGCACGACCCGCACGAGGCCGAGGCCTTGGTCACCGCGCGGACATCGTCCAGCGTGGTCAGGCCCTGGGCCGTGATCGCGCCGGTGATCGCACCCTTGCAGACGCCGTTGCAGCCGCAGATCTCCTGCGTGTCGGGCATGGCCGCAACGGCCGCGCTAGGGTCCAGGCCCGAGAGGCCCTCCGTGATCGCTTGCCCGAAGATCAGGGTCTCGCGGATGTCGGCGACGTCGGTCCCCGCCCGCATCAGGTCGAAGTACCAGCCGCCATCGGCCGCGTCGCCGAACAGCACCGCGCCGGCCACCTTGCCGTCCTCGATGACCACCCGCTTGTAGACACCCCGCGCGGCGTCGCGGAACACGATGTCCTCGCAGCCGTCGCCGCCGGCGAACTTGCCGGCCGAGAACACGTCGACGCCCGAGACCTTCAGGCGGGTCGACAGCACCGAGCCGGCATAGGCCCCCTCGCCGTCCGTCACGGACTCGGCGAGCGACCGGCACATGTCCCAGATGGGCGCGACCAGGCCGTAGCAATTGCCGCGGTGCTCGGCGCATTCGCCGACCGCGAACACCGCCGGATCGGAGGTGCGCATGGCGTCGTCGACGATCACCCCGCGATTGACCTGCAGGCCGGCGGCCTTGCCCAGGGACGCGTTCGGACGGATGCCGACGGCCATGACCAGAAGGTCGCAAGGCAAAACACGGCCGTCCTTCAGCTTCAGGCCGGCGACCTTGCCGTCCTGGCCGACGATCTCTTCCGAGTGGGCGCCCAGCACCGTCTCGACGCCGCGCTCGGCCAGGGCCTCTCGCAACAGGTAGCCGGCGCTTTCGTCCAGCTGGCGCTCCATCAAGACGTCCATCAGGTGGACGACCGTCGCCCCCATGCCGCGACGGGCCAAGCCATAGGCGGCTTCCAGGCCCAGCAAGCCACCGCCGATGACCACGGCGCGCGCGCCGGGCTTGCCAGAGGCCTCGACCATGGCCTCGACGTCGTCCAGGTCGCGGAAGGTGACGACGCCCCTCAGGTCCGAGCCCGGCAGCGGCAGGCGGAACGGGTCCGAGCCGGTGGCCAGGATCAGCTTGTCGTAGGCGACCTCCAGCCCGCCCTCGGCGACCACCTTGCGGCCTTCCAGGTCCACCGCCGTGACGGCGCGGCCGGCATGCAAGGTGATGGCGTTGTCGCGGTACCAGGCCTCGTCGTTGATGACGATGTCGGCGAAGCTCTTCTCGCCCGCCAGCACCGGCGACAGCATGATGCGGTTGTAGTTCACCCGCGGCTCGGCGCCGAAGATGGTGACGTCGTAGCGGCTCGGATCGCGCTTGAGCACTTCCTCGACCGCCCGGCAGCCGGCCATGCCGTTGCCGATGACGACCAGACGTTCTCTAGTCATGGCTATCTCGTTCTTTGAGGAAGATCAGACGCGGACGGTCGCGGCGTCGCCGTGCAGGGTCGGCCAGATCGCCCGCCAGCGGGCCTTGAGGCCGAACAGGGCGACAAGGGCGAACAGGGCCAGGATCGAAAAGCCCAGGAAGCCGGACTGGTAGGAACCGGTCATCTTCTTGGCCAGACCCAGGGTCGAGGCCAGGTAGAACCCGCCGATGCCGCCGGTCATGCCGATCAGGCCGGTCATGACGCCGATCTCCTTGCGGAACCGCTGCGGGGCCAGCTGGAACACCGCGCCATTGCCCGCGCCCAGGGCCAGCATCGAGAACATCAGCACCGCCAGGGCCGTCCAGGCGCTGGGCAGCTGGAAGCTGGCCGTGGCCAGGCCGGCGGCGGCCAGGGCGTAGACGAAGCTCAGGGTCCGCACGCCGCCGAACTTGTCGGCCAGCGCCCCGCCGACCGGGCGGATGAACGAGCCGGCGAACACGCAGGCGGCGGTGAAGAAGCCGGCCACGACCGGGTCCAGGCCGTACTCGGAGTTGAAGTACATGGTCAGCGACGAGGCCAGACCCACGAACCCGCCGAAGGTCACGCCGTACAGCAGCATCAGCCACCAGGCGTCCGGGACCTTCAGCACGTCCATATATTCGGACAGTTTCTTGGGCGCGGGCTGCTCAGGCGCGTCCTTGGCCAGCAGCATGTAGACGACGAAGGCGATGGCCAGCGGGATCGCAGCCAGGCCGATCACGGTCTGCCAGCCGAACGCCTTGGCCAGGAGCGGCGCGAACAGGGCCGCAAGCGCCGTGCCCGAGTTGCCGGCCCCCGCGATGCCCAAGGCCAGGCCTTGATGCTCCTGCGGATACCAGCGCGAGGCCAGCGGCAGGGCCACGGCGAACGAGGCGCCGGCCACGCCCAGGATCACGCCCAAGGCCAGCACCTGATGGTAATTGTGGATGCCGATGGCCCAGGCCAGGACGAGACCCGTCAGCACGATCATCTGGCCGATCATGCCCGTCTTCTTGGGCCCGATCCGGTCGACCAGCACGCCGTTGACCAGGCGCAGCATCGCGCCGGCCAGCACGGGGATGGCGACCATCAGGCCTTTCTGGGCGGGATCGAGGTGGAAGTCCTTGGCGATGGCGACGCCCAGCGGGCCCAGGATCACCCAGACCATGAAGCTGAGATCGAAATACAGGAACGCTGCGAACAGGGTCGGCGCATGGCCGGCCTTCAGGAAGTCGCGGGAGATCATGACGGCCTCGGATGTTTGCGTGTCTGCGAGAGCGGGACGTCATCGTCCCGGACGGTTGACCGCATCCGAGCGGTCCTCTGGCAGCCGCGAACGTCGTTGTCCGGTGGCCTTGAGACTATGGGAGACCCGAGTTCACGCAGCTGTCACGGAGATGCCGCGCCGCGATGGTCAGGTTTGTTGCGGCGCACGCTTGCTGAGCGGCCAGGCACGATCGGTGCCCAGGAAGCGTACAGATCAGGCGGGATAGAGGTCAGGCCGGTAGACCCGGGTCACGAGGCCGTCGAGATCGACGCTGGCGTCGAGCTGTCCCCAACGAACCATCTGGGCGGCCATCCACAGGCCGTCCTCGCGGCGCGGCAGGCTGGTCCCGTCACGGTGGAAGACGATCTCGCTCTCCAAGGCGCGGGCGATGGCGGCCGGCGGGGCATCGACGCGGCCGGGATGCGCCAGGATCGCGATCAGGTCCTGGCGATTGGCGGGGTCGTCAGCCCAGGCCGCGCCGCGGATCACCGCCCGCAAGCAGGCGCGCAGATCGTCCGGCCGCGTCTCGGCCAAGCTCGCTGACACGCCCAGAACCTTGTCAGGACCGCCCGGCAGCAGCTGCGAGGCCGTAACCTGGATGCGGCCCAATCCATCGGCCTCGGCGACCGCGTTCCAGGGCGCGCCGACGCAGAAGCCGTCGATCTCCCCAGCCCGCATCCGCTCGACCATGCGCGGCGGCGGGATGACCACGATGCGGACATCTTGGTCGGGATCGACACCCTGGCCCGCCAGCCAGCCGCGCAGCAGGTAGTTGTGCATCGACTCCGGGAAGACCACGGCGAAGGTCAGCGGCCCCTTCCCGCCCGCCTTCCGCGCCGCGACGACCTCGGCCAAGTTCGCACCGGCCAGCGCCGTCGAGACCGTGATGGCGCTGCCGTTCCGGTTCAGCGCCATCGGCACGAGGATCGCACCGTCCGCCGCCAGCGCCATCGGGGCCAGCATGTGCGCCCCGTCCAACGCCCCGACGGCGACCTTGTCGCGGATCGTCGCCCACGAGGCCTCGCGGACCAGCTCGACCGCCAGGCCTTCCTCCTCGAAGAAACCGAGATCATGGGCGACCGCCAGCGGCGCGCAGTCGGTCAGCGGGATGAAGCCCAGCCGAAGTTCGGACAACCCGCTCACGAGGCGTCACCCCGCAGCACGCCGGCAAAGGCCAGCAAGTCGGCCGCCACCACGCCGATCGGCTTGCCCCGATCCATGGCCAGCTTGCGCAACAGGCGATAGGCGCCGTCCTCGTCCAGGCCGCGCTCCTTCATCAGCAGGCCCTTGGCGCGATCGACGACCTTGCGGGATTCCAGATCGGCCTTGGCCTTGGCCAGGTCGCCGCGCAGCTGCTGGGTCAAAGCAAAGCGGCTCATGGCCACGTCGAGGATCGAGCGCACTCGCCCCGGCGCCAGCCCATCGACCACATAGGCCGCCACACCGGCCCGCACGGCCTGTTCGGCCAGCCCCGGCTCGGAGCGGTCGACGAACATCACGACCGGACGCGGCGCGCCTTCGGCAGCCTCGCGCAGGCTTTCCAGTGTGTCGCGATCAGGGCTCTCGGCCGCGATCACCACCACGTCCGGCGCGAAGGCCAGGACCTCGGCCTCGTCATAGAGGGTCGCATGGCGCACCTCCAACGGCTCGACGCCCTGGAGCCCGGCGGCCACGAGGGCCGCCCGGGCGTGATCGGGGTCGATGACGAGGACGCGCATGCAGACGGCCTAGGCGCATACCGAAGGCTTGAGGAGCCTTGTCGATGCGCCTGACCGTCTTGCGAGCAAACTGCCTAAATCGCAGGCGCCCTTCCCACGCGCCGCCGGGCTAGCCAGACGTAGAAGCAGGGCAGCACCAGAAGGGTCAGCACGGTCGAAGTCAGCAGGCCGCCGACCACCACCGTGGCCAGGGGTTTCTGGACCTCGGCCCCGGGACCGATCGCCAAGGCCATCGGGATGAAGCCCAGGATCGCCACCAGCGCCGTGGTCAGCACCGCCCGCAGCCGGCCGACCGTGCCGTCGATCACGGCGACGGCGATATCGTCCGCGCCCTCCATCCGCTGCTTGATGCTCTGCATCAGCACCAGCCCGTTCAGGGTCGCCACGCCCGAGACCGCGATGAAGCCGACCGCCGCCGAGATCGAGAACGGCATCCCCCGCAGCAGCAGGGCCAAAGCCCCTCCGACCAGGGCCAGCGGCACGCAGCCGAAGACCAGCGCCGCCTCCGTCACCGAGCCCAAGGCGAAGAACAGCAGCACGGCGATGACCAGGAACACCGCCGGCACGATGATCGCCAGCCGTGCGCTGGCCCGCTCCAGGTTCTGGAACTGACCACCCCACTCGAGCCAGGAGCCCGGCGTCGGCTTGACCTCCCGCGCCACGGCGGCCTGGGCGTCGGCGACGAAACCGCCCAGGTCGCGCCCCCTGACATTGGCCTGGACCACGATCCGCCGCTTGCCGTTCTCGCGGCTGACCTGGTTGGGGCCCTCGGCGGTGTCGAAGCGAGCGATGCTGGACAGAGGGATGGCGCTCGCGCCCTCGCCGCTCTCCGAGACCACGGGTAGTTGGCCCATGGCCGCCGGATCGGCCCGCGAGGTGTCGTCCAGGCGCACGACCACGTCGAAGCGGCGATCGCCCTCCAGGATGTGGCCGGCCTCGCGTCCGCCCAGGCCGATCGCCAGGGCGTCGGCCGCGTCGCTGGCGTGGACGCCGAGCGCTGCGGCGGCCGTGCGATCGACACTGGCGGTGATGGTCGGCTGACCGGAAATCTGCTCGACCTTCACATCGGCCGCGCCGGAAACCTTGCGCAGCGTGGCGGCGACCTGGTCGGCGGTCTTGCTCATGGCCGCGAAGTCGTCGCCATAGACCTTTACCGCCACGTCGGAGCGCACACCGGCGATCAGCTCGTTGAAGCGCATCTGGATCGGCTGGGTGAACTCGTAGGCGTTGCCGATCAGCTTGCCGAGATCACCCTCCATCCGTTCTACCAGCTTTGCTTTCGAGAGGCCCGGATCCGGCCAGTCCTTGCGCGGCTTGAGGATCACGAAGGTGTCCGAGGCGCTGGGCGGCATGGGATCCGAGGCGATCTCGGCCGTGCCGGTGCGGGTGAAAACCAGGGCGACCTCAGGCTGGGCCGAGAGCGCCTTCTCGACCTCGAACTGCATGGCCTGGCTCTCTTCCAGCGAGATCGAGGGCACGCGGCTGGCCTGGACCAGCAGGTCGCCCTCGTCCAGCGTCGGCGCGAACTCGCGGCCCAGCGCGAAGAAGGCGACGACGCCGAGCACCAGCGCCAAGACCGCCCCGCCGGCGACCGCCGCCGGACGGACGACGGCGGCCCGCAGCACCGGCTCGAAGCGCGTACGGACGGCGATCATCGCCTTGGTCTCGCCGTGACCTTGAGGCTCGCGCACCGCCAGGGCGGTCAGGGCCGGAACCAGGGTCAGGGACAGCACAAACGCCCCGGCCAGAGCGAACATCACCGTGGCGGCCATCGGCGTGAACATCTTGCCCTCGACGCCCTCGAAGGTCAGCAGCGGGGCGTAGACCAACAGGATGATCGCTTGGCCAAAGGCGGCGGGGCGGGCCATCTCCTTGGCCGCGTCGATAGCGATCGATAGGCGCTCGCCGCCGGTCAGCGGCCGGCCCTCGGCGTCGCGACGCTGGGCCAGGCGTCCAAGCGTGTTCTCGATCACCACCACAGCGCCGTCGACGATCAGGCCGAAGTCCAGCGCCCCCAGGCTCATCAGATTGCCGCTGATCCCGAACCGCCGCATGGCGGTGGCGGCGATCAGGAACGACAGCGGGATGACCAGGGCCGTGATCAGGGCGGCGCGGAAGTTGCCCAGGGCCAGGAACAGCACAGCGATGACCAGCAAGGCGCCGACCGTCAGATTGTGCTCCACCGTGCGGATGGTGGCGTCGACCAGTCGGGTGCGGTCCAGCACCGGCTTGATGATCACCTGCGGCGGCAGGCTAGGCGCGATGGCCTTCAGGCGCTCGTCGACGCGGGCGGCGACGGTGCGGCTGTTCTCACCGACCAGCATCAGGGCCGTGCCGATCACAACCTCGCGGCCGTTCTCGCTGGCCGAGCCCAGGCGCGGCGCGTGGCCGATCGCGACCGTGGCGACGTCCGAGACCTTGACGACAGCCCCGTTGCGCCGGCCGATCGGAGTGTCGGCCAGCTCGGCCAGGCTTTTGACCCGTGCATCGGTGCGGACGATATAGGCCTCGCCGCCGCGCTGGACGTAGCCGGCCCCGGCGATGCGGTTGGAGTGCTCCAGCGCCTCGACCAGCTGCGGCAGACTGATGCCCCGCGCCGCCAGCTTCGCCGGATCGGGATGGACGGCATATTCCTTGACGTAGCCGCCCAGCACATCGACGCCGGCCACGCCGTTCAGGGTCTTCAGTTGCGGCGCGACGATCCAGTCCTGGACCGTGCGCAGATAGGTGGCTTTCTCGATGTCGGTCCGCAGGATCTCGCCCTCGGGCGTGACATAGGGGACGTCCGTGCGAGCGGCCGCGCCCTTGAACTCTACGGTCCAGATATAGACCTCGCCCAAGCCGGTGACCGGCGGCCCCATGCTGGGCTCCAGGCCATCCGGCAGGTTCGCGCGAGCGGCTTGCAGGCGCTCGTTGATCAGGGTGCGGGCGAAATAGAGGTCGGTCTTGTCGGTGAAGACGGCAGTGATCTGCGAGAAGCCGTGGCGCGACAGCGACCGGGTCTCGACGAGCCCAGGCGTGCCGGCCAGCGCCGTTTCCAACGGGAAGGTCACCTGCCGCTCGACCTCTTCCGGGCCGAGGGCGGGGGCGATGGTGTTGATCTGCACCTGACGGTTGGTGATGTCGGGCACGGCGTCGATCGGCAGGCGCGACAGTTGCTGCAGGCCGAACGCAAACAGCGCCACGGCCAGCAAGACGACGATCCACCGGAAGCGGACCGAAAGGTCGATGAGGCGATTGAGCATGATCAGTCCTCGTGCCCCGCTTCGCCCTTGCCGAGCTCGGCCTTCAGTCGAAAGGCGCCCTTGCCGGCGATGGTCTCGCCGCCGGTCAGGCCCTTGAGGATCTCGATTGAACCCGCGGCGGTGCGGCCGGCGACGACCGGCGTCGCGCGGAAGCCCTTGGGTTCGGCGACGAACACCACGGCGCGGCCCTCCAGGGTCTGGACGGCCTCGGCCGGGACGGTCAGGCCGCCCTGCCCCTTGGCCAGGATCACCCGGGCCGAGACGATCGCGCCGATCTGCGGCGCGGTCGCGGTCGGCCTGGCGCGCACGACCGCCGCGCCGGCCCCGAGCGCGGTGGGCGCGACGCCAACGATGCGGGCGCTGGCCTCGCCGCCATCCGACCGCTGGACCATGATCGCGTCACCGACACGGATTGCGTCGGCCGAGGCCGGCGGTGCGTCGAAGACGTATTCCACCTGCCCCTGATCGGCGATCTCGGCGACAAGAACGCCTTGCGTGAGAAAGCCACCGACGCGCGCGTCGATGCGGGTGACGATCCCGCCGATCGGCGCGTGCAGGACAGCGAGGCCGCCGGCGCTCGGCGCGCCTTGAGCCGCCACCTGGGCGCGGGCGGCGCGCAGCTCGGCCTGGGCCTTGTCGGCGGCGGCCTGGCTGGCTTCCCAGTCCTGGCGGGCGACGACCCCAGCCTCGAACAGGCGGCGATCCCGCGCGGCGGCGGCCTGGGCGGCGCGCCCCCCCGCGGCGGCGGCGTCGACGGAGGCCCGCGCAACCGCGCCCTCGGCGCTGCGCAGAGTGGCGATGGCCGCGCCGGCCGCCACGCGGTCACCGGCGGCGACGTGGACACGCTCGACCGTTCCCGACACCGGTGCGCCCAGGCCGGCCGAGGCGTTGACGGCCAGGGTGACGCGGCCTGGCAGGACAAGCTCTGAGCCGCCGCCACGTCCGACCATGGTGGTCAGCACGCCGGCCTTGACGGCGTCGGCTGCGGACAGCGCCACGAAGCCCTCCTCGTGTGGAACCTCCGCCTCGGCATGCTCTTCAGCGGCGACCGGCGCCTTGTCGGTCAGGCGACCCAGGCCAAAGCCCAGGCCAGCGGTGGCGACCAGCGCGGTCGCGGCGCCGGCGAAAATCCATTTGCGCTGGGTCATCGGGCGTCTCCGAAAGCGATCTGTCCGTTGGCCTGGGCGAGGTCGGCCAGGGCCTTGGCGCGCGTCAGGCGCGCCTCGATATTGCGTTGGCGGGCGGCGACCAGATCGCGGCGCGCGGCGAGGAGTTCGATCAACGGCAGCTTGCCGGCCTCGTAGCCCAGGCGGGCCAGGCGATAAGCCTCGCGCGCGGCGGTTTCGCCTTCCTGAGCGGCGGCAGTGGAACGCTCGGCCGCCCTCGCTTCGCCCTCGGCGCTGCGGCGATCGGCGACCGCATCGGCCTGGGCCATCAGCAGTCGAGCGCGCGCGGCGTCGGCCTCGGCCTGCGCCGACTTCACCGCGCCCCGGTTGCGGTCGAACAGCGGCAGGGGCAACGAGAACCCAGCCACGGCGGCCGTGGCGTCGTCGCCCGCCAACCGGCGGACGCCGAAGTTGACGGTGAGATCGGGCGTGGCGCGACGGCGCTCCAGATCGAGCTTGCGCGTGGCCACCCGCTGCTCGGCTTCGGCGACAGCGACGGTCGGCGCCTGGGCCGGCGTCGAGGAGGGATGCCAGACGCTGTCGAGCGCACCGGGCGTGACGCCGGTGAAGGTCCGCTCGCCGCCGATAAGGGCCGACAGCCGCGCCAGGGCCGCGCCGGACTCGGCCTCGGCGCACGAGACCTCGGCCTGAGCCGCCGAGACCGCCGCACGGGCTTGCAGGGCGCGCAGTTCAGCTTCCTTGCCATTATCGACGAGCAGCCGCGCCGCGCGGGCGTCGGCCTCGGCCAGATCGTTGGCCTCTCGGACGACGCTCAGCCGCTCGCCGGCCGCCTCGGCGGCGGCATAGGCCACGACGAGATCGCGCGCATAGGCGATACGGCTCAAGCCGGCGCGTGATCGCGCCGTGTCGAGCTCGGCCTGGGCGGTGGTGATGCGCGCGCCGCGCTTGCCGCCCAGCTCCAGGGCCTGACCAACCGACAAGGTCGTCTCGGCGCTCTGGAAGTCGCGGTAAGGCCCTTCGCCACCGACGTTTTCGACTTGAAGCTCTACTATTGGATTAGGCCGGGCCCGTGCTTGCAGGGCGCGGCCCTCGGCGGCGCGGGTCTCGGCCTCGCCGACGGCCAGTCGCGGCGCGACGGCCTCCTTCAACAGGGTTTCAAGAGGCGGCGCGGTCTGGGCCGCTGCGACGCCGTAAAGCGCGCCGCACAGGGTGGACGCCAAGGCCGCGCGCAGCGGCCATCGGTTCGATGACATGAAGATTCCTCGCTAAGACATGACGATGGCGCGCAAAAAGCGCGCGGACCGTCAGCCGCGAGGGGGGCGATCGAGGGCGGAGATCGTCAGCGACGGCAGTACATGGCCGGGCTTGATCGCGTGACGAGCGGCAACGTGGGTCGGCGTGCCGACGGTCGAGATCAGCGCGCCCAGCGCTGGACCGGCGTGATGGCAGTGACCACCCAGGCAACAGGCCGCCTTGCAAGGCGCGCTGTCCTGCTGGTGATCAGACTGCACCATCTGGCTGGCGGCCGGCGCGTCGTCGGCGCAGAGGCAGGCGGCGGCGCTGACAGCCGGCGCGGCGACGAGCAGGGTCAGGACGCAGGCGACCAGAAGGCCTCCCAGGTTCCGCCACCATGTCGTCTTGCGCCGCATGACCGCTCTCATAGCGTCGCGCCGCCCACTTGAGAACGCGTTACATAATCACACGGCTCTGGCGTGCCGCTCGGTCGCCTTGGGCAGGCGCGTGTCGAAGGCGGCGGCGACCACGCGCATCAGCCGTCGCGCCGTCTCGGGGATCGAGATCACCGCCCCGTCGCGATGGCAAAGACCCGCTAGCGCCAAGGCGTCGATAGTCTCGAAGCTCTCGGCCAGCACATCGCTGGACATCCCCTGCCCATCGCAGACGGCCTCGATATCGACGGCCATGTCGCACATCAGCCGCTCGATCACGAGGGCGCGCAGGCGATCCTCGTCGCCGATGACCAAGGCCCGGTTCAGCGGCAGTTCGCCTTGCGCGACCTTCGCCGTCCATTGGTCGCTGGGGACGTGGTTCTGGACAAAGCCTTGGCGGAACTGGCCGATCGAGGACGACCCGATAGGCACGAGCACGGCGGCCACGTCGTCGGTATAGCCCTGGAAATTCCGCCGCATCCGCCCCTCCGCCGCCGCGCGGCTCAGAGCGTCATCCGGCAAGGCGTAGTGGTCGAGGCCGACCCGTGCATAGCCGGCCTCAACCAGGGCCGCGTCGGCCGCCTCGGCCTGCAGCCAGCGCCCGTCGAGATCGGCCAGATCGGCCTCGCGGATCATGGTCTGGTGCTTCTTCATCCACGGCACGTGGGCGTAGCCGAACACCGCGATGCGGTCGGGCCGGAGGGCGACAGCTTCTCGCGCCGAGGCATACACATTGTCCGGAGTCTGGCCCGGCAGGCCGTACATCAGGTCGAAGTTCAGGCCGCCGACGCCGCCCCCGCGCAGGCCCTCGACCGCTCGCGCCACCTGATCGTAGGGCTGCACGCGATTGACCCGGGATTGGACCGCGGGATCAAAGGTTTGAACGCCCAGGCTAACGCGGGTGACGCCCGCCTCACCGACCGCCTCGACGAAGGCTGGCGACAGCATGCCAGGGTCCAGCTCGGCGGCGATCTCCGCGCCCGGCCGCAAGCGAAACGCGCGGGCCAGTCGGCCTGTCAGGTCTATGAAGTCGGCGGGCCGCAGGGCGTTGGGGCTGCCGCCACCGAAGTGCAGGTGCGCCAAGCCGGCGTGCTCGCCCAGGCGCGCGGCGACCAGATCGATCTCGCGCCGGAGCACCTCAAGATAGGTCCCGACCCGATCATAGGTCGGCGCGATCGAGGTGTGGCAGCCGCAGTACCAGCACAGGCGCCTGCAGAACGGCACGTGGACGTAGGCCGACAGCGTGTCATCCGGCCGGGTCGCGCCATACCAGCTTTCAGCCTTGCCGGCCTGGGCGGTATCGAAGGCCACGGCCGTCGGATAGCTGGTGTAGCGTGGCAGGTTGCGCTCGGCGTGAGCGCGCTGGGCGGCGGACAGGATCGCGGCGGTCATGAGCGGGAGTCCTCGAAAGCCTTGAGACGGCGACGCTCGCGATCGGCCTGGCCCGGGCGCGCGGCGTCGAAGGCGGCGTGGTTGTCGATCGCGACGTCCGGGCTGGCCAGCTGCATCAGCGCGCTCGGCCGCTTCAGGGTCACGATCGGGCCGTCGACCTCGACGCCCAGCGGCGCCAAGCTGGCGAAGCCGCGCGACAGGTTCTCGGGCGTCATGCCCAGCAGCGAGGCCAGCACCCGTTTACGGCTGGGAAGCGTCAGGCGGGTCCCGCCCTCCTGGCGGCGATGCCGGGTCAGCAGGTAGTTGGCCAGGCGCTCCAGCGTGCCGCGCAGCCGCTGGTTCTTCAGGGCCCGCACCACGCCGCTGTAGCAGCCGGACAGCTCCTCGGAGACCGCGAAGGCCAGGGCCGGATCGGTCCGGGCGGCCTGGCGCAGCGCCTCGCCGGGGATCAGCAGCACTTCGCTGCTGGGCGCGGCCCAGGCGGTGACCAGGGCGGGCGCGTCCAGCACGACCGAGGCCAGCATCACCGTGGCCGGCGCTTCCAGCAGGGCCAGGGTCGCGCCCTGCCCGCTCTCCAGCGTGATCGCGCCCTCGATCAGGATCGGCAGGTCGGCGCTGACCTCGCCCTCGACCGTCAGGGCGGTCCGCCGCGAGACGCGTTGCAATACAGCGTCGCGGGTCAGCCGGGCGAAGCTGTCGGCCGAGGCGGACGCCAGCAAGGGCAGCTTACGAAGATCGATGGTGTCGAACGGCATGGGCCGAGTCATGCCGCGTTCGGCGAACTCGAACCTTGATCGGCGTCAATCCTGGGCCGGAGGCTTCTCGTCCAGATGGTCGTAGAGGATGCGCTCGGCGTCGCCCTTGGGATCCTCGTACTGACCCGAGCGCATGGTCCAGAAGAAGGCCAGCAGGCCCAGCGCGCCGAGACCGATCGAGGCTGGAGCCAGAAAAAGGACGATGTTCATCGGCGCATCCACAACCGGGGCCGCGCCGCGTTCAGCAGCACCACGATCGAGGAGCCCGACATGGCCAAGGCCGCGATGAACGGATTGACCAGGCCCGCCATCGCCGCCGGCATGGCCACGAGGTTATAGAGCGCCGAGAAGCCGAAGTTTTCCAGCGCCCGGCGGTGGGCCGAACGGGCGGTGTCGATCGCCTCGGCCACCGCGCCAAGGTCCTCGCCGGTGAAGACCAGGTCGGCGGCGTTCTGGGCGGCGTCGACCGCCGCGCCGGGAGCCATGGAGGCGTGGGCCTTGGCCAGGGCGGCGGCGTCGTTGAGGCCGTCGCCGACCATCAGCACCTTGCGGCCCTGAGCCTTGAGGCCGTCGACGATGGCGGCCTTGTCGAACGGCGTCAGGCCCCCGCGCCAGTGATCGACCCCGACCGCCTGGGCGATGTCGCGCACCGGACCGGCGAGATCGCCCGACAGCACCTCGACCGACAGACCCATGCGGCGCAGGCGCGCGATGGCCTCGCCGGCGTCAGGACGGGGCCGGTCCTCGAATACGAAGCGGATCTTCACGTCGCCTTCGAAGCCGAACCACAGCTCGGTCTCACGATCGTCGCCGTCCTTGATCCCGACGAAGGCGGCGCGGCCCAGGCGCGCGCGGCGGCCATCGACCACGCCCTCGACGCCCTGCCCGACCGTCTCGACGGCGTCAGCGGCGATGGGACCGGCGCCGGCTTGGGCGCCTAGGGCCTTGGCCAGCGGGTGGCGCGAGGCGCGGGCCAGCGGCGCTGCCAGAGCGACCAGATGGGCCGGGGCGTCGACCAGGCGCGGACGGCCTTCGGTCAGCACGCCAGTCTTGTCGAAGACCACGTGATCGACCTCGGCCAGCCGCTCCAGGGCCGCGCCGGACTTGACCAGCACGCCCTTGCGGAAGAGCCGGCTGCTCGCGGCGATCTGCACGGCGGGCGCGGCCAGGCCCAGGGCGCAGGGACAGGTGACGATCAGCACCGCCGCCGCCCGCAACAGCGCCTCGCGCGGCCCCAGGCCCAGCGCCCAGCCGCCGACGAAGGTCACGGCCGCGGCGGTATGGACGATGGGGACGTAGAGCGCGGCGGCCTTGTCAGCCAGGCGGACATAGGCCGAGCGAGTCTGGGCCCCAGCCTCCATCAGCCGGGCGATGGCGGCCACGGTGGAGTCTTCGCTACGCGCCGTGGCGGTCATGACCAGCCGGCCGGAGAGGTTCAGGGCGCCGGCGTGCAGCCGCGCGCCGACCGCGACCGGCGCCAGGGCCGTCTCGCCGGTGATCAGGGCGTTGTCGATCTCCGAGCGCCCCGCCTCGACCACGCCATCGACGGGGACGCGATCGCCAGGCGCGACGACCAGGCGGTCGCCGACGACGATCTCGGCGACGGGGACGCCCTGTTCGCCCTCACCGGAGAGGCGCACGGCCACGGGGGTTTGCAAGGCCAGCAGATCGCGCGCCGCCGAGCGTGCGTTGGCGCGCAGGCGATGATCCAGGTAGCGGCCGATCAGCAACAGGAACAGCAGGGTGACGGCGGCGTCGAAATAGGCGTGCCGGCCGCGCAGCATGGTCTCGGAGAAGCTGACGATCAGCGTCAGGATGACGCCGATCGAGATCGGCACGTCCATATTGGCCTTGCCGCGCTTCAGCGACGCCCAGGCCGAGCGGAAGAACGGCCGGCCGGCGAACAGCGCGCAGGGCGTCGCGACGATCGCCGCCATCCAGTACATCAGGGTCAGGGTCGCCGACGTCAGCTCCTGGCCGAACAGTCCCGCCCAGGCCGGGACGGTGAACATCATGACGTTGCCGGCTCCGAAGCCGGCCACGCCTAGCGCCACGGCCAGCTCGCGGCCTTCGCGATCGATCGCGGACACCGCCTCGGCCGGGTCGAACAGGCAGGCGCGGTAGCCCAGGCCCTCGACGGTCTCGACGACGCGTTCGGGATGGGCCTCCTGACCCGAGAGCTCGACGGCCAGCTTGCCCGTCGTCAGGTTCAGCCGCGCGCTCGCCACACCCGGAAGGCCAGCGACGGCGGTCTCGATCTTGCGGATGCAGGCGGCGCAGCGGGCGCCGGTGACCAGCAGCTCGAGCCGCCCTCGCCCGGCTTCGTCGCGGCGGACGAAGGCTTCGAGATCGCGCTCCAGGGTCAGGCTGGCGCTCATCTGGCCGGCTCCACCAGGCGGGTCTCCAGTTCGAAGACGTCACGGCTGTTGCGCGCGGTGGCCCGCAGGTCCCAGGCCCCGTCCAGACGCCCGCGAGCCTGGTAGCGACCATCGCCCAGCGGCTTGAAATCGAGGACCTGGCGGCCGGTCTCGGTGGCCGGACGCTCCAGCACACCGGTCAGGGAGAGCCGGTCCAGCGGAGCGCCGCTCTTGTCGACGAGGCGAACTACGACCGAATCCTCATCGACCTTCAGGACCGACGCCGTCCAGCCCAGGGCCGCCTCGCGTCGGCGCTGGGCCAGGGTCTGGTTGAAGGCCAGGCCCGCTTCGTAAGGATTGGAGGCCACTTGGCCCGAGAAGGTGCCGTAGGCCTTGATCATGAAAAACGTGTCAACACCGATGACCACGGCGAAGAACGCCACGACGGCGATCAGGACGTGCCAGCCGGTGATGGGCTTGGCGTGGGATGAAGCGACGGTCATTGCGGGTTCGCGGCTCCAGAGAGGAAGACGGTCTTGGCGGCGGCCTCGACGTCGCCGTTGCGGGCGATGAAGCGGACCGGCGTGCTGGCGGCGAGGTCAGTCCCGGCGGGCGCGGTGACGAAGACCCGCACCGAAGCGACCTGGTCGGCCGGCACGGTGACGCTGACAGGTCTGGCTGCGCCCGGCTGGCTGAGATGCGCCCCAGGCACGCCGTCGAAAGCCACCTCGAACCTGCGCGCGAAGAAGGTGCGATTGGTGATCTTCAGCGTATAGCCGTCACGCACCGCGCCATCGTGCATCCGCACGAAGATCGGGTTGCGATCGCGGATGACGTGGAGATCGGCCTTGGGCCGACTGACCAGCGACCACAGGGTCAGGCCGCTGACCACCGCCAGGGCCAGGGCGTAATAGACGGTCCGCGAACGCACAGGCTTATAGGTCGCCTTGCTCCCGCACGCGCGTTGGGCGACGGCTGCATCGGTGTCATAGGCGATCAAGCCGGTAGGCCGACCGAGCTTGAGCATGATCTCGTCACAGGCGTCGACGCAGAGGCCGCAGTTGATGCATTCCATCTGCGCGCCGTCTCGGATGTCGATGCCCATCGGGCAGACCACCACGCACTGGCGGCAGTCGATGCAGTCGCCGCGCCCGGCCCAGTCCTGGCCCTTCTTGTGGGGGCCACGCGGCTCGCCGCGATCATGCAGGTAGGTCACCTGCAGCGAGTGCTGGTCCAGCATGGCCCCCTGGATGCGCGGCCACGGGCACATGTAGGTGCAGACCTGCTCGCGCATCCAGCCGGCGAAGACATAGGTGGTCGCCGTCAGCAGGGCGCAGGAGACATAGGCCGTCACCGGCGCCTGGCCGGTCCAGAAGTCGCGGATCAGGGTCGGCGCATCGTGGAAGTAGAAGATCCACGCGCCGCCGGTGCCGAAGGCGATGGCTAGCCAGACCAGGTGCTTGCCGGCCTTGCGCCACAGCTTGTCGAACGACAGCGGCGCTGCGTCCAGGCGCATGCGGGCGTTGCGGTCGCCCTCGAACAAGCGCTCGACCACGATGTAGAGGTCGGTCCACACCGTCTGCGGGCAGGCGTAGCCGCACCACAGCCGACCAAACAGCGCCGTGACCAGGAACAGCGCCAGGGCGCCGGCGATCATCAGACCGGTGATGATGTGCACGTCCTGCGGCCACAGCTGGATGTCGAAGAAGTAGAAGCGCCCGCCGGTGAAATCGATGAGCGCAGCCTGCTGCGGGAAGCCTTCGGGACGCTTCCAGCGGATCCAGGGCGTGACATAGTAGATCGCCAGGGTCGCGATCAGCAGCGCCCACTTCACCCGCCGCCAGGTCCCGTGGACCAGCTTGGGATAGATCGGCTCGCGCGGCCTGTAGAGGCCGCTGCCCTTGGGCGCGCCCTTCCCCTTGGCGTGGGCGGCGGCCGAGACCGCAGTCCGCTCCTTGGGCTTGGTGTTGTCGATGACCGTGGGCATGGCCCGCTATTGCCCGCCTGCGTTGGCGTGGACGTAGACGGCGATGGCCTTGATGGTCTCGGGGCTGAGGCGGCCGCCCCAGGTCGGCATCACCCCACCGTTGCCGGCGAAGATCTGGCCGCGGATGGCGGTCCTGTCAGCGCCATAGAGCCACTCGCCGTCAGTCAGGTTAGGCGCGCCGACGGACTGGTCGCCCTTGCCCTCCACGCCGTGGCAGGCCGCGCATTGGGTCTCGAAGATCGGCTTGGCGCGGGCGATGGCCCCGGCGTCGGCCGGACGGTTCGACAGGTGGACGACATATTCGGTCAGGTCGTCGATCTGCTCGGGCTTGAGCAGCTCGTCGCGGCCGAAGGCGGGCATCTGGGACATCCGCGCGCCGGGGGCACCGGTCCGCACGCCATGGGTGATGGTGTAGTGGATGCCCTCCAGCTTGCCGCCCCACAGCCAGACGTCGTCGCGCAGGTTGGGATAGCCCTTGCTCCCCGTACCGCCGATGCCGTGGCAGGTGGCGCAGTTGTCGCCGAAGACGGACTGGCCGACCTGCTGGGCGTAGGCCTGGAGCTTGGGGTCCTTCTCGATCTGTTCCAGGCTGGCGGTGCGTAACTGGGCCGCGCCCGCTCCGCGCTGGACGTCGAGGGCGGTCAGCTGCTTGCCGATCTCCACGCGGTCGGACTGGTGCAACAGGCCCTTGGTGTAGCCATGAATCCCCGGCCAGGCCGGCATCATCACCCAGTAGCCGATGGCGAAGGCGATCGAGCCATACCAGACCCACAGCCACCAGCGCGGCAGCGGGTTGTCCAGTTCGCGGATGCCGTCCCACTCGTGGCCGGTGGTCTCGACGCCGGTAACGTCGTCGGTCTTGCGTTCGGAAGCCATCAGGAGAGCTCCTCGTCATCCAGCGGCATGCGCGCGGCGTGTTGGAATTCGGCCTTCTTGGAAGGCCGCAGGGCGTAGAGGACGCCGGCCAGGAAGATCAGGCCGAAGTAGATCAGCCCGCCCTGCTGGGCGAAGCGCGCCACGGTCTCGTAGGACAGGTCGCTCATCGCTGGTTCTCCGGCGACTGGGCCTTGTAGGACTTGAAGTCGACCTGGGTCCCCAGCATCTGGAGATAGGCCACCAGGGCGTCCATCTCGGTGATCCGGTTCGGATCACCGTCGAAATCGCGGTTGACGACCTTGGCCCCGTAGCGGCCGCGCAGGGCGACGGCGTCCGTGGAGTAAGGATCGGCCTGGGCCTCCAGGTCCTTCTTGGCGTTGGTCAGCTGGTCGGCCGTGTAGGGCACGCCCTCGGTGCGCAGCACCTTCATGCGGTCGACGATGTCGCCATAGTCCAGCTCGTGCTCGGCCAGGAACCTGTAGGGCGGCATCACCGACTCCGGCACGACGGAGCGCGGATCGATCAGGTGGTCGCGGTGCCAGGCGTCGGAGTACTTGCCGCCCACGCGGGCCAGGTCCGGCCCCGTGCGCTTGGACCCCCACTGGAATGGGTGGTCGTACATGCTCTCGGCGGCCAGGCTGTAGTGGCCGTAGCGCTCGACCTCGTCGCGCAGCGGGCGGATCATCTGCGAGTGGCAGAGATAGCAGCCTTCGCGGACATAGATGTCGCGGCCGGTCAGCTCCAGCGGGGTGTAGGGTCGCACGCCCTGCACCTTCTCGATGGTGCCCTGCAGCCAGAACAAGGGGGCGATCTCGACCAAGCCGCCGATCGAGACGACCACGAGGATGCCGATGATGAGCAGCAGCGAATGCCGCTCGAACTTGGCGTGATGCTTCCAGACGGACATGGGCGGCCTCAGGCGATCGCGGTGGCGGGAGCGGCCGCAGCGTCGGCCGGTTCAGCGGAGGGCGAGGCGATCGTCTTCCAGACATTGACGACCATGATCAGCGCGCCGGCCAGGTACATCAGGCCCCCGACAGTGCGGATGACGTTCTCGATGTGCTTGGCCGAGACGGTCTCGATGAAGCTGTAGGCGAGGAAGCCTTGGGGCGTGTATTCGCGCCACATCAGGCCTTCCATGATGCCCGAGACCCACATCGCGGCGATGTAGAGCAGGATGCCCGTGGTCGCGATCCAGAAGTGCCACTCGATCAGCTTGGTCGAGTACATCTCCTTCTTCTTCCACAGCCACGGCACCAGGCAGTAGACCGCGCCGAAGCTGATGAAGCCGACCCAGCCCAGCGCGCCGGAGTGCACGTGCCCGATGGTCCAGTCGGTGTAGTGGCTCAGCGCGTTGACGGCGCGGATCGACATCACCGGGCCTTCGAAGGTGCTCATGCCGTAGAAGGCGATCGAGACGACCATCATCCGGACCACAGGGTCGGTGCGCAGCTTGTCCCACGCGCCCGACAGGGTCATCAGGCCGTTGATCATGCCGCCCCAGGACGGCATCCACAGCATGATCGAGAAGGTCATGCCCAGGGTCTGGGCCCACTGCGGCAGGGCCGTGTAGTGCAGGTGGTGCGGGCCGGCCCAGATGTAGATGAAGATCAGCGCCCAGAAGTGCACGATCGACAGGCGATAGCTGTAGACCGGCCGCTCCACGCGCTTGGGCACGAAATAGTACATCATGGCCAGGAAGCCGGCGGTCAGGAAGAAGCCGACGGCGTTGTGGCCGTACCACCATTGCACCAGCGCATCCTGGACGCCCGAAAAGACGCCGTACGAGCGGTGGTTCAGCAGGCCGACCGGGATGGCGGCGTTGTTGACCAGGTGCAGCAGGGCGATCGTGACGATGAACGCCAGGTAGAACCAGTTTGCCACATAGATGTGGGGTTCCTTGCGCTTCCAGATCGTGCCCAGGAAGACCAGCAGGTAGGCGACCCAGACGATGGTCAACCACAGGTCGGTGTACCACTCGGGCTCGGCGTATTCCTTGCCCTGGGTCGCGCCCATCAGGTAGCCGGTCGCGGCCAGCACGATGAACAGCTGGTAGCCCCAGAACACGAACCACGGGGCGATGCCGCCGGCCAGCTTGGCCTTGCAGGTGCGCTGCACGACCCAGAAGGACGTGGCGATCAGGGCGTTGCCCCCGAAGGCGAAGATCACCGCCGAGGTGTGCAGCGGCCTAAGGCGTCCAAAGTTCAGCCACCCGGCGTCCGGGAAATAGAAGATCGTCGGCCAGGACAGCTGGGCGGCGATGACCACGCCGGCCAGCAGGCCTGCGGCCGCCCAGAACATCGTGGCGATGACGCCGGCCTTGATGACGTTGTCGCTATAGCGGTCGGGATGCTCGACCAGCGTGCCGCCGGAGAGGCCTCCGTTCAGCACAAAGGCGGCGATCACCCCGGCCAGGGCGATCGTCTCGGCCTGCAGCCGGAAGATCGGATCCTGGGTCAGGCCCGCGCCGAGGATCGCCAGGAATGCCCCGACGACCGAGATGATGAGGAGCGCTGCTGATCCCGCTGGGGGACTTAATCCCAGGGAAGGACTGGCGCTGGTGGAGGACGGGGCGGACATGCAGACTCCCTGCGGCGAACCTGCCCCGTGGTGTCATGCGTCCATCCGGCCGGCTTTGATGCGCGTCAAAGCCAGCAACGCGATCCGGGACGACTGTCGCTCCATGCTTCCGGAGAGCTTCATGTCGGCCAAGTTTCGCCTCATCGCCCCGCTCATGGGCGCGACCGCCCTGGTCGCCTGGACGATCGCCTTGGGCCAGGCCCTGCCCCGACTGATGGCGGGTCCGCTGTGCAGCAGCCAGCAGGACGCCTGGTCGCTGGCGGGTCACTGCCCGGCCTGCTTCGTCGCGGCGGGGCTGACCGTCGCATTCGGGATCAGCCTGGCTCTGGCGCGCCATCAGGTCGCCCCCGTCAGGCTTCCGACGCGCCCCTGACAGATACGCTTGAGGGTCCGGGCCGGAGGGAGTAGTGCGATCCGCAGATGCCCAAGATCCTCACGATCGAAGACGACCCCGGCACCGGCCAGGAAATCGTCGCCGAGCTGGAACAGCACGGCTTCGAGGTCGAGCTGGTCGCCGACGGGCGCGAGGGCCTGATCCGCGCGGTCAGCGGCGACTTCGACGCCATCACCCTGGATCGCATGCTGCCCAGCCTGGACGGCCTGGCGATCATCACCGTCATGCGCGGCGCGGGCGTCGAGACGCCGGTACTGATGATCAGCGCCCTCAGCGATGTCGACGAGCGGGTGAAAGGCCTGCGGGCCGGCGGCGACGACTACATGACCAAGCCCTTCGCGTCGGAGGAACTGGCCGCGCGGCTGGAAGTGCTGCTGCGCCGCCGGGCCAGCGCCCCGCGCCAGACCACCTTGACCGTCGCCGACCTGGAGATCGACCTGCTGGCGCGTACGGTCCAGCGCGGCGGGACCGAGATCCGGCTGATGCCGACCGAGTACAAGCTGCTGGAATTCATGGCCCGCAACTCCGGTCAGATCGTCACCCGAACGATGATCTTCGAGGCGGTGTGGGGCTATCACTTCGATCCCGGCACCAACCTGATCGACGTGCATATGGGCCGCCTGCGCAAGAAGATCGACCGGGCCGGCCTGCCGGCGCTGCTGCACACGGTCCGTGGCGCGGGGTACGCTCTCCATGCGCCTGCGTGAGCTCTGGCGGGCCAGCCCGTTCCGCCTGACCCTGCTGAACGGCGCGGTGTTCGCCGTGGCCGTGGTCTTCCTGCTGGGCATGATCTACTGGCGCACGGCCGGCTATATCACCCGCCAGCTGGACGCGATCATCGTCAGCGAGGGTACGGTCCTGGCCAACGGACCAGCCGACACCCTGCCCCAGCGGGTCCGGGCCGCCGTCGCCGCCGACGGCCGGGCTATCGCCTATTACGGCCTGTTCTCGGAAGACGGCGTCTACATCACCGGCAATGTCCGCGCCCTGCCCGCCGACGCCCAGGCCGACGGCGAGCCGCGCACGCTGAATGAGCCCGGCCTGCAGTTTGGCGCGCGCGGCCTGGTGCGCCGCCTGCCCTGGGGCGAGCAGCTGTTCGTGGTCCACGACGCCAAGGTGCTGACCGGGCTGCGCGACATCCTGATCAACGCCCTGGCGGTCAGCGGCGCGGTGGCCCTGCTGCTGGGCCTGGGCGTCGCGGCCCTGCTCAGCGTCGCGCCCCTGCTGCGCATCGAGCAGCTCCAGGCCGCCAGTCGGGCGGCGCGGTCGGGCGAACTGGGCGTGCGCCTGCCGGTCTCGCATCGCCGTGACGAGATCGACATGCTGGCCGCCCTGGCCAACGCCATGATGGACGAGACCGAGCGCCTGCTGTGGGAGGTGAAAAGCGTCGGCGACAATGTCGCCCACGACCTGCGTACGCCGCTGAACCGCCTGCGCGCGGCGCTCTATCGCGCCACCCAGGAGAACTGCCAGCAGGATCGCGGCGAGATGGTCGAGCGCGCCCTGGCCGACACCGATGAGCTCTTGGTCCGCTTCCGCGCCCTGACCCGCATCGGCGAGATCGAGCGCCGCGACCGCCAGGCCAATTTCGAGACCGTCCGCCTGCAGGACGTGCTGGAGCATGTGCTGGAGCTGCACGATCCGGTCGCCGAGGACCTGGGCGTCACGCTGGTGTCCAGCTTCGATGTCGATGCCCCGACCGTCTTCGCCGACCCGGCCCTGCTGTTCGAGGCGGTCAGCAACCTCGTCGATAACGCCTTGAAATTCACCCCGCGCGACGGCGCCGTGCAGGTGCGGCTGCGAACCCGCGACGAGGGTCCGCGTATCGAGGTGGTCGACAACGGTCCCGGCGTGCCGGAGGACGAGCGTGAAGTGGTGCTGAACCGCTTCTACCGCTCGCAACGCACCCGCGATCTGCCGGGCTCGGGCCTGGGCCTCAGCATCGTCGTGGCCGTCGCTCGCCTGCACCACTTCACCCTGTCGCTGGACGACGCCCAGCCGGGCCTGCGGGTGTCGCTGGACTGCTGGCCGCGCGGACTGGAGGCTTAAGGGTGCGGCTGCTGCACGCCAGCCACCGGCCGCGCGACCTCTATCTGGCCAGGGCCCTGATCCAGGCCGGCCACGTGGTCGAAACCTTGACCAGCCCCGGCGACGCGGCCGTCGCCAGCGCCGGTGACGACTATGACGCCGTGCTGCTGGAGGTCGCCGACCTGGCCGACGCGCCCTTGGCGGCCCTCTCCCGCTGCGCCGACCGCGCCATCGTGGTGCTGATCGCCGACCGGGCCGAACCCGCCGCCCGCGCCGCCGCCCTGCGCGCCGGCGCCGACGCCTGCCTGATCCGGCCCGTCCATGTCGTCGAGCTGGAGGCGCGCCTGGCCGCCCTCGCCCGCTTCGCGCCCGCCGCCGCGCCCATCACCGGGAACGAGACACCGCTAAGCCTGAACCCCAATGCTCGCACCGCCAGCCTGGACGGTCAGGTCCTGTCCCTGCCCGCCCGCGACTATGCTCTACTGGCCTATATGGTCGATCACGCGGGCGAGGTGCTGAGCGCCGAACGCATCCTCAAGCACGTCTGGGGCGAGAGCGACGATCCCCGTCCCGAGCGCGTGCGCATGGCCGTCGCCCGCCTGCGCCAGAAGCTGGAAGCGGCTTTCGGACGCCCCCTGCTCGAAACCGTGCGCGGCCATGGCTATCGGTTCGGCGGCAACATGAAAGAAGTTTCATCCGGCTGAGACGGCGGGTTTAGGCGAACGGGCGCATCTCCCCCTGGCGCAGCTTCTGTACGCGCCGATCCCGCGAGTCCTTTCCCCCCACCCGAACGGGGCTCGCGGGATCCCCCACCTGCAAGTCCGGAGCAGGCCGCTTGAACGCCATCGTCCGCATCGCCCTGCTACGCCCGCTGACCTTCATCGTCATGGCGATGTTGATCCTGATCTTCGGCGTCCTGGCGGCCCTCGGCACACCCACCGACATTTTCCCCGAAATCCGCGTGCCGGTGATCGGCGTGGCCTGGAACTATGCCGGCCTGTCGCCGCAGGAGATGGCCGGCCGCATCGTCACGCCCTACGAGCGGGTGCTGTCGACCACGGTCAACGACATCGACCACATTGAGAGCCAATCACTGCCCGGCATCGGCATCGTGAAGATCTACTTCCAGCCCGGCGTCGACATCCGCACGGCCACCGCCCAGGTGACCTCGATCTCGCAATCGGCCGTGCGCCAGATGCCGGCCGGCACGACCCCGCCGCTGATCATCAACTACAGCGCCGCCACGGTGCCGATCCTGCAGCTGGCCCAGGCCGGCAAGTCGCAGTCCGAGCAGAAGCTGTTCGACCTGTCGCAGACCATCGTCCGCCCCGCCCTGATCAGCGTGCCCGGCGCGGCCATTCCCTATCCCTACGGCGGCAAGGTCCGGCAGATTCAGATCGACCTCGACCCCGTCGCCCTGCAGTCCAAGGGCCTGTCGGCGCAGGACGTCTCCAACGCCCTGGCCGCCCAGAACCAGATCCTGCCCGCCGGCACGATCAAGATCGGCGCCTTCCAGTACAATGTCCGCCTGAACGACGCGGCCGAGACGATCGAGGAGCTGAACGCCCTGCCGATCAAGACGGTCGACGGCGCGACCATCTACATCCGCGACGTCGGCCAGGTGCGCGACGGCTCGGCCCAGCAGACCAACGTGGTGCACGTGGACGGCGCCCGGGCGGTGCTGTCGACCATCCTGAAGAACGGCTCGGCCTCGACCCTGGCCATCGTCGACGGCGTCAAGGCGCGCCTGCCGATTCTGAAGGAGACCCTGCCGGAAGACTTCAAGATCACCCCGCTGAACGACCAGTCGCTGTTCGTGAAGGGCGCGATCGGCGGCGTCATCAAGGAAGGCGTCATCGCCGCGGCCCTGACCAGCGTCATGATCCTGTTGTTCCTGGGCAGCTGGCGCTCGACCGTGATCATCGCGGTGTCGATCCCGCTGGCCATCCTGGCCGCCATCGCCGCCCTGTCGGCGATCGGCCAGACGATGAACATCATGACCCTGGGCGGCCTGGCCCTGGCCGTCGGCATCCTGGTCGACGACGCCACGGTGACCATCGAGAACATCAACTGGCACCTGGAGCACGGCAAGGACGTCAAGACGGCGATCCTGGACGGCGCGGCTCAGATCGTGACCCCGGCCTTCGTCTCCCTGCTCTGCATCTGCATCGTCTTCGTGCCGATGTTCATGCTGAAGGGCGTGGCCGGCTTCCTGTTCGTGCCGATGGCCGAGGCCGTGGTCTTCGCGATGATCGCCTCGTTCGTCCTGTCGCGGACCCTGGTCCCGACCCTGGCGATGTATCTGCTCAAGCCGCATGACACCGAGCGGCTGGACTACGAGCACGCCTCGGAGCACGGCCATGCCGGCGCGCCGTCGCGCAATCCGCTGGTCCGCTTCCAGCGCGGCTTCGAGACCCGCTTCGGCAAGCTGCGCGAGGGCTATCGCGACCTGCTGGTCATGGCGATGAAGTCGGGCCGCGTGTTCATCATCGGCTTCATGGTGGTGGTGCTCGCCTCGTTCGGCCTGGCGCCGTTCCTGGGCAGCAACTTCTTCCCAACCGTCGACGCCGGCCAGATCACCCTGCACGTCCGCGCCCCCGTGGGCACGCGCCTGGACGACGCCTCGCTGCTGTTCGGCCAGGTCGAGAACGCCATCCGCAAGATCGTGCCGGCCGACGAGATCGCCTCGGTGGTCGACAACATCGGCATCCCGAACAGCTCGATCAACATGGTCTACAGCAACTCGGGCCTGATCGGCCCGCAGGACGGCGACATCTTCGTGGCCTTGAAGGCCGAGCACGGTCCGACCGCCGACTACGTGAAGACGTTGCGCGAAGAACTGCCCCGGCAGTTTCCGGGCGCGACCTTCTCGTTCCTGCCGGCCGACATCATCAGCCAGATCCTGAACTTCGGCGCGCCGTCCCCGATCGACCTGCAGGTCGCCGGTCCCAACGCCGCCGCCAACCGCGCCTACGCCAACAAGATCCTGGCTCGCCTGAAGACCATCCGCGGCCTGGTGGACGTGCGCATGCAGCAGCCCGAGGGCGCGCCTCAGCTACGCGTCGACGTGGACCGCTCGCGCATGGCCCAGCTGGGCCTGACCGAGCGCGACGTGACCAACAGCGTCGTGGCCTCGCTGGCCGGCAGCTCGCAGGTCTCGCCGACCTTCTGGCTGAACCCCAAGAACGGCGTCTCCTACCCGATCGTGGCCCAGGTGCCGGACTATCGCGTCAAGTCGATGTCCGACCTGGCCGGCATCCCGATCACCGGGACCAGTGGGACGCGCGAGGCCCAGATCCTGGGCGGCCTCGGCACCATCAAGCGCGACAGCGCCCCGGCCGTGGTCAGCCACTACGACATCCAGCCGGTGCTCGACATCTACGCCACCACCCAAGGCCGCGACCTGGGCGCGGTGACCGCCGACATCAACAAGGTGCTGAAGGACCTGGCCAAGGAGCGTCCGAAGGGCGCGACGGTCACCCTGCGCGGCCAGATGGTGACGATGAACGCCGCCTTCACCGGCCTGGGCTTTGGCCTGATCGCCGCCATCGTGCTGATCTACCTGCTGATCGTCGTGAACTTCCAGTCGTGGCTGGACCCGTTCGTGATCATAACCGCCCTGCCCGCCGCCCTGGCCGGCATCGTCTGGATCCTGTTCGCCACCGGCACCACGCTCTCGGTGCCGGCCTTGACCGGAGCGATCATGTGCATGGGCGTGGCGACGGCCAACTCGATCCTGGTGGTCAGCTTCGCCCGTGAGCGCCTCAACGCCACCGGCGATGCGATCACCGCCTCGATCGAAGCCGGCTTCACCCGCTTCCGTCCGGTGCTGATGACCGCCCTGGCCATGATCATCGGCATGGCCCCGATGGCGCTGGGCCTCGGCGAAGGCGGCGAGCAGAACGCCCCCTTGGGCCGCGCCGTGATCGGTGGCCTGATCTTCGCCACGACCGCCACCCTGCTGTTCGTCCCCGTCGTCTTCAGCCTCGTCCACGGCCGCAAGAAGACCTCGGAGGACGCCCCCAACACCGCCCCGATCGCCGGAGCTTCCCATGCCTGATCAACACTTCGCCGCCCAAGGCGGGATCTCCACGCGTAGCCTGAAGCTGGCCGGGACCGCGGCCCTCGTCCTGGCCGCCGTCGTGGTGGTCGGTGGTGTCGCCGCCCGCGTCCACGCCGACCAATCGCTGAAGACCTGGACCCACGAGCAGGCCATCCCGACCGTCAGCCTGGCCAAGGTGACGGGTGGCGGCCATGCCGACCTCGTCCTGCCCGGCGACGTCCAGGCCTTCTACACCGCGCCGATCCACGCCCGGACCAGCGGCTACCTCAAGCGCTGGTACGCCGACATCGGCCAGCGCGTGAAGGCCGGCCAGGTCCTGGCCGAGATCGACACGCCCGACCTCGACCAGCAGGTTCTGCAGGTCCGCGCCAACCTCGCCACCGCCCAGGCCAATCAGCGCCTGTCGGCGATCACGGCCAAGCGTTGGGAAGGCCTGGTCGCCCAGGACGCCGTGTCGCGCCAGGAAGCCGACGAGAAGACCGGCGATCTGGCCGCTCGCAACTCGGCGGTCAACGCTGCCCAGGCCGACCTCAACCGCCTGCTGGCCCAACAGGCCTTCAAGCGCATCACCGCCCCGTTCGACGGCGTGGTCACCGCCCGCAACACCGATATCGGCCAGTTGATCTCGGTCGGCGGCTCGGCCGACAACGCCCTGTTCACGGTCGCCGACCAGCATCGCATGCGCATCTATGTCAGCGTGCCGCAGAACTATTCGTCGCTGGTCCATCGCGGCCTGACCGCTCAGGTCGAGGTGCCGGAATATGCGGGCCAGACCTTCACCGCCTCGGTGGTCAATGACGCCCAGTCGGTCGGTCGCGGCGGGGCCATGCTGGTCGAACTGCAGATCGACAACCCTGACGGTCGCCTCAAGCCCGGCGCCTACGCCCAGGTATCGTTCAAGCTGCCGTCGGCCGCGACGACGACCAAGGTCGCCTCGACCGCCCTGCTCTTCAAGCACGACGGCCCGACCGTCGCGGTTGTCGGCGCCGACGGCCACGTGAAAATCCGCCCGGTGACCATCGTCCGTGACCTGGGCACCGAGGTCGAGATCGGCGCGGGCCTGCAATCGGGCGAGCGCGTGGTCGACAACCCGCCCGAAGCCCTGGCCAACGGCGATCTCGTGCGCGTGGCCGGCGTCGCGGCGCCTGGAGCGGCCCATGCCAAAGGCTAAGACTCTGCTGTTGGTCGCGGCGGCGGCCTCGGTCCTGGCCGCCTGCGCTAGCGCCCCGCCCTATGTTCCGCCGGCGGTGACCACGCCGGTCGCGTTCAAGGAGACCGGCCCCTGGACCCCGGCCGCTCCCGCCGATGCGCAAGCGCGCGGCGACTGGTGGATGGTCTATAGCGACACCACGCTGAACGACCTAGAGGCCCGCGCCGCCAAGGCCAATCCCAGCCTCGCCGCCGCCGTCGCCGCCCATGACCAAGCCTCGGCCCTGGCCGCCCAGGCCCGCGCTGGCCTCTTCCCGTCGCTCGACGGCTCGGCCGTGGCCAGCCGCCAGCGCCGCTCGGACAACGCGCCGCTGCGCAATGGCGGCGTGGACGAGTATTCGACCCGCCAGGTCGTCGCGACGGCCTCCTACGAGGTCGACCTGTGGGGCCGCGTGCGCAGCCAGGTCGCCGCCGGAGCCGCCCAGGCCCAAGCCACGGCAGCCGACCTGGAGTCGGTGCGCCTGGCCCTGCAAGCCGAACTGGCCGACAGCTACCTGGCCCTGCGCGGCCTCGACGCCCAGACCAAGCTGCTGGTCGACACGGTCTCGGCCTATCAGCGGGCCCTGGACCTGACCCAGATCCGCCACAGCGGCGGCGCAGCCACCGGCCTTGACGTCGGCCGGGCCCAGACCCAGCTGTCGACCGCCAAGGCCCAGCTCAGCGACGTCGCCGCCCAGCGCGCGCTCTATGAGCACGCCATCGCCGCCCTGGTCGGCGAGACGGCCTCGACGTTCAACCTGCCGGCCGCAGAGATCGCCTTCGCCCAGCCCAAGGTTCCGGTCGGCGTGCCGTCGGCGATCCTGCAACGGCGTCCCGACATCGCCGCCGCCGAGCGCCGCGCCGCCGCCGCCAACGCCCAGATCGGCGTGGCCCAGGCCGCCCGCTTCCCGGCCCTGACCATCGCTGGCCAGGCCGGCTGGCAGTCGGCCGGCGGCGTCGATCTGTTCGAGGCCCCCAACGCCTTGTGGCTGCTGGCCCCGCAGATCGCCGGCTCGATCTTCGACGGCGGCCGCCGCAAGGCCGGGGTCGAGGCCGCCAAGGCCGCCCATGCCCAGGCTGCGGAAAACTATCGCGGCGTGGTGCTGGCGGCGTTCCGTAATGTCGAGGACCAGCTGGCCCTGGCCAACCGTCTGGCAGATCAAGCCAAGGACCAGGACGACGCGGTGGCCTCGGCCAAGCGCACCGAGGACCTGGCCATGATCCGCTACCGCCAGGGCGCGGCCACCTATCTGGACGTGGTCACGGCCCAGACGGCGGCGCTGACGGCCGAGCGCGCGTCGCTGGTGCTGCAGACCCGTCGCCTGCAAGCCTCCGTCGATCTCGTCCGCGCGCTGGGCGGCAGCGCCTCCTAGCCCGCCGGCGGCTTGGCCGGCTGGCCGTTGATCTTGACGTTGTCGAAGGTCAGGCCGTCCACGTAGCGGACGATGTCCTGGCCCGAAACGTCGTTGAACTCGCAGTCGATCAGCCGCACGTCGCGGATCGGCGCGTTGGCGAAGCCTTGCAGGTCCAGCGCGCGCGGGCTGTGGCCGCTGACCAGCCGCTCGACCACAAGGTTCCGGAACACCGGCGCATACGGCCCGTTGGCGCCTTCCTGGTAGTTGTAGTCAACGGTGATCACCGCCTTGGCTACTTCGCCGACGGCGATATCGCGCACGTGGATGTTCTCCAACGTGCCGCCACGCATGGCGTTGTTCTTGAAGCGGATGGCGATGTCCAGGCGCGGGCTGTCCATCCTGCAGCGCTCGACGAAGACGTTGCGCACGCCGCCGGTGATCTCGCTGCTCAGGGTGACGCCCCCGTGGCCGTCCTTCATCTGGCAGTCGCGGATAATCACGTTCTCGGTCGGCTTGTTCAGCCGCCGGCCGTCGGCGTTGCGGCCGGACTTGATGGCGATGCAGTCGTCGCCGGTGTCGAACACGCAGCCCTCGATCAGCACGTCGCGGCAGGATTCCGGATCGCAGCCGTCGTTGTTGGGGCCGTGGCTGTGGATGTTGAGCTTGCGGACGATGACGTTCTCGCACTCGACCGGATGCACCTCCCACATCGGCGAGCCGATGATCGTCAGGCCCTCGATCAGGACGTTCCGGCAGCGATAGGGCTGGATGAACATCGGCCGGATGGTCGTACCCGCGCCGAACACGCGCTGGGCGACCGGGACGCCGGCCTCGGCCATTTCCGTCAGGCGCTTGCGGTCGTCGACCACGCCCGGCGGCTTGCGCCGAATCCAGTTCCACCAGTGCTCGGCGTCGGCCTGGCCATCCAGCACGCCCTCGCCGGTCAGCGCGATATCGTGCTGCTCCAGGGCGTAGATGAACGGCGAATAGTTGATCAGTTCCACGCCTTCATGACGGGTCAGCACGGCTGGCAGATAGGCGGCGGGGTCCTGCAGGAACTTCAACGTCGCGCCCTTGGCGACGTGCAGTTCGGTCCGGCTCTTCAGATGGACCGCCCCGGTCAGCCAGATTCCCGCCGGCACGACCACGCGGCCACCGCCGGCCTTGGCGGCCGCCTCCAGCGCGGCGGCGATCGCCTTCGTGCAGTCGGAGTCGGGCTTGGCTCCGAACCTGGTGATCGGGAAGTCGCGACGCGGGATCGACGGCGGCCTGATCCGGGCCAGGATGACGTCGGCCTCCTTCCAGGCGTCGTCGCGACCAGGCGCGGCCGAGGCGAGCGTTGGCGCGCCGGCCAGCGCGGCCGTCGAGGCGATCAGGGCGCGGCGGGTGGTGTTCATCGGCTCGGTCCTCACGGCAGCGGCAGGGGATCGCGGCCGCCGCGCCAGGTCCAGCGCACCTGGTCGGGCTGGCCCAGCTTGCGGTCGGCGGCGCGGACGAAGGCCAGTTCCTTGTCGAACTCGGCTTCCTTGAGCGGCACGCCCACGGCGTCGATAGGATTGACGAAGGTCACCGGACGCGGGAACGCAGCCAAAGCGAGGTCCGCCAGCTCGTAGCGACGCAGCACGCCGGGTGGCAGCACCTCGGGCAGCTCGCGCTGGATCGGCTGGTCCACCGCCATGTGGAAGGCGGCCAGGCTGTTGTCGGCATAGATCGCCGCCACACGGTCATCTACCGCGCCCAGGTGCAGCGCAACCGGTCCCAACGGCCCCAGTCCGTAGACACGGATCGCCTTGGGATCGACATCCGAGCGCGCCGCCAGCCAGTCCATGGCCCGCAAGGCGTCGTCCAGCCGCAGGCCCAGCGGTGTCTTGTTCACCAGCAGGGCGCGGGTGGCCAGCAGGTTCCAGTCGCCCAGCACCGTGGCCTTGATCTCCTCGGTCCCGCCAGCGCCGCGCGCCACCAGAGTCAGGACCAGATTGCCGGCCTTGGCCAGGCGCGCGGCCTCGGCCTTCACGGCCTGCGGCTGGCTGGTCAGCAGCAGCACAGCTGGATGGTGCCCCTCGCCTTCCGGCAAGGTGAGCATGGCGTCGGCGAACTGACCATCGGCGACCTTCAGGCGCAGGGCGCCGTTCGCACCCTCCACCGCCTCGGGCGGCGCGGCGCCGGGCTGGATCGCCGCGAAGGTCACGGTTTGGATGTCGCTCTTCAGTCTCGCACGCAGGGATGCGACGTCGGCGGTCGAGGCCACGACTGGGCGCTTGGCCGACACCTGCTTGGCGCGCGCCGCATTGAGGGTCTGGATCGTCTCGCCACCGATCGAGGTCGAGATCTGCCCCGTGGGCGTGACCAGCAGCTTATCCGGCGACAGCCTCGGCGGCGCGACGAACGGGCGCTTGTCGGGCGCGTCCTTCAGCCACCGCGTGAAGAAAGCGACGATGTCGGACGAGATCGGCGCCAGGGCCCCGTGACCGCCAGGGCCGTAGATCCAGCTCAGCCGGTCGTCGGCACCATAGAGCTTGTAGACGCCCTTGATCTCCTCGACGGCCGCCTTGGCGCCGGCGAACGGGAACATGTCCTCGGTCGTGGAGACCACGGCATAGGCGCGCGGCGCGGCCATCTCGACGAAGTCGGCGATGTCCAGGCCGGCGGCCAGGAAGCCCGGGATCGACTGCTCGCCGTCCTGCGGGCCGACGGTGGACAGCAGGTGGTCGAAGTCGGTGACGTAGCAGGCCGTGGCGGTGGCCTTCACCCGCTCGTCCAGGGCCGAGAGGAACGCGGTGATCGTGCCGCCGCCCGAACAGCCGAACGCCCCCAGCCGCTGGGCGTCGACGTCCGGCCGCGCGGCCAGGTAGTCCAGCCCCCGCACGGCGTCCCAGATGAAATAGCGCGAGACGTGGTCGCCTACCGGCGCGGTCTGCCAGGCGGCCAGGCTGTGCTCGCCGGTGGGACGGCCAACCTTGGAGGCGCCCAGCTCGGAATCATAGTGCTGCAGCCGTTCGCCCTCGGAGACGATGTCGTAGGCCAGCACGATCATGCCGGCCCGCGCCAGGTTCACCGCGAAACCGCGATTGCCGATCTTGCCGTCCAAGCCATGGCCCGGCGCGACGATGATCGCCGGAAAGGGCCCCTTGCCGGTCGGCACATAGACATTGGCCGTGACGTGATAGCCCGGCAGGCTGTCATAGGTGATCTTCTCGACCCGGAAGCCATCCTCCTGGATCACCCCGAAGGTCTTGGCGACCAGCGGCGTGCGGACCTGCGGCAGACCGCCGATCAGCTCCAACACCTTGGCCTTGTTGCGGGCGCGGCGCGCTTCCGCCTCGGCCTGGGTCTTCAGGCTGGCGATCTCGCCCTGGCGGGCCTTCAGGTGTTCGCGGGCCAGGCCGTCGACATAGGCGGTGAGTTCTGCGCGGCCGGTCGCGGCGCTCTGGGCTTGGGCCGAGCCGGCGAACGCCAGCAAGATCGTGGCGGCCGCCACGGCGGCGCATCGGCTGTTCCTGGTCATCCACTTCCCCAAACTGACACCGGTGTCACGCACTATGCGGCGCGCCCGACGTTCCTGATCCCTGGTCTTGCATATGGGATTTCAGAGGGATGCTTGGACCAGCCCGGTGGACTGTCAATCCACTCTTGCGCCCGCCCCTGCCAAGGAGCAGGCGCAATGGATCACCTCGCGCGATCGACAATGATCTCGACGAGATCGGCGCCAGGCGTTCATAGAGCGTGACATGCGGTCCCCGATCCATCTGAACGCCCTGCGGGCCTTCGAGGCCAGCGCGCGGCACGGCAGCTTCTCGCTGGCGGCGGCCGAGCTGAACGTGACGCCGGCCGCGGTCGGCCAGTTGGTCCGGACACTGGAGGACTGGCTGGGCGCGCCGCTCTTCCATCGCGGCGCCACCGGCCGCGCCCGGCTGGTCCTGACCGAGGCGGCCGAGCGCGCCTTGCCGGACATCCGCGCCGGGTTCGACAGCCTCAGCCTGGGTCTCGCACGCCTGCGTGAGGCCAGTTCCAACGGCGTGCTGACGGTCACGGTCAGTCCAGCCTTCGCCGCCAAGTGGCTGCTGCCGCGCCTCGACCGGTTCCAGGCCGCCTGGCCGGATATCGACGTGCGGCTGGACACCAGCCTCAAGCTTCTCGACTTCGTCGCCCAGGGCGTCGACATCGGCGTGCGTTATGGACGCGGGACGTGGTCGGGCCTCGTCGCCGAGAAGCTGATGGAGGAAGAGGTCTATCCCGTCTGCTCGCCAGTGATGGCGGCTACTTTCCGGTCCGTGGCGGACCTGGCCGGGCACACCCTGATCCACGATCTGTCGGTGGACGCCGCCGCCGGCTTCGCGACGTGGGAGACCTGGCTACGGAACGCCGGCGCCCCCGAAGTCCCGACCGCCCGAGGCCTGCGGATCAACAACTCGGCGGCCGTACTGCAGGCGGCCATCGACGGTCACGGTGTGGCGCTGGCCCGCAGCATCATGGCCCACGACGACCTGGCGGCCGGACGGCTGGTCCGGCTGTTCCCGGAGATCACCGCCCCCTCGGCCCTCGCCTACTACGTGGTCCATCGCGCCGAGTGTGGAAGCCTGCCCAAGCTGGCCGCCTTCCGGGCGTGGCTCATCACGGAAGCCAACAGCCCGCGCTAAAGTTTTCCTTTATCGGACAGCAAGATCTTCCCGTTTGTCGGCATCCGCCCGCCGGCCGATGATCCCTTCGACATCAACACAGGCCTGACGGTCCAGCCGGGAGCGCGATACGCTTTCCGGCGCGTGGCCACACGCCTCGAACGGAAAGAAAAACCATGCGCTTTGCAGGCAAGATCGCCGCGATCACCGGCGGCGGCTCAGGGATCGGCAAGGAAACCGCCGCGCGGTTCGTGGCCGAAGGCGGCAGCGTCGCCCTCAATGGTCGCGACCGGGCCAAGCTGGAGGCCGCCGCGCGCGAGATCGACCCGACGGGTCAGCGCGTCGTCGTCTCGGCCGGCGACATCGCCGATCTGGCCACGGGCGCGGCGCTGGTCGAGACCGCCGTCGCGAGGTTCGGCAGGCTGGACGTGCTGGTCAACAACGCCGGCGTCTTCAATCCCAAGCCGTTCCTGGAGCTGACCGAGGCCGACTACGACTGGTACCTGGACACTATCCTGAAGGGGAAGTTCTTCACCGCCCAGGCCGCCGCCAAGGCGATGACGAACGGCGGCGCGATCGTCCAGACCGGCTCGATGTGGGCCATCCAGGCGATCGGCGCGACGCCTTCGGCGGCCTATTCGGCCGCCAATGCCGGCGTCCACGCCATGGTCCGCAACCTGGCCATCGAGCTGGCTCCGCTGAAGATCCGCATCAACGCCGTGGCCCCGGCCGTGGTCGAGACGCCGGTCTACAACACCTTCCTGTCGGACGAGCAGGTCAAGGAAGTCCTGCCGACCTTCGACGCCTTCCACCCGCTGGGCCGCAACGGCCAGCCCGGCGACGTCGCCGAGGCCATCCTGTTCCTGGCCTCGGACCAAGCCGCCTGGATCACCGGCGCGGTGCTGCCGGTCGATGGCGGCGTCACCGCTGGTCGCCAGTAGGCGTCAGGCGGGCGCGCCCTTGCGGCGCACCGCCTTGGCCAGCGCGGCGAAGACCTCGGCGATCTGTTCGGTCAGCCAGCTGACGGGGTTCTCGCCGGGACGCCGGCGGCTGACGACGAAGGTGGCGATGCAGGCGGTCGCGAACAGCGCGGCGGGCAAGCCGATTGTCACCAGCGCCGTCAGCCGGACGGCCGTGGCCTGGCCCAGGATCATCGAGGTCTCGAAGGCGAACAACAGCAGGCCGCCCGTCACCACCGCCGAGCCCGATCCCGACCGCTTGGCGCTGAGCCCGAACGGTACGGCCAACAGCGGCAGGAGGGGCAGGATCATCGCCCTGGACAAGCGAGAATAGAACTCGGCCAGCAAAGCCTGCCGAGGCAGGAGCGGTGACGGGCGGCCAAAGCCCTGCTGGGCCAGTTCGATCAGTGTCAGCTCGCTGACCTCGTCGCCACGAAGACGCAGCAGCTTGGCGGCCTGGGACAGCGGCAGATCGAACATGAAGCGCGAAAAGTTGGCGACATAGACCCGCCCTTCCTGCGTCGTGCTGATCTGCCGGCCCTGGTTCAGCTCCAGCGAGACGTTGCGGTCGCCCGGCTCCTTGTGGACCACCGCCGAGGCGGACGTCAGGATATCCTCGCGTCCGTCCGGCTGGATCAGGCGAATGAAGACGCGCTCCAGATGACGTCCGCTGGCGTCGGCGCGATCGGCGGTCAGGAAGACGCCGGCGCCGCTGGAGAACAGGGCCTTGGGCCGTACATCGCCGTTCCATCCGGCGTTCTCGGCCGCGTGCAGCACGGCGTGATAGGCGTAGCGGCTATAGGGCTGGATGAAGCCGAACAGCAGCACGCTCAGGAACATCAGCAACACGCCCAGCCCCACGAAGGGCGTGGCGAACCGGCCGAGCGACATGCCGCTGGCCAGGATCGCGTCGATCTCGGAGCTGCGGTTCAAGCCGTTGACGACGACGAACAGCCCGATGAAGAAGCCGCCCGGCAAGGTCAGCCCCACATAGTGCGGCACCAGGTTCACCAGCAGTTCGGTCAGGAACTTGAAGCCCTCCGTCGTCTGCGACAGCAGGTGGAAGGAGCGCATCAGGCGCTCCATCAGGAACGCCACCATCGTGCTGATCAGCACGGCCGACATCGGCGTCAGGGTCCGCCGCAGCAGATATCGGTCGAGTATGGACAGGACCATCTAGGAAACGGCCGGCTGGGGCTCGACCATGCCGGCGTTTCTCCCAATCCGGATGCGAGGCTCCTGCGCGACCGGCTCGAGCCGCCCCGCGACCAGCGGACGCCGCTCCAGGGCCTCGGCATAGATTTCCACGACCTCGTCTAGGATCTCCGTCCAGCGATAGGCGGCGCTGCGCTCCAGAGCCTCGGCGGCCAAACGCAGTCGTTCCTCGCGATCGACGAGCAACCCCGACAGAGCGTCGGCATAGGCTGACGGCTGATCCGCGCACAGCAGGCCGTTGCGCCCATGGCGCAGCAGCGCGCGGGTGTTGGGCGCATCGGCGCAGACCATGGCCAGGCCGCTGGCCATCGCCTCCAGATTGACGTTGCCGAAGGTCTCGGTGGTGCTGGGGTTGAGGAAGATGTCGCCGCTGGCCAGGGCCGTGGCAAGCGCATCGCCCGACAGGAAGCCGGCGAACACCGCCTTCGGCAGCCGCTCCTCGAACCACGCGCGGGCGGGACCGTCGCCGATCACCAGCACCTGGGGCGACTGGCCGGCGGCCTCCAGTCGTCCGATCGTCTCGGCGAACGCTCCCAGCCCCTTTTCCATGACCAGTCGGCCCAGGAACACGATCACCGGGCGGTCTGGCGCGAAGCCCTGGCTCGCGCGCCACGCCTCGCAGCGGCGTCCGGGATTGAAGAGTTCGGGATCGACGCCCCGCGCCCAGGTGCGGACGCGCGTGGAGAGGTTGTGGGCCCGAAGCTCGTCGCCGATGGCCTCGGTCGGGGTCATGACGTAGTCGCAGGCGCCGTAGAACTTCCAGAGCTGGTCGCGGACCAGCGGACGCAGCCGGCCCAGGCCATAGTAGTCGAGATAGGTGTCGAACAGGGTGTGCAGGCTGGCCACCACCGGAACGTTCAGCTTGCGTCCCAGCTTCATCGCCGCCGAGCCCAGCAGGTCCGGCGCCGACAGGTGGACGAGGTCCGGCGCGAACGTCTCCACGTCCCGCCGCACGGCGCCCGGCAAACCCAGCGCCAGACGGTAGTCGCCGCGGAACGGGACCTTCACCGACGGCACCGAGACGAGATCGCCCATCGGGGCGAACGCCGGATTCGGTCCGGTCGGCGAATAGACCCGCACCTGCGCGCCCATCGTGCTCTGCAGATGGCCTACCAGTCGATTCAGTGACTTGTTGGCCCCGTCCAGCGTGTAGTTGTAATTGCCCGAAAACAGGGCGATCCGCAGTGGCCTTACGCCATCGACGGAGGTCAAGGCCTTGAAATCCATGACAGTCCTTCCCCTTGCGGTCCCTAGTCCCCCGACCAGGGCATCGCGCTTCCCCCGAAGCGACATGCAATGGGACTTACAGCAGGCCACGCCGTCGTTTTTATGAAGGCCGGCGCCGCATCACCGTCATGGTACTGATTTAGCGGTGATGACGGGGTCTTTTGGGGGAAACCGCCGGATGCGGATTGTCGATGTCGCCGAGTTCTATTCGCCTACCGGTGGGGGCGTACGGACCTATATCGACCGCAAATTCGAGGCCGCGGCCCAGCTGGGCCACGAGTTCTTCGTCATCGCGCCGGGGCCGGAGGATCGATTCGAACCGCGTAGCTCCGGCGGCGTGATCTGGGTCCGCTCCCCTCGCCTGCCGTTCGACGCCAACTATTACATGTTCTGGGACGCCGCCCCGGTGCACCGCCATCTTGATTCGCTGTCGCCGGACCTGGTCGAGGCCTCCTCGCCTTGGCGCGGGGCCTGGATCGTCGCCGATTGGCAGGCGGCCACCTCGCGCGCCATGTTCATGCACGCCGACCCGGTGGCGATCTATCCGCAACGATGGCTGGCCCCCGTCGCCAGCCCCGAGCGGATCGACCAGATGTTCGAGTGGTTCTGGAACTACCTCCGTAAGCTGACGGGCCGGTTCGGATCCGTCGTCGCCGGCGGACAGTGGTTGGCCAAGCGCTTCGAGCAGCATGGCGTGGCGTCCGTGGCGGGCATCCCGCTGGGCGTCGATCGCGCCGCGTTCTCCCCGCGTCTGCGGGACGAGCGCTTGCGCGCGGAGCTGCTCAAGGCCTGCGGTTGTCCGGATGACGCCAAGCTGGCCTTGGCCGTCGGGCGCTTCCATCCCGAAAAGCGCTGGCCGATGGTGATCGAGGCCACGTCCAGGGCCAGTATCGATATCCCGATCGGCCTGGTGGTGGTGGGCGACGGCATCGACCGCGCCCGGGTGCTGCGCGCGGCGGCCGGGAAGCCGAATGTCCACCTGATCCCGCCGATCCGCGACCGGCCGCTGCTGGCCGCTCACCTGGCCAGCGCCGACGTCCTGGTGCACGGCTGCGACTCCGAAACCTTCGGCTTGCTTCCCGCCGAGGCGATGGCCAGCGGCCTTCCCCTTGTGGGGCCGGATCGTGGCGGCTTCGCCGACCTGGCCCAGCCGTCGAGCTCGGAAACCTATCGCTCCGGCGACATTGACGCCGCCGCGGCCGCCATCCGCCGGCTCTTCGCCCGCGATCCCGGCGCCCTGAAGGCCGCCGCGCTGGAGGCCGCGCTCAAGGTCCGGCACGACACAGACCATTTCGCCGAGCTGTTCGAGCACTATCAAGCGGTCGCGGGCGTCGCGAGGTCTCGCGCGGCGTGACGCAATCCATCGATCCTGTCACCGACGAAGCGCCGCCCGTGAAGGCGAAGAACGCGCTCTGGTGGAACCTGCTGGGCGTCGCCGTCTCGATCGGCCTGGTCGCCGCGATCCTGGTCCAGCTGGGCGGCGCGACCTCGGACGCCCTGAAGATGGTCGTCCGGCTGCCGCTCGGCGTCTGGCCGGTCCTGGTGCTGCTCTATCTTACCCAGCCCATCTGCGATTTCGCGGTCTATCACCGGCTCTGGAACCTGCCCGCGCGCGCCTTCGAGACCTTGTTGCGCAAGAACGTGATGAACGAGGTCGTCCTCAACTATAGCGGCCAGGCCTATCTCTATGTTTGGGCGCGACGCGCGGGCGGCGCGGTGGTCGCCCCCTTCGGCGCCGTCAAGGACGCGAGCATCATCTCGGCGCTCCTGGGCAACCTCATGACCCTGGTCCTGGCGGCGATCAGCGCCACGCAGCTGCGGGACCTTGGCCTCGTCCGACAGCTTGGGCCGACGCTGTGGCTGGGGCTGATCCCGATCGCGATCTCGATCGGCCTGCTGGTCTTCGGACGCCAGGTCTTCTCGCTGCGCCCTGGCCAACTCGCCTATGTCAGCGCCGCTCACGGCCTGCGGCTGGTGGTCGCGACCGCCCTCACCGTCCTGGTCTGGCAGATGGCGCTTCCGGACGTCGCGCCCGCCGTTTGGTTGGTGTTGATGGCGATGCGTTACCTGGTTTCCCGCATCCCCTTGCTGCCAAACAAGGACCTGATCCTTGGCAATCTGATGCTGCTGCTGATGGGCGCGCACGCGCCCGTCGCGCTGTTGCTGGCGGCTTTGGCGCTGACGACGCTGTTCATGCATCTGAGCGTCATCGTCGGGCTGGGCGCCATCGACCTCGTGCGCGGCCTCGGACGGCCAGCGCGTGGCCGCCTAAGCGACCACCACCTCGGCATGTGAGAAGGCCTCCTCGAACGCGGGGCTCAGCGCCGCGTCGGTGATCAGGACGTCGACATCCTTGAGCGAGGCGGTGTGGACCAGGCCCACGCGGTCGAACTTGCCCTGGTCCACGGCCAGCAACACGCGGGTGGCCGTCGAATAGGCGATGCGGCTCATGATCGCTTCACTGGGCGAGTGGTCCATCAGGCCATGCTCCAGGTTCACCGCGCCGACGGTCAGGACCGACAGGCTGGGCCGGAAGCCCGCCAGGAAGTCCTGGGCGTGGCGGTCGGAGAACGACTGATAGGCCTCGTTCAGCTCGCCGCCAGCCAGGAACAGGGTGTGGCCCCGGTCCTTGCGGATCGCCTGGGCCACGGCCAGCGAGTTGGTGATGAGCTTCAGCTGGCGATGCTCGCCCAGGGCCTTGGCCACGAAGCAGGAGGTCGAACCGCTGTCGAGGAATACGGTGTCGCCGTCGGCGATGAACTTGACCACCGCCTCGGCGATGCGGGTCTTGCCGGCGACGTTCTTCTGCATGCGCAGGTCGAACGGGCCTTCGATCTCCTGGGGCGGCAGGCGGACCGCGCCGTGCAGGCGCACGATCGTCCCGGCTTCTTCCATCACGCGCAGCTCGCGCCGGATCGTCTCTTCCGAGACCGACAGCGCCTTGGCGATGTCGGCGATGGCGCGCGTCTGGCTGGGCTCGAGCAGGTTCAGGATATCGCGCTGACGATCGTAGCGTTTGAGCATTCTCTGTCCGTCTCTGGCGGGCCTTACGACACTATGACGTGAGTCCCGATACATGAAGTGCGTCCCCGACCGGCAGGGGAACAGCGCCGGCCGGGGACGAGCGCGTCCTAGAAGGCGACGCGCAGCTGGATCCGCGCATAGCGCGGGGTCTGGTACTCGACCGGCTGGCCGAAGTGAGTGTCCGGCACGCCGCTGCCGCCGACGTCGCCAAATTCGTGGTAGGCCGTGACCGCGTGAGCGTTGAACAGGTTGAACACGTCCAGGCGCAGGGTCGCGTCCAGGCGGTCGCCCGGGGTCGGCAGGGTGACCACGGCGCTGGCGTTGAACTGGGTCACCCAGTCGCCGTCGAAGGCCGAGCCGCGATCGACGACCTTGCCCTGGCAGTAGAAGCCATAGCCCTGGTAGCCGTAGGCGGTCTCGTCGACCGACTTGGGCACGATGCCGATGCAGCTGTACTTGCGCGGCGACTGCACGAGGCCGTTACCGCCCAGGGTCAGCCAGTTGTTCACCTGATAGCTGCCATAGGCCTTGAAGGTATGGCGACGGTGATTGGGCAGGTAGCCGTCGGCGCCGTTCAGGAAGCCCGGGCTATCGAAGTCGGCGGTGGTGTTGATCGCCGTCTGGCCGTTCTCCGAGCGCACGCCGCCCTCGTAGTTACCCTTCAGGCTGGCCCAGGTGTAGGAGCCCGACAGCGACCACTTGCCGTCGAACGCCCGGTCGAAGGTGGCGGTCAGGGCGTTGTAGTCGCGCTTGGGCTTGGGATAGGTCAGGTCCTTGGCCGACAGGGTGACGATCGGCTTGGAGCCGTCCGGCAGGCTGTTCAGGCGGATGGTGACATCCTCGCCCGGATTGACGATCACCCACTGGCGGCCGCCGCCGAAGCTGGACTGGCACTGGGCGGCGCTGAAGCCGGCCCTCACGCAATAGGCGCGCGCGCCGGTGTCGATGGCCACGTCCTCGACGATGCTGTTCAGCTCGCGGTGCGTGAAGTACGCGCCGACCTTGATCAGGTCGCCGAAGCGACGCTCGTAGCCCAGCACATATTCGTCGGCCGATTGCGGCTTCAGGTTATGGGCGATGGACTCGGCGGTGTCGGCCACCAGGCCCGAGGCCGAGACCAGGCAGTTGGAGATCTTGGTGTCCGGGCAGGTCGTGACGCCATTGGCCCCGGTGATCGCCGCGCCGATGGCCGGATCGCCGTTGGCGCCGACGCCGTCCAGGCGGTTGTAGCGGGTGTAGGTGACCAGCGAGCCGGCGAACTTCAGCGACAGATCGCTGGGCAGCGGCAGGTAGTAGCGGCCGAAGAAGCCGTAGAGCTTGGACTTGCCGTCGCCGAAGGGGTCGCCGGAGATCGACAGGCGCGGAGCCCACTGGTTGCCCGGATCGTAGAAGGTCTTGTTCTCGGCGTTGCGGTTGTCGAAGCGGTCGTTGCGGATGCCGGCCTCGAACTGCAGGCGGTCATTGAACAGCGACCACTGGTCTTGGGCGTAGAAGGCCTGGTTGACGGTGCCGAAGCTGCCGCTGTTGCGATAGACGCGGGTCGTCACGTACTCGACGCCGGCCGGCAGGTTGCTCTGGTCCGAGCCGGTCGAGCGATACAGCTTGAAGGCGCCGCGGCCGATCGTTTCGAAGAACTGGGTCGCGGTGTTCTCTTCGTGGTCGTAACCGACCCGCAGGTGGTGGGCGCCGAACAGGTCGAAGTTGAAGTCGGCGTCGGCGCGATAGAAAGTCCGCTTGTCATCATTGAACGACTGGGCGTCGGTGACCTTGTTCAGGCCGATGTTCACGCCGGCGGTGTCGGTGCGATAGTCGACGACCTGCTCGTGGGTGATGTCCAGCGGCAGTTGGCCGTCGCGGAACTTGTTGACGCCATAGGCCGCCGACAGGGTGAACCAGGGCGTGAAGGCGCCGGTGTAGCGCGCGATGTAGTTCTCGCCGCCCGCACGCTGGTTGGTGCCGCCCGTCTCGGCCCCGACCGTCTTGGTCGTCGGGTTGTAGTTCAGGCTGCGATTGCGGACGTCCTTGGTGGTGTCGAAATAGGTGAACTCAAGGTGCTGCTTGCTGGTCAGGTAGCCGTCCAGCTTGCCGCCCCAGAACGGCGCGTCGTCGCTCATCCGCGTGGCGTTGCCGCCCGTGGCCTGGGGCGTGAAGGTCTTCAGCTTGCGCTGGTTGTAGAGGCCGTAGAAGAACAGGCGATCCTTGATGATCGGCCCGCCCAGCTCGGCCACCCACTCCTCGCGCTCGGCCGTGGCGTCCTGGTAGTTGTTGCGGAAGGTGTTGGGCGCGCTGTCGCGCAGGTCGCCCGGCTCCCAGGTCGCGGTCACGCCGCCGTGGAAGACGTTGGTGCCCGACTTGGTGATGGCGTTGACGAAGCCGCCGGTCGAGCGGCCGAATTCGGCCGGATAGCCACCAGTCTTCACTTCCACCGACTTGTAGAAGTCGAACGGCACTTCCACGGGCAGCAGGCCCATGCGGAAGTTGGTGATGTTCAGGCCGTTCACGAAGAAGGCGTTCTCGATGAAGCTGGCGCCCGAGATCGAGATCTGGTTGGCGAAGTTGCCGTTGGCCGAGGACGAGCCCTGGACCACGCCCGGGGACATCAGGGCGATGTCGCGCAGCGAGCGGCCGACCGGCACGCGTTCGGCCAGCTCGCCGATCTCGATGGCCGCGCCGGTGGTGGTGATCTCGAAGTCCGGCGTGCGCATGCGGCCGGCCTTGACCACGATGGCCTCGACCGAGCCGACCGGCGCCAGGGTGAACTGGTTCGACGCGCCCGAACGGCTGATCAGCACGCCGGCTTCGGTATAGGCGTCATAGCCCTCGGCGCTGACCGAGACGGCGTAGGCGCCCGGCGTCAGTTGCGGGACGACATAGGCGCCGCTGGCGTTGGTGGTCGCCGAGCGCTTCACGCCCAGGGCTTCCGAGGTCAGCAGCACCGTCGCGCCGGCGATCGGCTTGCCGTCGGCCGACTGCACGCGCCCCGAGGCCTGGACGTTGGTGTAGTCCTCGGCGAAGGCCGGCGCCGTCATCAGCGCGACCGCCGTAATGCTGGTGCTGACCAGGGCCAGCGCCCGCAGCGCCATGACGCCGTTCAGGCGCCGCCTGGCTCGAGTTTGATGACTCACGACCGACTCTCCCAAGAGAAATTTGTGCCCGACGAGTGTTGCGACCCGTCCTGCCGGTCACTGCCCCCTCGCCACGGTCTCCTCTAGGCGTAGTTTGTGGATGTGATGTGACATTTGTTGGTTTTATGTTGATGTCACGGGAGATTGGCTTGCGCTTCGTGAGCATTTTGACCACAAAACCCGCGAAACCCACACAGAAGCCCTCCGCCGGCGGTCAAATCGTCACCAGCGCGCGCGGCTTCATCGGGGTGTGTCAGACGTCCGTCAAAGAAGGACGTCTTCAAGCGAAGAGGCCCGTGGTGACCAAGACTTCCCTGCTGATCGCCCTGCTGTGCGCGACGATTCTCGGCGGCTGCGCCAGCGCCGCCCTGGCCGCCGCGCCGGATCCGACCGCGCCCTATTTCGCCGACATCGACGTGCGCCGCGACGCGCGAGCAGACGACAAGACCATCGCCGGCGTGGTGTTCGACGATACGAACCACAACGGCCGCCTGGATGCGGGCGAGCGCGGCGTGCCGGGCGTGAAGGTCTCCAACAGCCGCGAAGTGGAGCTGACCGACAAGGCCGGCCGCTACGCCCTGCCCGTCCGTCCGGACATGGCGGTGTTCGTGATCCAGCCCAGCGGCTGGCGTGTGCCCACCGATACGCGCTGGGTCCCGCGCTTCGCCTATCAGCACAAGCCGGCCGGCACGCCCAAGGAACTGCGCTATGGCGGCCTGCCGCCGACCGGCCCTTTGCCGTCGGCGATCAACTTTCCGATCATTCCCACAAAAACCGGTCAGAACTTCGATTGCGCGGTCCTGGGCGATGTGCAGCCGGCGTCGAACATCGAGGTCGGCTATGTCCGCGACTCGCTGGTCCGCGAACTGGTCAACGCGCCGAAGAAGCCGGCCTGCCTGCTGGCGCTGGGCGACATCGTCAGCGACGACCTGCACCTGATCCCGCGCACGGCCGAGGTGATGGGCTCCATCGGCGTTCCGCAGTGGTGGGTGCAGGGCAATCACGACTACGACCACGACGCCGACCACGATATCGACAGCTCCGACACCTGGCGGCGGCTGTACGGTCCTAACAACTACGCGTTCGAGATGGGCCAGGCGGTGTTCATCGTGCTGGACAACGTCTCGTTCCCCTGTGGCGAGGACCCGCGCGAGGCCCGCGAGCGGCCGTTCTGCAAGCAGTACTGGAAGACCTATGCCGGTCGCCTGCTGCCCGACCAGATGGCCTTCATCGAGAACGTGCTGAAGACCACCGATCCGAGGAAGCTGGTGGTGTTCGCCGCCCACATCCCGTTCGTCGGCTTCGACAACTCAGAGTCCCAGCCGCACCAGACGGCCAATCTCGACGAGCTCTACGCCCTGGTGAAGGGCCGCCCGGCGCTATCGCTGACCGGCCACAGCCACACGCTGGAGAACATGGCCCCTGGCGACTCGATGGCCGGCTGGAAGGAAAATGTCGGCGTCTCGACCATCCCGTTCCGCCACCTGGTGGCCGGCGCGGTGGCCGGCGACTGGTGGGGCGGCGACTACGATATCGACGGCACGCCGATGAGCATCCAGGGCGACGGCTCGCCACGCGGCTATGTCGAGTTCGACGTGAAGGGTACGAACTACACGCTCGACTACCGCGCCAGCGGCCTGCCGCGCGATCGGGCCATGTGGCTATCGGTCAGCACGCCGGCCTTCCGCGACTGGGCCGACAAGATCTTCGCCTGGCGCGACGCGCCGGAGGACAAGCGCGATCCGGTGCCGCCGCTCAGCGTCCAGGACCTGCCCGATGTGAAGATGCTGACCCCGAGCGACCTGGCTGGCCAGAGCTGGCTGACCGCCGACGTCTGGATGGGCGACTCGACGACCAAGGTGATGGTCGCCGTCGATGGCGCCGCGCCCGTCCCGATGACCCGCACCCAGGAGATGAAGGGCGAAGCCGTCCGCAGCGGCTCGACCTGGTCGGACCCGTTCGCCCTGCAGCGTCAGCTGACCATGGCCCGCGCCGCGATCCAGAGCCGCTCGGGCGATCCTGAGACCCAAGGCTATGTCCAAGGCCGCCAGAAACGCCTGCCGCCGATGCCGCCGCAGCCGCGCGGCTCACGCGCCGACCACTCGCCGCACATCTGGCGCTACGACCTGCCCAAGGACCTGGCCGAAGGCATGCACACGGCGGTCGTCACCATCACCCGCGACCAGGGCGAACCGTCGCGCGACACCCTGGTGTTCGAGGTCCGCCCCTCGCGCCCGAAGCCGACCTTCGACTTCGAGCACTGGGACAGGTTCAAGAACCAGTAGGCGCGGCCAACATATACCGCGCCAGCCGGGCCTGGATCCGCTCCCAGGTCTTGAGCTTGACCGGCTCGCCCTTGCGCAGCTTGGTCCAGGTCGTCTCGCTGATGCCGTAGACGTCGGTCAGGTGCTCGCGCGTGATCGCCGGCAAGGCGGCCTTGAGCGCCTCGAAACGCTCCAGGCTGACGGTGATGGTCTGAACCACGCGGAACTCCAATACGCTTAGAAAGGTGCGGCCGACGCACAGGGGGTATGGCGCCGGCCGCTGACGATCGCCGGGGAAGGACGCGATCGTTATTCCTTGCCCGAGGCGGGCTTGCGGTAATCCAGCGCCGGCGGACGGTCACCCAGCATGGCCTTGTAGGCGAAGTTGGGGCCGCGACGCTCGTTCAGCTCGGCCTTGGCCTTCTTGACCACGTCGGGGTTGGAGAACAGGTCCGCGCCCGTCAGGGCCAGGGTCTTGGCGGCGTTGACCGCGCCCTTGACGCCGATCGACGAGCCGGCGGCGGCCACGTTCTGCCAGCTGTGGCCCGCCGAGCCCGGCACGAAGGTGGCGGTGCCCAGGCCCACGGTCGGGGTGACCCAGCTGATGTCAGAGACATCGGTCGAACCGCCGCCGCCCTCCAGTTCGACCTTGTAGGGCTCGATGGTCTTGACGGTGTCGATCGACGGCGCGCTGGGGAAGCTGGTCTGGATCTTCTTGGCGAAGGCGATCTCTTCCGGCGTCCAGGTGATGCCGCCGACCTTGCGCAGGTTGGCGTCCATCACGCGGCCCAGGGTGTCGTTGGGCAGCAGGGCGTAGACGCCGCCGGTGATCTCGGTCTCGACCGTCGTGCCGGTGGCCAGGGCCGCGCCCTTGGCGGCGTTCTCGACGCGCGACCAGACGTCCTTGACGACGGCCGGATCCGGATGGCGGACGTAGTAATAGACCTCGGCGAAGTCCGGCACGACGTTCGGCGCGGTGCCGCCGGCGGTGATCACGTAGTGGATGCGGGTCTTGTCGGGGGTGTGCTCGCGCAGGAAGTTGGTGGCGACGTCCATCACCTCGACGCCGTCCAGCGCCGAGCGGCCCTTCTCAGGCGCGCCGGCGGCGTGGGCCGAGATGCCGTGGAAGCGGAACTTGCCGCTGATATTGGCCATCGACACGCCCTGGACGGCCGAGTTCTCATTGGCCGGGTGCCAGTGCAGCGTGGCGTCGACGTCGTTGAACAGGCCGTCGCGGACCAGATAGACCTTGCCCGAGCCGCCTTCCTCGGCGGGCGTGCCGAACACGCGCAGCTCGCCCTTGATGTTGTTCTTGACCATCCAGTCCTTGATGGCGACGGCCGCGCCTACCGAGGCGGCGCCGAACAGGTTGTGGCCGCAGCCATGGCCGGCGACTTGGCCGGGGATGCCGGTCTTCGTCGGCTCGGCCGTCTGGGCCAGGCCCGGCAGGGCGTCGAACTCGGCCAGGATGGCGATGACCGGGCCCGCGCCGTTCTTGAAGCTGGCCACGAAGGCGGTCGGCTCACCGGCGACGCCGGCCTTCACGTCGAAACCGGCGGTCTTCAGCTGGCCTTGCAGCAGGGCCGAGCTCTTGACCTCCTGGTAGCCGACCTCGGCGAAGCCCCAGATCTTCAGGGCCGCGTCCTGGATCTGCGGGGCGTCGGCGTCGACGGCCTTCAGGATCTGGGTGCGGCCGGCGTCGGTCAGCGGCGCGGCGTGGGCCTGGGTCGCGAGCACGCCCGTCGCCATGCTGGCGGACAGGAGGGCGAGCTTCAGAGCGGACAGCTTCATTGGAACGGTTTCCCCGGTGGCGAAGGTCGGCGCCGACGGGCGCCCACCTATACGACGTAGGGCGATCGCCGCCCCTCACCTGGGGTGGATAAATTTTATTCGGCCGCGCCGCGTGTCGGGCGCGGGCGCACCAGCTCGACCTGCTGATCGTCGGCGTGGCCGACATCGGCCAGGCCATAGGTCTTGAGCGCGGCCACGAAGGCGTCGATCTGGCCGGTCTTGAACACGCCGCTGACCGGCGTGGCCCCGAGGGCGGGGTCGGACAGCGACAGCTTGCGCTCGGAGAAGCGGTTCATCTCGGCGATGACGGCCGACAGCGGCTCGCCGTCGAACACCAGCCGGCCTTTCAGCCAGGCGGATTCCTTGGCGGTGTCGACGCTGGAGATCGCCCAGTCGGCGGGCTCGGCGGCCACGAAGCGCGAGCCAGCCGACATCTCGACGCGGCGCTCGCCCTTCGGTTCATCAGCGGCGATGCGCACGCGACCTTCGACCAAGGTCACCGACAGCTTGCCCGGCTCCATGCGCACGTCGAAGGCGGTGCCGACGGCGGTCACCCGCTTGTCGCCGGCCGCGACCACGAACGGACGCGAGGCGTCCTTGGCGACCTGGAAAAAGGCCTGGCCGCGCAGCAGCGTCAGACGGCGCTCCTCGGCCCAGTGGTTCACCCGCACGGAAGAGTCCGTGCTGAGCGTCACGACCGAATTATCGGCGAGACGGAAGGTCGAGCTTTCGCCGACGGCGGTGCTGAACACCGGCTCCTCCGGAGGCGAAGCCGGCGTGGCGTCGCCGCCCAGCCAGCGCTTGCCGACCACGGCCCCGCCGACGGCGGCGACCAGACCGGCGGCGGCCAGGCCCAGGGTCCGGCGGTTCAGGTGCGGGCGCGTGTCGCCGGCGTTCAGCGCGTCGGCGCGCAGAGCCGCGAAGCCCGGATCATTCTCGAGGTCGGAAAAGCTGTTCCAGGTGCCGTTGAGATCGTCCCAGGCCATGGCGTTACGCGCGTCGGCCTTTAGCCAGCGCTCGAACTCCCGTCGCACGCGCGGGGCCACGTCGTCACCTTGCAGTCGCGCGAACCATTGAGCGGCGGCGCTATCCGGGTCGTCGTGTATCTCTTTGCCCGACGTGGTCGACGTCATCCTGGTCTCGCAGACGCGCGTGCAGATGACGCAGCGCCTTCATCACATGTTTCTCGACAGCGCTGACGGAAACCCCCAGGCGCTGGGCGACGCGCTTGTAGCTCATCTCCTCGAAGCGCACGAGGATGAAAACCTGACGCGTGCGTTCCGGCAGCTCGTTGAGAGCCGCCATGGCGCGCGCCATCTTCTCACGTCCCTGTAAGACGCGTTCGGGCGACATATCATCAACGGGGTGATGAATTTCTTGCAGTTCGCAGTGATCGGAGCGCCTGCGGGTGCGGTCGCGGCGTCCGCGATCGATCAGCACATTGGCCGCGACCTCGAAGAGATAACCCTCGACATTGGTCACGACAGCACCCGGCTGGCGCTTCTGGATACGGAGAAGAACCTCCTGCACCAGGTCCTCGACGTCGTTGGCGTTGGCCCGACGGGAGAAGAACGCCCGCAGCGCCGGCGTAAAACGCGCGCCGCAGTCCGACAGGTCGGCGACCTGCTCGGGAAGCTTGGAAGGCTTAGCGCCCCATATCACTGTGTCGGCCCCAACATGACAGTCAGGTGAAATTGCGTTCCCGCCTGTGTCAAGGGACGCGATCAGGGTGAAGGAACCGCGACGCAACCCGTGGCCTGTTGCCTATTGCCTATGCAACACGCGATCTTGGGGCGTCAGGGCGCGCTGCGAAGCATGGCCGTCCGGCGAAATGCGGCATGGTGCGCGCCTTCGACGGCGTGATGTCCAGGTCGTTGGGGAGGTCGGGATTCGTTGTTGCCCAGGTCCAGAGGCTCGGAAGCGTCCATGAGGCGCGGCGCCGTCATGGCCCTGCTCTGCGCCACGGCCCTGACGGCGTCGCCCGTGGCGGCGGAGGCCAGGGCCCCTCGACGGCCTGACTCGACCTACCGCTTCGACATCGCCGCCCAACCGCTGGGTCAGGCCCTGAACCAGCTGGCCCTGCGCAGCGACCGCGAGATCCTGTTCTCCACCGCCCTGACCCAGGGCAAGCGCAGCCCCGGCCTGAACGGCGTGTTCACGGCCGAAGCGGCGCTGCAGCGCCTGCTCTCGGGATCGGGGCTGGCCGTGCGCCTGGAAGGCCGCAGCTTCCTCATCGTGCCGGCCGCCAAGCCTGTCGAGGCCGCTACGCCCGATGCGCCCCCTGCCCCGCCCTCGCCGCCGGTCGCGATCGAGTCGGTCGTCGTCACGGCGTTGAAGCGCTCCAGCCTGATCCAGCAGACGCCGATCAGCATGACTGTGATCTCCGGCGAACAGGTATCGCGCCTGGGCGTCCTCGATCTGGAGAAGGCCGCGCCGCTGCTGCCGGGGCTGAAACTTGTCTCCACGGCCTTTGGCCGCCGCCTGGTGCTGCGCGGCGTCTATGGCGCCGGCGAAGCGACGACGGGGCTCTATTACGACGAGACGCCAATGACCGGGCCGGTCGGCACCACGGCCGATCCCGGGGTGATGGCGCCGGAGCTTGCCCTGGTCGACGTCGACCGCATCGAGCTTCTGCGAGGACCGCAGGGCACGCTCTACGGCTCAGGCGCGATGGGCGGGGCGTTGCGGATCCTGTTCAAGCGTCCGGACCTTTCGGACGATGCGGCCTCGATCGGCGCTTCGCTGTCGTCCGCCGCCCACGGCGGGCAAGGCGGCGGGGCGAACGCGGCGCTGAACGCCGTCATCATCCCCGAAACTCTGGCCGTGCGCCTGACGGCGTATGATCAGAGGCAGCCCGGCGTGATCGACAATGTCCGGCTAGGCCTGAAGGATGTCGACGCCTCCCGCGTGCGCGGCGTGCGGCTGGCGACGCTGTGGGCGCCGGGGCCGCGGTTCTCGGCCCTGGTATCGGCCACGCATCAGAATAGCCATCGCGATGACATCTCGGCCTGGAACGACACCGCCGGCCCGTGGCGGACCGTCCACGCCGCCCGCGCGCCGTTCGACGGCGATATCGACCTGGCGGCGGCGACCCTGAAGTGGCGCGGCGACGCGGTGGACATCACGGCGGTGTCGTCCTGGTACCGCTGGCGGCTGACCCGCCGCTCCGACTACAGCGGCGTGCTGATCGGCGAGCGGACCAACGCGGCCGGCTGCCTGCGGATGTTCTCCGTGGCCTGCGACGCCACGCAGATGGCCAGCTATTCGGCCTATGTCGACAGCGTCTATCCGGCGATCCTCAACCAGCCGGCGGAGCTGACCGCGCAGATCCACGAGATCCGCGCCTCGTCCGTCGGCGACGGCCCGCTGACCTGGACGCTGGGCGCCTATCGCGAGGTGCGGGGCGACTCCATCGACAGCCAGGTCCGGCACGTCGATCCCCTGACCGGCGCCCTGACCGAACCGCCGGCGCTGATCGGCCGACGCAGTATCGAGAACCACCTCTCCCAGAGCGCTGTCTTCGGCGAGGTCTCCTACGCCATCGCGCCGGAAACGCAGCTGACCCTGGGGGCGCGACGGTTCGACTACGTCAAGCGCGACCGGGGCGCGGTGCAGATCGCCAATGTCATCTCCGGCACCTGGGCCGACTACGCGATCGACGCCCGGACCCATGAGCGGGGCTGGAGCCTGAAGGCCCTGGCCAGCCGGCAGTTCGCGCCGGGCCTGTTCGGCTACGCCCAGATTTCGCAAGGCTTCCGTCCCGGCGGCGTCAATGTGGTGCCCGGCCTGCCGGAGGGTTTGGCGGTCTATCGCTCGGATCGCCTGAACAACTACGAGCTGGGCCTGAAGGCCCAGAGCACCGACCGGCGCTTCACGGCCAACGTGGCGCTCTATCATATCGACTGGCGCGACATGCAGTACGCCGCCCAGACCCAGAACCGCGCCTTCAACTACGTCACCAATGTCGGCGCCGCGCGGATTCACGGGCTGGAGTTCGAGGCCGCCGCGCAACGCGTGCTGGGCTGGGACCTGGCCGGCGCCCTGACCTTGACCGACGCGCGCCTGACCGCCGACCAGCTGACCAACACCGCGATCGGCCTGGGCCTTGAGGGCGACCGGCTGCCCACGGTGCCCCGCAAGACCGCCTCGGCCTCGATGCAGCGCCGCTGGGTGTTGTCCAGCGACCTGACGGGGCGGCTGCGGTTCGACGGCTCCTATGCGGGCACGGCGCGATCGGCGTTCAACGCGGGCAACAGCGACTATCTGAAGATGGGCGGCTACGCCGTCTTCGGCGCCAGCTTCAGCCTGGAGCACCCCGCCTGGACCCTCGACCTGTCGGTCGACAACCTGCTGGACCGAGCCGGCCGCGCCAACGCCGCGCGCAACACCTCGGGGCCGGTCGAGTACTTCGGCGCGGCGCCGCGCACCCTCCGTGTGAGCATCGAACGACGCTTTTGATCAGGCGTCGCCTTTTTCGCATGCGCCAGGTGAGGAAGCCCTCCGACCTTGCGTCTGATCCTACAGGCCGCCGTCGAGCGCGCCGTCAAAAGGGGATCAACAATGATGCAGTTTCGCGGCCTTCGCGCCCTGGCCCTGAGCGCCAGCGCGCTGACCAGCCTGGTGGCGGGCCAGGCCTTCGCCCAGCAGGCGCCCGAAAGCGCCCAGATCGAGGAAGTGGTCGTCACGGCGCTGAAGCGCTCCACCACCGTCCAGACCACCCCGATCAGCGTCAGCGCGGTCACCGAGAAGTCGCTGCAGGCGCTGGGCGCACAAGGCATCCAGGACTATTTCCGCACCGTCCCGAACCTGCAGGTCGACGGCAACTCGCCGACCAGCCGCCGTCTGACCCTGCGCGGCGTGCGCAGCGCCGGTGAAGCCACCGTCGGCCTCTATTACGACGAAACCCCGCTGACCGGTCCGGCCGGCACCACCGCCGACGCCAGCTCGACCAGCGCCGACGTCAACCTGTTCGACGCCGAGCGCATCGAGGTCCTGCGCGGTCCGCAAGGCACGCTGTACGGCTCGGGCTCGATGGGCGGCACCCTGCGCGTGATCCTCAACAAGCCCGACACCAGCCGCTACGCCGGCGCGGTCGAGGCCCAAGGCACCAGCACCAAGGGCGGCAGCAACGGCTATTCGGTGAAGGGCATGGTCAATGTGCCCCTGATCGAAGACAAGCTGGCCGCGCGCCTGGTGCTCTACAAGACCGAGGGCGGCGGCTATGTCGACGACGTCCTGCTGAACAAGAAGGACATCAACGATCAGCACTCCAGCGGCGGTCGCCTGATGCTGGGCTTCACGCCCACCGAGAACCTGACGATCAACGCCTCCGGCCTCTATCAGAAGACCACCCTGGACGGGCAGAACAGCTGGTATCCGGCGCTGGGCAAGGACGCCTATTCGACCAACGCCCGCGTCATCGCCCCGACCAGCGATAACCTGCGGATGTACAACGTCACGGGCAAGTGGGACCTGGACTTCGCCACGGTCACGGCGACCTCGTCCTACTACAAGTGGACCCTGCTGCGGAACTCGGACTACAGCCCCACCCTGTCGGGCAGCCGCGCCAACGCCACCTCGTGCCGCAACTATATCGCCGGCGGTCCGGCCGCGACGGGCGCGACGAACCCGGCCTGTACGGCGGCGCAGCTGGCCCAGTACACCGCCTATGCCGACAGCCGCACCCCGGGCGCGCTCTACCAGCCGATGGGCCTGACCTCGTGGAACCACGAACTGCGCATGACCGGCTCGCTGTTCGAGGACAAGGTCGACTGGACGGCCGGCGTCTATCTCGAAAAGCGTGAAGACTACATCGAGAGCAAGGTGGCCAAGGGCGACGCCACGACCGGCATCATCAACCCCAACGACCTGACCGCCTGGCGCCACGTCGGCACCGACACCAAGCAGACCGCCTTCTTCGGCGAAGTGTCCTGGAAGCCGATCGACAAGCTGACCCTGACCGGCGGCCTGCGTCGCTTCAAGTACGACAAGACCGTCTCGGGCCAGGTCCTGATCAGCAACTTCATCACCCAGTCCTATGTCGGTCCGGCCGCCCAGGTCGACGCCGGCGCGGACGGTTGGGTCAGCAAGCTGAACGCCTCTTACCAGGTCACCTCCGACGTCATGGTCTACGCGGTGGCGGCCAAGGGCTTCCGTCCGGGCGGCGCCAACAACGTGCCGGGCCTGGCCAGCGCGCTCTTGGGCTACGCGCCCGACAGCCTGTGGAACTACGAAGGTGGCGTGAAGAGCCAGTGGTTCGACCGACGCCTGACCCTGAATGCGGCCGTCTACCAGATCGACTGGTCGAACATGCAAATCTCGGCGACCAGCGCCAACGGCGCCTTCAGCTACCTGACCAACGCCGGCAAGGCTCGGATCAAGGGCTTCGAGGTCGAGGCCACGGCGCGTCCGATCACCGGCCTGACGATCAGCGGCACCGCCGCCATCGTCGACGCCAAGCTGACGGAAGACCAGGCCAACTCGACCATCCTGATCACCGGCTCGACGGGCCTGCGCGGCGACGAATTCCCGAACGTCGCCAAGTACAGCGGCTCGGCGGCGGTCGAGTACACCTGGCCGCTGAAGGGTGATCTGAACGGCCTGCTGCGCGCCGACTACGCCTATGTCGGCCAATCGGCCTCGCAGTTCCGCCCGACCTACGTCTACTACGAAAAGCAGGGCGACTACGGCTATGCCAACCTCCGCGCCGGCGTCGAAGGCGCCGACTGGGGCGCCTATGTCTTCGTCAACAACGTCACTGACGAAGTTGGCCTGATGAGCGTCACCTCGGCGGTGAACAACGCCAAGCAGGTCGTCAGCATCAACCCGCGCACCGCCGGCTTCCAAGTCCGCAAGCGCTTCTAACCCCTGAGCGACGGGCGGGCGTCCAGCCTCGCCCGTCGCCTTCAATTCACGGTGGGCATGACCGATCCAGCGCGCCGGGCGACGTGCTGGCCACAAGGCATTTTCGGCTGAAACCAACTTTATCGTGTCGAGGGTTGAACCATTTCGGCCCCAAGTCTCCTTTATCCGCGCGCCGAGTCGGTATCCGCCCGAGGTTTCTATTGTCCCTGCTTGATCGCCGCGCCGCCCTGACGCTTCTGGCTGGAGGCGCGGTCGCCTCCAGTCTGCCGTCCGGTCCGGCCGACGCTCGCTCCGCGAGCTTCTCGTTCGACGTCGTCCAACGCCGCGCCCGCGCCCTGGCCAGCCGCGCCTATGTCGCGCCGCCCCCGCCACCGCCTCAAGTCCAGGCCATGGACTACGACGCCGCTCAGGCGGTCGGTTTCTATCGGACGAAGGTGCCGCTGTGGGGCGGCGACTGGGGTATCGAGCTCTTCCCGCTCAGCCGAGGCGTCTCCAAGACCGTGGCCATCAACCTGGTCGAGAACGGCCGCGCCCGGCCGCTGGCCTATGACCCGACCATGTTCTCCTCGCGGGTAGACAGCCCATTGCGCGCCCTGCCCGCCAAGGCCGGCTTCTCGGGCTTCCGGGCCATCAGTCGCGACGACCGGGGCGAATGGCTGGTCTTCCACGGCGCCTCGTACTTCCGCTCCCCGGCCCCGTTCGGCCAGTACGGCCTGTCGGCCCGCGCGATCGCCGCCGACACCTACGCCGTCCAGCCCGAGGAATTCCCCGACTGGCGCGAGGTCTGGCTGGAGCGCGACAACGCCGGCCGCCTGGTCATCCACGCCCTGATGGAAAGTCCCGGCATCGTCGGAGCCTACAAGTTCGTCAATGAACGCGACGGCCTGGCCCTGACCCAGACCGTCCAGGCCAGCGTCTATTTCCGCCGCGCGTTCGACCAGCCTGGCTTCGCGCCGCTGACCAGCATGTTCTGGTATGGCGAAGACCGCGCCAACCCGGCGGTCGACTGGCGGCCCGAAATCCACGATTCCGACGGCCTGGCGATCTGGACCGGCGCGGGCGAACGCATCTGGCGGCCGCTCTCCAGTCCCAAGCGCGTGGTCACCAGCGTGTTCAGCGACGAGAACCCCAAGGGCTTCGGCCTGATCCAGCGCGACCGCGACTTCGAGCACTATCACGACGAGCAGGCCGCTTCCGAACGCCGGCCCAGTGTCTGGGTCGAGCCGATCGGCGACTGGGGCAAGGGCTCGGTCCGCCTGGTCGAAATCCCCACCGACAGCGAGACCAACGACAACATCGTCGCCTTCTGGACGCCGGCCGCGCCGGTCAAGGCCGGGAGCCATGTCGCGCTGAACTACCGCCTGCGCTGGACGAGCGACGCGCCCGACACGGACCTCGCCACGGTCGTGGCCACCCGCTCGGGCCGACCAGGTCAGCCGGGGGGCGAACTGGTGACCGAGGGCCGCAGGATCGCCATCGAGTTCCGGGGCGCCAACTTGCTTGCTCTGCGCACGGCGATCGACATCGAGGCCGACGTCACGGCCCGCAACGGCAAGATCAGCCAGCTCTCCCACTATCCGGGCGCGCGCCACGAGGCCGAGAACGACGCTTTGTGGCGGGTGACCTTCGATGTGGTCTGCGATGGCGCGGAACCCGCCGATGTCCGCGTAATCTTGCGGCAACATGGGCGTCCAATAAGCGAAACGTGGACGGCGCTGATTTTTCCGACCTCTCCATGAAACCAACCTGGCCGTCGAGAACTTGGCCTTCTCGAGAGCAACCGCGCCCCGCCGCCCCCGAACCAAGAGTATAGTGGCTTTGTTGTCTTCCCCGCGGCGCAGGAGCGCCCGTCCCCTCCCCGCGCTGAAACTGGCCCCTACGCCGGCCAGGCCCGCGCCCGTTTCGTTCGCCGAGTTCATCCCGGCCGAGAAGCCCGTGGCCATGCCTCCGCAAGACTTGCGCAAGGGCCGGCTGACCCCGGTGACCAGCACGGACATCTCCGGACGCCGCTGGGTCCTGCTGGCCGGATCGGGCGTCCTGACCGCGGCGACGGCGGCGATCACCGCGATGCTGTTCTCGCCCGGCGGCCTGACACTGGTCGATGGGATCGCCTTCAGCCTGTTCGTCCTGCTGTTCGCCTGGGTGGCCTTCGCCTTCATGAGCGCCGTCGGCGGCTTCTGGACCTGCTGGCGCGGCGCCGAAGGCCGCGAGCAGCCGCAGCCGGTGATCATGACCCGCACCGCCCTGCTGGCCCCGACCTATAACGAGGATCCCGGCCGCATCCTGGCCGCCATCCAGGCCATGTACGAGGAGCTCGATCAGCGCGAGGTAGCCGAGCTCTACGACTTCTTCGTGCTCAGCGACACGCGGGTCGAAAGCGTCGCGCGCGAAGAGGCCGTCGGCGTCCTGCGGCTGCGCGCGCGGCTGGGCTCCAAGGCTCGGATCTTCTACCGCCGCCGGGTCAAGAACACCGACCGCAAGGCCGGCAACATCGCCGAGTGGGTCGAGCGCTTTGGCGGATCCTACGAGCAGTTCCTGATCCTGGACGCCGACAGCCTGATGACCGGCGACACCATCATCCGCCTGACCCACCGCATGGAGCGCGATCCGAAGCTGGGCCTCCTGCAGACCTCGCCCTCGATCATTAACGGCGAGACGCCTTTCGCCCGCCTGCAGCAGTTCGCCTCGCGCGCCTATGGCTCGATGCTGGCGGCCGGCCAGGACTGGTGGTCGGGCGCCGAAGGCAACTATTGGGGCCACAACGCCATCATCCGCACGCGCGCCTTCGCCGAGCAGGCGGGCCTGCCGCACCTGCCAGGTCGCCGTCCGTTCGGCGGCCACATCATGAGCCACGATTTCGTCGAGGCGGCCCTGATGCGCCGGGGCGGCTGGAAGATCGGTCTGGCGACCGACCTGCACGGCTCCTACGAGGAGACCCCGCCCACGATCCTTGACATGGCCATCCGTGACCGCCGCTGGTGCCAGGGCAACCTGCAGCACCTGGGCGTGATCGGCGCCAAGGGCCTGCACTGGGTCAGCCGCCTGCACCTGCTGCGGGGCGTGCTGTCCTACGCCACCTCGCCGCTGTGGCTGTTCCTGCTGATCGCCGGCGCCGGGGTCTGGATGGAGCAAGGCGGCGCTTCGGCGTTGATCCGCGCCGACGCCGCCGCCTGGCTGTGGGGCCTGACCATGGCCCTGCTGATCGCGCCCAAGCTGATGGCGGCGGCGCTGATCCTGCGCAGCGGCGCTCAGCGTCAGGCGTTCGGCGGCGGCTATCGCTTCGTCGCCAGCATGCTGATGGAGATCGTCCTGTCGGCCCTGGTCGCCCCCGTGCTGATGCTGATGCAGAGCGTCTCGGTGCTGCAGGTGCTGATCGGCCGCGACGCCGGCTGGGCGACACAGCAGCGCGACCCCGGCCGCCTGACCAAGCGCGAGGCCTGGCGAGTACACCGCGCCCACATGGGCATCGGCGTCGCCGCCGCGGCTCTGGTCTTCGCCCTGGACCCGGTGATGTTCTGGTGGTCCAGCCCGGTCTATCTGGGCCTGATCCTCTCGGCCCCGCTGGCGCTTTTCTTGTCGCAGCCGCACATCGGCGACTTCCTGGGCTTGTTCCAGACCCCCGAGGAGCGCCGCCCGCCCCGCGTGGCCCTGCGCGCCGCCGAACTGCGCGCCGCCTATGACCGAGAGACCCCGGTCCGCCGGACGATCGAGAAGCTCTTGGGCCAACCGGCCCTGGTCTATGGCTCCGACGCCATCCTGACGCGGGCACGGGCCAATGTGGTCACGCGGCGACGGAACCACACCTCGACCTAGCCTCACGACCAAGTGCGTTCAGGCCGAGGACAGGCCCGCCCGGCCGGGCTCGACGGCGAAGCGGGCGATCGTCGACAGCGACCCGCCGGGGCTCGTGACCCGATCGACCACCTTGACGTCGGTGCGCCAGACGTCGCGGCCGATATCGAACAGCTGATAGCCGCGTCGGGCGTCGAACAGCTTGCAGTGCGGGTTATCGGCGGGCGCGCCTTTCCACTCGTCCGACAGGACGACGCCGTCGCCACCCGAGCTGATCGAGGTCGAGACGAACTCGGTCGCGACGGCTGGGCTGTCCCACGCCCCTTCCCGGGCCGGCACCACGCCGGCGTGATGCTGATGCACATCGCCGGTGGCGATGACGACATTGGTCAGCTTGCGGGCCTGGATGGCTGAAACCAGACGCTCACGGCTGGCGGCATAGCCACTCCAGCTGTCGAGATTGGTGCGGCCCGCGCCGCGCGCGGCGGGATAAAGGAACGGCATGACCATCACCTGTTGGGCCAGCAGGTTCCAGCGCTGGCCACCGCTCAAACCTTGCTCCAGCCAGGCCGCCTGGGTCTCACCCAGGATGGTCGGGCGCGGGTTCGATCCCACCGGCAAGCAGCGGTCCAGCGCCTTTGCCCCGCAAATCTGGCCGCTGCGGAACTGGCGGGTGTCCAGCACCTGGACACGCAACAGGTCGCCCCAGTCGATCCGGCGATGCATGCGCAGGGCGCCGGCGACCGGGAACGACGACCGCCGCACCGGCATGTTCTCATACCAGGCCTGCATGGCCGCCGCCCGGCGCAGGCGGAAGATTTCCTGCGGTGTGGCGTCCTGATCGTCGTCTCCGGCCCAGTTGTTGTCGACCTCGTGGTCGTCATACGAGGACAGGAAGGCGGCGGCCGCGTGAGCGGCCTGCAGGTCCGGGTCGGTCTTGTACTGGGCGTAGCGGCGGCGGTAGTCGTCCAGCGAATAGATTTCGCCGCCGGCGTGCTCGCGGAAGCAGACCCTCCCCTTGGCGGCCGCGTCCTTGCTGACCGGACAGCCCTTCCCGCCCGCGCCTTCGTAGATGTAGTCGCCATAGTGGAAGACGACGTCGAGGTCTGGCTCCTGGCTCAGATGCTTGTAGGCCGTGAACAGCCCCGCCTCGTAGTGCTGGCAACCGGCCACGCCGATCCGCAGACGGTCGGCGCGGGCGCCAGCGGCGGGCGTTGTGCGTACCGTACCGACCCGGCTGGTCTCGCCGGCGGCCGAGAAGCGGTACCAGTAGCGCGCACCTGACTTCAGGCCCTCGACCTCAACATGGACCGAATGACCCAACTCCGGCCGCGCCGTGGCCTTGCCGGTGGCGACGATGCGGGTGAATCCCTCGTCCTCGGCGACTTCCCAGCCCACGGGCACGATGCGCGAGGGCATGCCGCCCCCCAGCTCCAGCGGCCGGGTCGCCAGCCGCGTCCAGATGACGAAGCCGTCGGGCGCGGGATCGCCCGAGGCCACGCCCAGCGTGAACGGATAGGCGCCCAGGCTCTGCGACCAGACGGGACCGGAGGCGGCGCTCGCCAGCAGCGCGAGGCCGCCGGCCTGGATCAGGCGCCTGCGTTGCATCGTCATGTCGGCGCTCACGGACGGTAGATCACGTTGAGGAAGAAGGACTGCCCCTTCTTCATCTCGGCCCGGCGTTCCTTCAGGTTCGCGTCGTAGCCCAGGTAGAGGTCCTCGTTGAGGATGTTCTTGGCCTGCAGCTTGACGATCCAGTCGCCGGCGATGCGATAGCGCACCGTGGCGTCCATCTGCCCGCGGGCTTCAGGACCTCGGTTCAGCCAGGGATTGGCGCCGATACCGTCGTAGTAGGCGTCGCCCCAGTTATAGCCGACCCGCGCCTCGCCATCGTGCGGAAGCTTGTAGAACACCGCCGCGTTGGCCATCCAGTTGCGCTGGTACAGCAGTCGGTCGATGTGCAGCACCTTGCCGTCGACGATGTAGTCCATGTCGCCCCAGGTGCGCGTGGCGTTCAGCGCGACGCCGACCTTGTCCTTCAGCGGACCGGGCAGACCCGGCAGGGCGTTGTTGATGTACTGGACCTCGATCCCACGCAGCGTCGACTTGTTGGCGTTCATCGGGGTGCTGATCGTGTAGCGGAAGCCGTCGATCAGCTCCTCCTCCTTCAGCGCATAGATGTCGTCCTTCACCGACTTGGCGAAGCCGCCGATGCTGGCCAATCCCTTGGAGCCATTGAAATAGGTCTCCAGCGTCAGGTCGAAGTTGTCGGCCCGGCGCGGCTTCAGGTCGGGATTGCCGCGCGAGATCGTGAAGCTCACGTCATTGCGAGTCTCGGCCTGGGCGATGTCCTCGGGCGCGGGGCGGCCCAGGGTGCGGCTGTAACCGGCCTTCAGGCGCAGATTGTCGCTGAAGTCGTGGACCATGTTGAACGACGGCAGCAGGTGCGTGTAGTCGCCCTTATAGCGGGTCGCGCCTGGCTTGAAGACGCCGCCCACCGACACCGGCACGTCGGCCGAATAGTCGGCCGCGTCCAGGCGCAGGCCGCCGATGAAGCGTGTGCGAGCCAGGGCGTAGAGCGCCGAGACGTAGCCGTACGAGATCGTCTCATCATAGCGGTAGTCCGAGGCCAGCGAGGCGCTGGCCGACGAGGCGGCGTTGGTCGCCAGGGTCGGCAGGATGTCCTGGCGGAACTTGGCGTAGTTCACCCACACCACCGGATAGTTCCACAGCCACGGCCGATAGCCGCTCGGCGTGTAGTCATAGCCGACCAGGGTCGATTTGCCCGGCGTGTAGACGGTCTGATCCAGGTTGCGATCGATCTCGAACCGGCGAGACCCGACCCCGGCCTTGTAGCCGAAGCCCAGGCTGTCGGCGTCGAAGTTGCGGGTGAAGTCGAGCTTGAACTCGGTGGCCGTGCCCTTGGCCTTGGTCAGGGTGTCCCCGGCGGTGAGCAGCGAATACTTGGCCGGATCGGTCAGCCCCTCCGTACCGTCCAGCGTGAACCGCACCGACGGATGGCCCATGTCGTAGTTGATCGACAGGTTCGTCGGCTTGGCCTGGTAGGCGTTGGCCCATTCCAGGTCGTAGAAGGTGTTGGTGTTGTAGCCGGCGCGGAACTCGATATTGGTCCGCTCATCGATGTCGTAGCGGGTCTTGAACAGCGCGCCCCGGGCCTCGTTCTCGAAGCGGTCGTAATTGAAGGCCGTCCGGACGTCGGGGACCTTCAGCGTGCCGGTGTGCTGGGTCTGGTTGGACAGGTTGGCGAAGGCGCGCAGGGTGAAGACGTTGTTCGTCTGGTCCTCGGTCTGCTTGTAGTCATAGACCATCAGCGAGCTGTACCAGCGGTCCGACGGCTTGAACTCAAACGTCGCCGAGCCGCCGTAGGTCTTGATGAAGCTGGTGAATTCGTAGTCGACCATCGCCTGGGGCGCGGGGTCGAAGCCGTTCCAGTTGGGTTGGTCGGGCGTCGTGGCCGCCCCGCTCGCGGTATAGTAGGTGCGGGCGTTGGGGTTGCGCTTGACGTCGTCGTACGAGCGCTGCTGGTAGGTGCCGCTGAGCACCAGGCCGAACTTGTCGTCAGGGCCCAGGCGGTGGCTCCACAGCGCCTTGATCCCGCCGCTCCACGGCGAGTCCTTGTAGCCGCCCAGGCTGTTGCCGCCGGGCACGTCATTGTTGGTGACGTAGTTGACGAAGGTGTCGATGTAGAACTTGTCCTTGCCCCGGCCATAGGCGCTGTAGGGCACGATGTTGATCACGCCGCCGATCGCGCCCGCGTCCTGGTCGGCCGTGAAGGTCTTGAAGATCTCGGTCGTGCGGGCCGCCTGGCTGGGGATCAGGGCCAGGTCCACTCGGCGCTGGCCCGCGCCCTGGTTGGCGACCGAGATCATGCCGATGCCGTCGACCGAGACGTAGTTCAGGTCGGGCGTGATGCCCCGCACGGCGACGTACTGGCTCTCCTGCTCGCCGTAGAGCACCTGCATGGTGCTGACGGCGGGAACGCGGCTCAGCGCCTCGGCCAGCGACTGGTCGGCCAGGTCGCCGGTGTCGTCCTGAGTCAGGGTGTCGACGACGGTCAGAGAGTTGCGCCGGGTGGCGATGGCTTCCTGGTTCTGGAGCGCCGTGCCGGTAACAACGAGGGCGTCGACGGCGTTGGTGTCCTCGCCTTGGCCGGCGGGAAATCGCGCGCCGCCGGCGTCCAGCGTGAACACCGCGCCGTCCTGCGAGGCGATGCGAAGACCCGTGCCGGCCAATAGCTTTTCAAGCGCCGCGCGTGGCTCGAAGGCGCCCGAGACCGCCTGGGTCTGCACGCCCCGGGTCAGCGGCGCGGGCGCCAGGATCTGCAGACCCGCTTGGCGCGCGAACTGCGGCAGACTGTTAGAGGCCGGCTGAGCGGGAATGTCGAAACGCCGAGTTTCGGCGTGAGCGCTCAGTGGAAGAACGATCGCGGTAGACGCAACCAAGGATAGAATGAAATTCTTACCGCGATGACCAAGCACTGTCGCACCCCTTTTGTCGACTTGTGCAGGGAAGATGCTTGGCGACCGCGTTTTCCTTCTCCGAAGGCCTCGCTTTTATTGTGAATTTTCGATGACGATGCGCTGACCATCCTCGCGCACCGCACCGCCGGTCATGCGCGAAGCGGCCAGGGCGAACTTCTCCGGCTGGTCGATCAGGAAGTAGCCGACGATGGTCCGCTGCCCGATCTCCGGATCGGCCAGTTCGATCTTGCGCTCGTTGTAGCGGTTGAACTCGGCCACGGCCGACGCGACCGTATCGCCGTCGAAGACGATCTCGCCCCGCCGCCAGGCCAGCACATCTTCGGTGCGCGCGGCCTTGGCGCGGACGGCCTGGGCGACGCTCTCGGCGACGAAAGCCGACTGGCCAGCCGAGATCGCTACCGGCGTCCCGCCCTGCCCGTCCCGCCAGGCC